>DAHUYL010000143.1 GCA_027315255.1 Solirubrobacterales bacterium | reverse complement strand
CGCCGAAGCCGCTCGTCTACAGGCCGAACTGGCGGCAAGCGATCGGCAGGCGACTGCGCGAGAGGTCGATACCGCGGCGCTCTTGCTTACCCGGATGAGCGAGCTCGCCGGCGGGGTCAAGGCTCGCATCCCGCGCGGCCTGTGAGCTCTCGATGTCGGAGATCGTGGGCTTCTCCTATGCCCGCAGCGGCACCCTGAGCAGAAGCGTGCCCGTCGTGCCTGCAAAGGCGATGAAGCGGGCGTCTCGCGTTGGACTGGGGCCAACGCTACAATCTGTCTAGTCTGTCCAGAAGTGATTCAGGAGTTCGGGTGGCCTGGCAACTCCAAGCAGCCAAACAGCGGTTCAGCGAGCTCGTCGAGCGCGCGCGAACCGATGGTCCGCAGGTCGTGACCAAGCACGGCAAGGAGGCCGTGGTGGTTGTCTCAGCCGAGGAATACCACCGCCTGCGCGGAGAGCAGCCGAGCTTGCTCGAGTATCTCCGTTGCGCCCCAGACCTCGATGCGCTCGAGCTCGATCGTGACCGGGATCTTGGGCGCGAGGTCGAGCTGTGAGTTATCTGCTGGATACGAATGTGATCTCAGAGATTCGGCGTGGTCGCGACGCCAATGTTCGCGCCTGGGCCGCAAGCATCCGCGACCCCGACCTGTACCTGAGCGTGCTCACGATCGGCGAGATCCGCAAGGGAATCGACCGCCTCCAAGTGCGTGACCCCGCGCAGGCGGGGGTGTTCGCGAGGTGGCTTGAGCAGCTCGTTGACCGGTTCGCCGATCGGATCGTCGGCGTCGACGTGCGCATCGCTCAGCATTGGGGAAGGCTGAACGCCAAAACGCCGCGTAACACGATCGACAGCCTGATCGCGGCGACCGCGTTCGTGCACGACCTGACCGTCGTCACGCGCAACACCGGCGACTTCGAAGGCTGCGGCATTCCTCTGCTCGATCCGTGGGAGCCAGCTCCCGCTTGACCTCGTCCGCGAGCTGGAGCACAAGCGCGACGACCAGTTCCGCAGCGGGGACGATGCAGGTGCGGGTTCTCGAGCGTCTGAGATTCGGCCGGCCGCATGACGTACAATGTCTGGCATGAGAACGGCTCGAATGAACCTGCGGCTCGCGGAGGACGCGAATGAACGAATCCGGCGTGCTGCAGAGGCCTCAGGCGTGAGCACCAGCGCGTTCGTCGAGCGGGCTGCGGCTGCCGCGGCCGACGTGGTGCTCGCCGATCGCCGAGAGTTCATGCTTGATCCTGGCGAGTGGGATCGCTTCGTCGCGGAGCTCGATCGTCCGGCCCGCGACCTGCCGGAGCTGCGCCGTGGGGTTGCGTTACGTGACCAGCTGATCGGATCCTGACCGCGGTGCAGATCGCGCCGCTGACGCGCGATCACGCGCTTGCCGAGTTCGATAGCGGTGCCCCTGAGCTCGATGAGTGGCTGCAGCGGTTCGCGCTCATGGCAGCAGCGGCGGGGACCGCTCGCACATACGTTCTCGCTGAAGGCGAGCGGGTGCTGGGCTATTACGCGCTCGCGCCTGGATCCGTCGATCGACGGGAACTTCCCGAGCGACACACGCGTGGCATGCCCGCGCATCCGATCGGTGTGATCCTGCTCGCGCGGCTCGCGGTCGAGCAGTCCGTTCAAGGCCGCGGATTTGGCCGAGCGCTGGTCGTGGACGCCGCGGTGCGAGTGCTGCAAGCCGCTGATCTGCTCAGCGCTCGGGCGCTCCTCGTACACGCACGCGACGAGCGAGCCGCGAGCTTCTACGAGCGGCTCGGGTTCAACCGCTCACCGACAGACCCGTTGCATCTGCTTGTTCTCACCAACGACCTCCGGCGCACCTTCGGCTGAGCCCTCGCGGCCGCTGTTGATCGCGGCAAGGCCAACGATCATCGCCTCGCCGATACTGACTCCCGCTCTGGCTCGCCAAGTTCCAGGAGCAGAAGCGCGACCGAACGTGCCGGTTCGGCGATGAAGGAGGGGTCCTGGCGTGGGGTCGCTGATGATTCCTGGCAGCAACGCCGGCGTGGCGATCTTGGCGTTCGAGGGCGACGGCTGCTACGGGAGCTGCCAGCATACGGCTGGTGAGCGGTGAGGCATCGAGATCGGCGTCCGCCTCGGATCCTGTGATGCCGCCGCCCGCGGATTGGCTGCGGCCCGAGCCGGGCGATGTGCTTCGGCTCGCGCGCCGTCTCGTGCGGATCGCGGTGTCCAGCGCCAGGGCGGACGAGGCGCCGACGCCGGCTCGTCTGCTGGCTCGGCATCTCGGACCGGAGGCGCCGTCGCTGCCGGTCATCAGCGAGGGTTGGGCGATCTATGAGCATGTCAACGTGCAGGGCGCGGTTGATCGTTGGATCCAGGCGCCGGGCCGCGACAGCACGCTCGTTGGCATCACGGGCTTCCAGCACCGGATGTTCACTTTGGCCGACCTGGCCCAGCCGACGCTGGCACAGCACGGGCCCGGAGTCGGTGCTGTCGCGATGGCCAGGCTGGCGTCGGGCCCCAACGGCGCGACGCGACCGTGCGTGCGCTGCGGGCTCTACCTGATCTGCGACGGCGAGGCCCGACTGGCGTTGCTGCTGCGAGAGGGCGACCCGCGCCACGGTCAGGAGCAGGCAACGGTCGAGGTACTGTGCGCCGACTCGGATCGCGCCGCCGCCGCGCTGGGCGAGCTTCGAGCCGCGACGCTCGAGCACAGCGTGTTCCGAGGCCAGGTCCTGTCGTTCGGAACGGAGATGTTCGGCCGCCAGGACGCCCCGCTCGCCTTCCACGAGCGCCCCGCCCTGACGCGCGAGGACATGGTCCTTCCCAGCGGCGTGCTGGAGGCCGTGGAGGCGCAGGTGACCGGCATCGCCCGCCATCGCGGCCGGTTGATCGCCAGCGGCCAACACCTCAAGCGGGGGGTGCTGCTGCACGGCCCGCCGGGTACCGGCAAGACCCACACGCTTCGCTACCTGATCAGCTGCATGACCGACACCACCGTCGTGATGCTGTCCGGGAACGCGCTGCAGTACATCCGTCCGGCGGTCTCGATCGCGAGGGCGCTGCAGCCCGCGTTGGTGATCGTCGAGGACGTCGATCTGATCGCCGAGCATCGCGGCATGCATCCAGGGCAGCATCCGCTGCTGTTTCAGCTCCTCAACGAGGTCGACGGTCTGGCCGCAGACGCCGACGTCACGTTCCTCCTGACGACCAATCGCGCGGACCTGCTCGAGCCGGCGCTGGCGCAGCGACCCGGACGCGTGGACCAGGCCGTGGAGCTGCTGCTCCCCGACGCCGACGGCCGCCGCAGGCTCCTGTCCCTCTACCGCGGCAATTTGAACCTCGCCCTCGTCGACACAGACCCGATCATCGCCAGGACCGACGGCGTGACCGCATCGTTCTTCAAGGAGCTGCTGCGCCGCGCCGCGCTCGTCAGCGCAGAGCAGGCCGGCGACGACGGACGCGGCGCGCTGACGGTCAGGGATGACGAGCTTCGAGCCGCGCTTGACCAGCTGCTAGCCCAACGCAACAAGCTCACCCGAGTCCTGCTCGGCGCCGGCCGCGACGACGAGCCGCCGACCGCATAGGCAATACGCGGCGGTCGGCTTCCGCCTGGGCTGCGACGACCGGAGATGCGGAAGCCCGCTGATCGCGCCCCAGTAGGCGATCAACCAGGAGTAGCGTACCCGCGCGCATGTGCGCAAGCACCCAGACGGCGTGCTGGACCGGCTTGCATCGACACATACACTCCGAGACCGTGACCGAGCGCTTTGAACGGACCTGGGCGGTAGTCACGGGTGCGCTGTGCGTGCTGGTCATGCTTGGGCTCGCGTTCACGGGCCCCGTGGCGCTGATCCCAGTCGCAGTCATCCTCGCGCTGAGTGTTGGACTCCGCCGGCTCGTCATGCTCGTCGCGCGGCACCGACACGCGTCGCACTGGCACATCGCGCCAACAGTGCTCGCGAGCCACTGATCCGGCGGCGTCGGGTCGGGACGCTGTGTCTAGCCAGCCGCGAACGCCAGCTTGACCTCGCCGGCCGGTCCGGCAAGTTTGTCGAGCCTCAGGCGCCAGGTGGCGGCCGGCATTGGGCACGCTTCCACAGCCTGCGTACACGTTTCAAACCCGCCGCGCGCACGACAGCTCTCGCTCGGATCGCCACGTGGCTTGGGTACGGCGATTCCAACGCCCGCTAGCCCCGGAATCGCCCAGCTGACCTTCAGTCGCACCGTGCCGAACGCTAACTCGAAGCAGCCATACCACGCCAACAGGCTCAGACACAGCAAGCCGCTTCACCGTCGCGCCCGCGGCGACCTCGACGGTTCGAGTCTCGGGTCGCCTCCACCTGCCCACACGCGCCGCACCTACGGCTCGGGCTGGCGTTGCTCCAATGTCGTGCCGCGCGCGAGAAGCTGCGATCGCCGAGCCCAGCGCCATCGCAGTAGCCGTCAGCCCTGGCAGCCGTTCATTGGCGCCCAACCGAGTGCCGCGATCACGTGCCGCAGCCCCGCAGCCGTCGTCGCAGCCAGCAGCAGGATCATCACGATCACGGCAGCGGTCGGGCTCCTGCGCCTCTACTGACCATACGCGCTCACCCCGCCCAAAGGTCCCGCCTCAGTCCTCAGGATTTCCGCTTCTACCCCAGGGGGGCGCGAAGGAGAAGCCCCTCTTTCACGTCCGGATGGGCGATCAAGCGGCAGTCGCGGGCGGGCGTGACGCGAACGGTCACGTTCATCTTTCAGCGATCCACACCGCGCGGATCCCGAGGTGGGTGGCGAGACGGTCGAAATGATGATCGTGATGCAACACATCGAGGCCTGACTGCTGGGCGGCGACAGCAACCGTGAGATCGGCGAGGGGCAGTCGGTGCGCTTCGTGGGATTGGGTGGCTGCGAGTTCTCGCATGGCTGCCAGCACGCCGCGCTGGACCGCGCGGTCGACCGGGATCTCGCGCAAGCCCTCCAGCGTGCGGTCGACCAAAGCGATCCCGTCTGCGCCGCGGGCATCGATCATCAGCTCGTAGCGCACCGGCCAACACCACGCGATCTCGCCACGTTCGGCGGCAGCGAGCAGCAACTCCCTGGCGGCCGGTAGCCGCCGCGCGACGATCCAGGCGGAGGTGTCGGCCAGAACCGGCCCCTCCCCGGACCACGGGGTCGCGCTCACCGCGGCAGATCGGCCGATGCGTTGAGCGCGTCGATCGCTTCGAGATCGAGCTCGAACAGACCTTGGTCCATCGCCTCGAACAACTCGTGCGCCGCCGCACGTCGTTCCTCGCGCGCCGCGAGTTGTGCGTAGGCGCCCGCGAGCGCGAGCCGACGCACCAGCGTGGCGTCGGCCTCTCGCGTGCCCGTCGCCATCCGTACATGCTCAAGAGCTTCCGACAGCTCAGAGTCGGCGGTGATCGCGATGCGGGGGTGCTTGCTCGGCATCGACGACAGTGTAGCTCCGCGGAGCAACACCAGGCGAATCCCTTCCAAAACCAGATCGCTCCTGCTCTGCCCGTCGGTCGAACTCATAGCAGGAGTCCGCCGCCCGGACCCTCCAACGGCGATAGACGAGAACGGTCCACCGGACGCGTCAGGCTCCGTTCGTCGCGGTGCGAGAACGCGGGGCGCCTGCTCAGCACAGCTGATGCTGGGCAGCACCGGCAAAGTCGCGGAACTCGATCGCGTGGACCGGCTCGAGCTGTGTGATCACCACGACTCCCTCGACTGTCTCCAGGCTCTGCTTGGAACCGTCGCGCAGCACGAGCGTGACCTGGTCGTTGCCGTCAGGCACAAGCCCAACAAGCCAGCGATTCCCGCCAGGATCCTCGCTCAGTCCCCAAAGACCATGGATGCAGATCCTCCCGACCGACGCGACGGTCCCTGCGCGACCGAGGGCGGGCACTTTCTCCCAAGCCAGAAACGCGCCTAGCGACCCGGGCACGATCCACACCCTCGCTGCTCCCGGCAGCTCGACCATTCTCGTCTGCCCGGGCAGCAATCCGAACCGTGCGAGGTGCTCGGGCGGCAGCCGGATGTCCGTCACATCCCGGTCGTTCTGTGGTCGGCGGAGCACTGCGAAATGCCTGATCAGCGACCGATGTATCGAGACCCGCTCAGCAGCACCGACGCTCTCGCCGCTCATTGTTCGAAGTATCGGGCAGCCCAGCGGCGTCAGCGGCGCTTCCTGCCCGTCGTCATGGCCGCGCGTGCGGACAAGTGGACGCGGGCGTTGGTTCGCGAAAGAATCCCGTTATGGCGACTGCTGGCGCTGAACGGAGTCGGCTGACCGACAAGCTTGAGGCGGCATTCGCCGACGGGCTGATCAGCGAGCAGACGTTCCATCACCGGCTCGACGCGGTCCTCGGGATGAGCCTGATCCAGCCCGATCAGGTAGTCGGCGACCTGACCTTCCGGGGGCGAGGGATCCGGGCGCGGATGACCGCGGCGATGAGCACAATGATCGCCCGCCTCGAGGACCTGTTCGGAGAACCACGCGTCCGACCTTGGACATTGCTGGCGCTCGACTGGACCGGTCCGGATCGAGAACTGATCATCGGTCGCCATCATGCCTGCGACGTCGTGTTGGGGGACCTGAGCGTCTCCCGCCACCACGCTCGACTTGTCCGCCGGGACGGTCGCTGGATCATGCAGGACCTCGCCTCGACCAACGGAACGGTCATCAACGGCCTCCGCGTCGGGCGGTGCGAGCTACGGCCAGGAGATCGGATCATGCTTGGCGACGCGCGCCTGCGACTCGACTAGCACGCCGCTCGCTGCGAGCCCACGTCGCCTCGGCCGCCTGCTTTGCGCACGCAGGCACCGGAATCCGACGTGAAACTCGCATCGGGCGCTCGTGGGGAAGCCACGTCGACTCGACGCGGTCGTTACGGATTTGCGGCACGCGCGGACTGATCGGTGCTGGTGGCCGGCGCCTGTTTCTTCCAGCTTGCCTCCCACCCGCTCGCGAGGGTCGCTCCAGTCAATGCCGGGAGAAACCCGTCAGGTGGCGCACTGTCGGCCGTGAGACGGAACCAGCGGGCTCGCGCCGGCCACCAAACTCCCCAGAGATCCGCCTGGAAACCCTTCGGCGGCGAGGTCGCAACCACCAATGGTTTTTGTTGGCCTCGGGAGTGCGACGGCGCGGAGCGCCTCAACCTGACCAAAATGGATAACCCGCTCGTCGGTATTGGCGAACGGTCCTTGCTCATCCCATCGATCCCGAGCTGTTCCACCAGCCTGTCGACCTTCCGGGTCGAGACGCCGTTGACATAAGCCCCGACAGGGGCGCGCGAAGCGCGGGTTCGAGGGCAGCGCCCACACCTTGCGCGCGCGCCGGAAGATCCCGTGTAGCACCACGAGGATCTTGTTCCGGCCGGGTACGGGCGGTGATCGGCCGGCCCCTGTGAGTCCGGCGCGCGAGCTCGCCCTGGAAGCGCTCGATCGACGCCGGCGTCACCTCCTCGAGCGCTGTCTCGCCGAACGCCGGAAGCAGGTGGACGGCGATGACGGAGCGGTAGTCGTCGACCGTCGAGGTCTTCCGGCCGCGGTCCTCCGCGACGTAGCGCAGGTATTCGGCGGCCGCATCGGCGAATGTCGCTCCCGTCCGAACCATTCCGGGCAGCACCCCGCGCCTTGCCTCGTCGAGCACCGATCGCAGCGCGTCCTCCGCCATCCGCCGTACCACTGGCGGCCCGCGCATCCGCTCGGCCCGAGACACGTGTCCGGTCGGGGCCTGGATGTGCGTCGCCTGAGCCGGCGTAGCTGGGGATGTACCACGCGCTGCCGGGAACACGTTCGGGACATGGTTCAGACGCGCACGGACGGACCCACGACTCAACGAGATAGCCCGCCTACCAGGGCTTTCCCGATGGCCCGGGTGGGACTCGAACCCACGCACGACGGATTATGAGTCCGCTGCTCTAACCACTGAGCTACCGGGCCGTTGACGGCAAGGTAGCGGCTCGGACACCGGCCGATCCGGCCGCAGGCCGCATCTACGCCGGCAAGTCTCGCGCGGCGGCCTGTCGGCGCGTCGCGCCCGCGGGCGCCGGTATGATCGCGCCATGCAGCTGGTTCTCGGATCCGGCATCCTCGGCCTCGGCCAGACGCCGAGCTCGCTCGGCAGCACGCTGGCGCTCCTGATCACGTTCCTCGGGATCGGTGTGGTCGTCAACGCGCTGGTCGTCTACATCATCGCCCAGGTGATGGTCGAGCGGCGCGAGAACCAGGAGCGGATGCGCAAGCTGCGCGATTAGGCTCACCAAGACCCTGGGCCAGCGGCCCACGGCCAAGCGGGCAGCGGCCGCCGTCATTCGGTGAGTTCGGAAGGAACCGCTGTGGGAGGCGTCGAAACAGACGCTGCCCATGAAGCAGACAGCAACTTCCATCGCTGCGCTGGAGGCCCCCCACGGCCATCAGGCGCTATCGGCATACATCCGGGCTCGCTTCGACGAGTTCTCGCGCTCGCAGAAGGATGTGGCCCAGTACATCGTGGATCACCTCGACGAGGCGGCGTTCCAGACGGCCGAGGAGCTCGCGCGGCGCGCGTCCACCTCGTCCAGCACGGTCGTCCGGTTCTCGCAGGCGCTCGGGTTCGAGGGATTCCCCGAGCTGCAGCAGGCGGCGCGCGACGAGTACCGCCGCCGGCCGCCCGGCGTGAACGGGACCGGCTCGGGTGGGGGCGGGCCGCTGTTCTCGCTCGACCACACGGAGTTCGAGTCGGCGCTCGCAGCCGACCACGCGAATGTCGAGGACACGGCGCACAAGCTGTCGCGCTCCGACGTCGAGGCGGCGATCGACGCGATCGCCGCGGCGGAGAAGGTGTTGATCGCCGGCACGGATCAGATGGCGTTCTTCGCCTCCTACCTGCGCCATCTGCTGATGCTGCTGGACCTGCGGGCGGAGATCGTCGCGAGCCCGTCGCAGGAGGCGCTCGGACGGCTCAGCCGGATCGACGAGCGCACGCTCGTGATCGGACTGTCGGCCGGTCGACCGCACCCGCTGATCACGCGCACGATGAAGCTGGCCCGCCACCGCAAGGCGGCGACGCTCGCGATCACCGATGCGACGCTCAGCGAGGTCGCGCGGCTGGCGCGGATCCGGCTCTACTACTCCTCCAACACGCCCGCGTTCGTGCGATCGCACACGGCGCTGCTGTCGATCCTGCAGGCGCTCGCGTACGGCGTCTACAGCCGCGATGCGCAGCAGTACGACGTGCGGATCAAGGCGTTCCGCCTGAAGTAACCGACGGCTCGGCGACGGCGGCGGCCATCCCGGCGAGCACCAGCTCGAGGTGGCGCCGCCAATCCCAGCCGGCGCCGCCCTTGCCGGCGTCGATCGTCGCGCACACCCCGCACATCAGCATCGGCACGTCGGCGACGTCGAAGTCGGGCCGGACCGAGCCCGCCCGCTTGGCCCGGTCGACCAGCACGTTCGTGAGCGCGAGGTACTCCTCGACCTCGTCGTGCGCATGGGCGAACACGCGCTCACCGCCGCGCATGAATGCGAACCGGGTGCCGGCGTCCTCGGCGAGTGCGGTGCTGTTCGCGCGCAGCGCCTCGCAGAGTGCGGCGAACGGCTGCTGCTCGCCCTTCGAGATCGCCTCCCGCAGCTGCTCGTTGAAGGCGATGAAACGCTCGCGTACGAGCGCTCCCATCAACGCGTCCTTGTCGGGGAAATGGCGGTACACGGTCCCGACCCCGACCCCGGCACGCCGCGCGATCGCATCGACCTGGGTGTCGGCGCCGTCGCTCGCGAACAGCGCTCGCGCGGCCGCCAGGATCCGTTCGTGGTTGGAGCGCGCGTCGGCGCGCATCTGGCGCTGAGCGCCGCCCGCAGGCTGCCCGTCCGTGGTTTGAGGCTCGCGCACGTGAATCGACCATCAAGGTCAAATGCTGTCCGCATTCCGCGCGGACGCGCTTGACAACCGGAATCGTAGCTCCGTATCGTCGGCTGCACGTAAGCGGAACCACCATTCCTGATCCAGGAGGAGTCGCCGGATGACACCACGCGCCAAGAACCTCGCCCTGCTGCTGCTCGCGATGACGCAGTTCGTGATCGTGATCGACGCCGCGATCGTGAACGTCGCGCTGCCCTCGATCGGCCGCGCGCTGCACTTCTCGCGGACCGACCTGTCGTGGGTCGTCAACGCCTACGTGCTCACGTTCGGCGGGTTCCTGCTGCTCGGCGGCCGGCTCGCCGACCTGCTCGGCCGGCGGTTGATGTTCATGGTCGGCCTGGTCGTGTTCGTGCTGGCATCGCTCGCCGGCGGGCTCGCCCAGTCGAGCAGCTGGCTGATCGCGGCGCGCGCGGTGCAGGGCCTCGGTGGCGCAATCGTCTCCCCGGCGGCGCTGTCGATCGTCACCAACACGTTCGCGGAGGGACACGAGCGCAACCGCGCGCTCGGCGTGTGGGGTGCGGTCGCGGGCGCCGGCGGCGCGGCCGGCGTGCTGCTCGGCGGCGTGCTCACGACGGGGCTCAGCTGGCGCTGGGTGCTGTTCGTGAACGTTCCGATCGGGCTGATCAGCGCGATGCTGGCCCCGCGCATCCTGCCCGAGAGCCGCGTCGAGACCGAGACCCGCAACTTCGACGTGCCCGGCGCCGTGACCGTCACCGCGGGGCTCGCGCTGCTCGTGTACGCGACCGTCGACGCGGTCAACATCGGCTGGGGCGCGACGCGGACGATCGCCGAGCTGGCCGGCGCCGCACTGCTGCTCGCAACATTCGTCGCCGTCGAGTCGCGTCAGCCGGCGCCGCTCGTCCCGTTCTCGATCTTCCGCCTGCGGACGCTGCGCGGCGCCAACGTCGTCGGGCTGCTGATCGGGATGTCGCTGTTCTCGATGTTCTTCTTCGTCTCGCTCTACATGCAGGAGGTCCTCCATTACTCAGCGCTGCACGCGGGCCTCTCCTACCTGCCGCTGGCGGTCGGGATCATCGTGTCGGCGGGGGGCGCCTCGGTCGCCGTCACGCGGTTCGGCTTCAAGCCGACGCTCGCGCTCGGGATGACGTTCGTCGCCGCGGGCCTGATCTGGTACTCCGAGGCGCCCGCGAGCGGAGGCACGTTCGTCTCGGACCTGCTCGGTCCCTCGCTGCTCGCCGCCGTCGGGCTCGGGCTGTCGTTCGTCCCGGTCACGATCGCGGCCGTCACCGGCATCAAGCCGGAGGACGCCGGGCTCGCGTCAGGTCTGATCAACGCCTCCCAGCAGGTCGGTGGCGCGCTCGGCCTGGCGATCCTCTCGACGATCGCGAACAGCCGCACGAACGGGCTCCTGCAGTCCGGCCACACCGCGGCGTTCTCGCTGACCAAGGGGTTCGATCGGGCGTTCCTGAGCGGCGCCGGGCTGGCCATCCTCGGGGCGTTGCTGGCGGTCACGCTGATCTCCGCCAGGGACAGCCGCGCCCACAGCCTCGCGGCCCGCGGGGTGCCACTCCCCAGCGAGGCCTGACCGCCAGAGCTCTATCCCGACGCTCGCGGCGCCACGTACAGCGTCTGGACGGAGCGGCCGACCCGACCGTCGACGTCGTACAGGACCGCCTCGGAGCGCCCGACACCGCCGCGCACCACGCGTGTCGCGGCGTCGACGCAGATCCACTCGCCGACCGGCTCCCGTTCGACGAACACGGTCAGGTCCGGATTGATGAACACCCACCGGTCCCAGTCGAGCTCTGTCGAGATCCCGTTGGGGAAGTCGGCCGCCGCCGCCAGGCGCTGCAGCGGCGAGGGCTGCTCGCCGGCGACGATCGGCACGCGCAGCCGGAACCACGCGGTCGCCGGGCCCCGCTCGAAGCCGCCCCGCACGAACCGGATCTCGATCCCGTCGTTCGGGAACATCGGCTCGCTCCTCGGGAACTCGCCGACCGCGCCGGCGTCGGGGCCCGGTGGCGCGGCCGCCACACCCGCAACGCCACCCGCATCGACCGGCGCCACAGCGACCCGCAACGCTCGCGCCCGCACGACCTCGACGCCGTCGGGCGTGGTGATCGATCCGTCGAGCAGCTGCACGCGCCGCCCCGGGCGCACGATCCCCGCGGACACTGACAGCTCGCCGAGCGGCACCGGTCGCAACAGCTCGTAGGTCACCCGCGCGATCGCCAGCCCGTCGGGCTCGCCGGTCGGAAGCGCCTCGAACGCCCGCATCAGCAGGGCCGCCGGGGGCCCGCCGTGCTGCGCCCCCGGGTCCCACGGCCCGCGCGCCAGCTCCGTCGCGTACAGCCGGCCTTCCTTCAGTTCGTACACCGCGGCCACGGCGGCAGCGTAGCCGGCGGGTAGACTTGGGTCCGTGACCGACAAGAACGGCCAGGCACCACGGGACGAAGCGACCTTCACGGTCAAGGCCGGCCTCGCCGAGATGCTGAAGGGCGGCGTGATCATGGACGTCGTCACCCCCGAGCAGGCGAAGATCGCCGAGGACGCCGGGGCGGCGGCGGTGATGGCGCTCGAGCGCGTTCCGGCCGACATCCGCCGCGACGGCGGCGTCGCGCGCATGTCAGATCCCGAGATGATCAAGGGGATCCAGGACGCGGTCACGATCCCGGTGATGGCGAAGGCGCGGATCGGCCATTTCGCCGAGGCGCAGGTGCTCGAGGCGCTCGAGGTCGACTACATCGACGAGTCCGAGGTGCTGACGCCGGCCGACGAGGCCAACCACATCGACAAGTGGGCGTTCAAGATCCCGTTCGTGTGCGGCGCGACCAACCTCGGCGAGGCGCTGCGCCGGATCGGCGAGGGCGCCGCGATGATTCGCTCCAAGGGCGAGGCGGGCACCGGCGACATCGTCGAGGCGGTCCGCCACCTGCGGATGATCGGCGGCGAGATCCGCCGGCTGACGATGCTCGACGCGAGCGAGCTGCCGTCGGCGGCGAAGGAGCTCCAGGCGCCGCTCGAGCTGGTCCTGAAGGTCGCGCGGGCGGGTCGCCTGCCGGTCGTGATGTTCTGCGCGGGCGGGATCGCGACTCCGGCGGACGCCTCGCTGGTGATGCAGCTCGGCGCCGAGGGTGTGTTCGTCGGCTCGGGGATCTTCAAGTCCGAGGACCCGGAGCGGCGCGCGCGCGCGATCGTCGAGGCGACGACCCACTACACCGACCCCGCGCGGGTGGCGGCCGCCTCGACCGGGCTCGGCGCCCCGATGCACAGCCTCGAGACGGCCAAGCTCGAGGCCGGGCAGCTGCTGTCGCCGCGCGGCTGGTGAGCCCCGGCGACACGCGACCGGCCAGCACGGGCGGCCGGCCTGCGGGCGACAAGGTCCCCGTCGTCGGCGTGCTCGCGCTCCAGGGCGGGTTCGAGGCACACGCGAAGATCCTCACGACGATCGGAGCGGACGTCCGCGAGGTCCGCACCCCACAGGACCTCGGCGGGCTCGACGCGCTGATCCTGCCGGGCGGGGAATCGACGACGATGACGCTCGGGATCGCGCGCGAGCACCTGGCAGGCCCACTCCGCGAGCTGATCGAGGGCGGCACGCCGACGCTCGGCACCTGCGCCGGCATGATCCTGCTCGATCGCGACCACCTCGGCGTGCTCGACATGGAGGCGCGACGGAACGCGTTCGGCCGCCAGCTGCACTCGTTCGAGGCCGACCTCGAGATCCCCGGCATCGAAGGCCCGCCCGTCCGCGCCGTGTTCATCCGGGCGCCGTGGATCGCCGACCACGGACCCGACGTCGAGGTGCTCGCAGCTCTCGACGGTCATCCTGTCGCGATCAGGCAGGGCAACGTGCTGGCGCTCGCATTCCATCCCGAGCTGTCGGGCGAGACCCGCCTGCACCGGTTGCTCCTGGAGTACATAACCGCGCGCGATGCCAGCCGCGCCCGCTGACTGCGGGTTTCTACGGTCATGGGACGCACCGACCTTGCCGATCCGGAGCCATGCGGCGACTACGAGCCGGTCAGCCGGTAGCGCTCGAGCTGGACTCAGCGACCGGCCCGGTGCCGTGCACCGTGCTGGCGGTGTCGGGCGCCGTTGCGCTCCTGAGCGTCGCAGAGTCCGCCCTGCCGCGCGCGGCCGGATGCATTGCGAACAGCTCGCGGGGCTTCCTCGTGTTCTCCGACCATGGTGCGACGGTCGCGCTCAGGGGGGCGGCGTCGATCGTCGAAGGGCAGCCGATCGTCCGCTTCGGCGTCACCGACGGCATCCAGCTTCCCGAGCGGCGCGCCGCCAACAGGACCGCGATCGAGACGCGGGCGGTGATCGTCCCGCTCGACGATGATCGGGCCGAGCACGCGCGGCTCGAGACACGGACGATCAACGTCAGCTCGCTGGGCTTCCTGCTGCAGCGCCCGGCCGGACTCGACCGAGCCGAGCGAGTCCGGGTGGAGCTCTATCCGGGACATGACGCCACGCCGATCAAGGTCGTGGGCGAAGTGGTGCGAAGCGACGACACCACGGTCGCGGTCGAGCTCGTCGCGGCCGCCGATCAGCCCAGCGTCAGACGCTGATCGTCGGTCTGCGTTCCGACCACGCCTGACGCTCGCGCTCGAAGCGGTCCCAGTCGATCGTCGGAAGGCCGTCGGGGCCGGTCGGCGGCGGCCATCGCCCGTCGTTCGGCCCGGCTTCGCCCTGACCGCCACCGCCCGCCCCGCCGTCGCGCCGCGCGCCGCGCGACAGCCACACGGCCCGCGAGCAGGCGAGGATCCCCGCCGAGAAAACGATGCCCGACAGGACCGGCAGATGCAGGAGCTCCCCGAACGCACCCGTCAGGTACAGCGCGACCGCGGCGACGGCCAGGCCCCGCACCTCGGCCCCGGCGACGTGCCGGCGAGGCGGCGGGGCGGCGACGCTGGCGAGGATCGAGCAGAGCAGCGTCACGCTCAGGAGCGGCTTCCACGTCTGCGCCAGCAACGCGACCATCCGCTTCATGATGACTCGCCGCGGCGGCGATGCAAGCAGTCAGATCGCGAGACCGTGGCGCATCGTGTTCTCGGTGAGCACCCGAGGCTCGACGAACTGGAGCAGGTAGTCGGGTCCGCCGGCCTTCGTGCCGTTCCCGGACAGCCGGTTGCCTCCGAACGGCTGACGGCCGACGATCGCGCCGGTGATCGTGCGGTTGACGTACAGATTGCCGACAGGGGTGTGGTCACGGACGTAGCGGACCGTCCCCGGGTCGCGGGCGAACAGTCCGCCGGTCAGCGCGAACGGCAGCGCGTCGATCAGATCGCACGCGTGCTCGACGGACGGCACCCGCTCGACGGTCAGGAGCGGCCCGAACAGCTCGCGCGAGAGCAGCTCCGATCCCGCCGGCAGGTCGGCGACGAGCGTCGGCGCCGCGAACCATCCACGGTCGGGGACCGGACCCGCGACGGCCACGACCCGGCCTTCCCTCTCCGCCTGCTCGCCGGAGCTCCGCAGGCGGTCCTGGGCGGCTGCCTCGATCAGCGGCGGGACCTGCGTCGCGAGGTCGGCCGCCTGGCCGACGGCGAGCACGGACACGGCGCCGGCGAGCCGCGCGAGCAGCGCATCGGCGATCGCCTCGTGGGCGAGTACGCGGGCCGCGGCCGAGCACTTCTGCCCGGCGTAGACGAACGCTGAGGCGACGATCGCGGGGACCGCCTCGTCGAGGTCGGCGTCGGCCGCGACGATCACGCAGTTCTTGCCGCCCAGCTCGGCGACGACGCGCTTGATGTGCGTCTGCCCGGGCGCGAGCTGCGCGGCGGCGGCGACGATGTCGAGGCCCACCTGCTGGGAGCCGGTGAACGCGATCGTCTGCACACCCGGATCGCGCACGAGCGCGGCGCCGACCTCGCCGGCCCCGGGCAGCACCGACAGGACGCCGTCCGGCAGCCCGCCGGCGGCGAGCGCCTGCGCGATCATCGCCGCGCAGCCCGGCGACTGCTCGGCCGGCTTGAGCACGACGGCGTTGCCGGTCGCGAGCGCGGCGGCGGTCATCCCGGTCGCGATCGCGATCGGGAAGTTCCAGGGGGAGATGACCGCGCACACGCCCCGCGCGACGTATCGCATCTCGTTGCGCTCGCCCGGGACCTGGTGCAAGTGCCGGGGCTCGGACAGCGCCACGGCGCCGCGTGCGTAGTACTCGAGGAAGTCGATCGCCTCGCACACGTCCGCGTCTGCCTCGGGCCACGGCTTCGCGCATTCGCGCAGCGCCAGCGCGGCCAGCTCGAGCCGGTGCTGGCGCATCCACGCAGCCGCAGAGCGCAGGATGCCGGCACACAGGCCGGCATCCACGCGAGACCACGTCCGCCCGGCCTGCGCCGCCGCCGCGACCGCGTCGCGAACATCCGCGACGGTCGCGATCGGCGCGCGCGCGACCAGCCGGTCGGGCTCGCCGGGATCGGTCGAGTGGAGCTCCGCGCGGTCGGCGCCGGCGCGGTCGCCGCCGAGGAGAAGCGGGACCTCGATCGGGAGCCGGCGATCGAGCTGCTCGAGCGCGGCGGCCAGGCCGGCCCGGACCGGGGCGCGGCGCAGCTCGAGCGGTGGTTCGTTGCGAAACGGCGGGGGCGGCGCGATGCCCGGCTCCGGCGCGGCGCTCACGGCGCCGCCAGCAACTCGTCGAGCGCGACCCCGGAGGCCCGCGCGTGCAGGAACGAGTCGTTGCTCGTGTTCTCGAGCAGCCGCCGCACGAGGTACGCCATCCCCGCCACCAGGTTGCCGATCGGGCAGTACGTGCGGACGCGGTGACCGTGGCGGGCGAGCGCCTCCTGGAGCTCGTCGCCGAGGCCGCGCAGGACCTGCAGCTCCAGGTCGCGGTCCTCGCCGCCGGCGGCGCGGTTGTAGGCGATCGCATGCGCGACCGAGCGCAGGTTGTGCGACGCGACCGCCACCCGGACCGCCGGCCGGGCGTCGAGCAGGCGCCGCGTCAGCGCCTCGAAGTTGCGGTCGCACTCCGCCTTGTCCTCGTACACCGGCGCGCTCCAACCGTGCTGGCGCGCGAGCACCAGCTCGTGGTCCCAGTAGGCGCCCTTGACGAGGCGGACGCAGAGCGGCGGCGTGCGGGCGCCCGAGCGCGCGAACTCGAGCACCTGCTCGAGCATCTGCCCGGAGTCGCGCAGGTAGGCCTGGACGACGAGCCCGGCCGAGGGCCCGTCGCGGAAGTCGGGCTCGGACAGCAGCTCGAGCACCACCCCGAGCACGGCCTCTCGCGAGTCGAGCGATTCCATGTCGATGTGGACGTGCGCGCCCAGCTCTTTGGCGCGCACGAGCAGCGGGCGCAGCCGCCGGACCGCATCCTCGCGCCCGCGCTCGGGGGCATCGGGGCGCAGCAGCGGCGTCAGCGCCGACACCTTGACCGACACGTTGGCGCGGGGGAGCGGGCCGAGGCTGTCGCGCTCGAGCACGTCTCGCCCGGGCCAGCGGGACGCGATCCTGGCCAGGCCGGCGAGCGTCTGATCGCAGCGGGCGGCGTACGCGTCGGCCTCGTCGCTCGTGACCGTCGCCTCGCCGAGCAGGTCGACGGTGCAGGCAGCGCCGTGCTCCCACAGCCGCTTCAGCGTGCCGCTCGCGTCCTCGAGCGTCTCGCCGACGATGAACCGGTGGGCCATGTGGCGCACGCCGCCGGCAGCGGCCGCTCCGAGCGCCGCGCGGCCGGCGCGCGAGCCGCCGATCCGGCGCGCTGCGGCCACGGGCCCCGGAGCGTCCTGCACCTCGTCGAGGAAGCCCGTCAGGTGGCGGGCGAGGTCGTCGAGCGAGCGGCACGCGGGCGCGACGTCGACGAACCGGAACAGCGCCGCCTTGAGCTCGGCGTCGCCGGCCGCGAGCTCCATCGCGCGGGCGTCGGCTGAGCGGACCGGGTTGCGCAGCGGCGGCGGGAATGCGGCCGCCAGCTCGCGGCCGGTGCGAGCGATCTCGCGCTCGAGCGGATCGGCTGGGTCGGCCCCGTTCTCCATCGGCCGTTACGGTACCGCGGCAGATGCAGATCGCACGGGTGAGCGTGAGAGACGCGGTGCGCGCACTCGCGGCGGCGGTTGCGGTCGGCGCGGCGCTGGGCGCATGCGGCGGTTCCTCGACCGTCCATCATCCCGCGACGCCGCCGCCGGCAGACACGACCCCGACCACGACGACCACGACGACGACCGCGCCTCCGGCGACGAGCACGGTCACGACATCGTCGACTGCGACGACGACCTCGACCCCGGCGCCGCCGCCGACCCCGGCCTGCACGGCTTCGGAGCTGACGCCGTCGTACCTCGGCTCGAACGGGGCTCCCGGCCAGATCGTCCTGTCGTTCGCGCTGCGCAACGACGGCGGGGCCGCGTGCCACACGTACGGGTTCCCCGGCGTTCAGTTCCTCGGCCATGGCAACGCGGCGCTGCCGACGCGGACGACGCACACGACCCAGGACGTGCTCGGCTCGACCCCGGAGGTCGAGATCGTGGTGGCGCCGGGGCAGGACGCGTCATTTCGGATGATCGCCGCCACGGTCGGCCGCGGCGGGACCAACGCCGGCTGCGCGACCGCCGGCGCGCTGCAGATCATCGCTCCGGACGACACCGCGACGATGCACGTCGCGATCACGAACGGGGTCGTCGAATGCAGCGTGACGAGCGTCTCGCCACTGCAACCGGGGCACGGCGCCGTGCCGGGCGTGTAGCCCTGGCGCCGTCAGGCGGCGGCGAAGTGCGCGTGCTCGCCGTCGTCCAGCTCGGTGACGGCGCCGTCGGCGAGGAGGATGTCGAGGTGGCCGAGCACCTCCGACAGCGTCAGGTAGGCCTGCGTCACCGCGACGTTCCCCCACATCGCCAGGGCCAGCTCGTACGCCGTTCGGGGCTGGTCCTCGAGCAGCCGCAGGAGCTTGCGAGCGCGGCGCTCGTGCAGCCGCAATCGCTCGCCGATCAGCGCGTCGTGCTCGGTCACAGGGTCGCCGTGGCCGCCCAGCACGAGCCGGGCCGGGAGCTCGCGGGTCGCGCGCAGCGAGGCGATGTAGGCGATCAGCGGCCGCGGGCGCTCGCGCGGCTCGGCCTCGCCGAGTGGCCGCGAGACGATCGGGTTGGATGAGATGTGGGCGAGCAGGTGGTCGCCGGCGAGCAGGATCCCGCGACGCTCGTCCCACAGCAGCGTGTCCGACGGGCTGTGGCCGGGGCGGTGCATCACCTCGAGCGTCCGGTCGCGGAGCGTCAGCCGGTCGCCGTCGGCGAGCGGGCGGGTGGCGGTGCCGCGCGATCCGTACGGGCGGAACGCCTGCGCGACCACGCCGAGGACGGTCACGAGGTCTGCCGGGATGCCGTGGCGGCGCATCACCGCCTGCGCGTACGCGTCGTCGCGGGCGGCACTCCCGGGGAAGCCGGCGAGCCATTCGCCGAGCGGCGCGAGTGCGGCCACCTCCGCGCCCGACCGCCGCACGATGATCTCGAGCAGTCCGGTGTGGTCGAGGTGCTGGTGGGTGACGACGACCAGCTCGAGGTCCTCGATCGCGACCCCGTGCGCTGCCAGCGCGCGCTCGAGCGAGTCGAGCGAGGTGCCGGAGTTCGGGCCCGTGTCGACGAGCGTCAGCGGCTCGTCGCGGATCAGGTAGCAGTTGACCCGTCCGACCAGGAACGGGGTGGGGATCGCGAGGCGGTGGATGCCGGCGCGGGCGGCGAGCGCGAGTGCCTGCTCGGGGTCGGACCCGGCGGCGCCGGTCACGCCCGGATCAAGGCGAGCACCTCGTCGCGCTTGGCCTCCATGTGCTCGCGCGAGCGCACCGATTCCAGGCACAGGCGCAGCAGCGGCTCGGTGTTCGAGGGCCGTACGTTGAAGTGCCAGTCCTCGTAGTCGATCGAGACCCCGTCGAGCCGATCCTGGCGGGCGTCCGCATAGCGGGAGGCGATCTGCTCGAGCTTGGCCGCCGGGTCGGCCACCTCGGAGTTGATCTCGCCGGAGATGAAGTAGCGGGCGCGGTAGCGACCGATCAGCTCCGACAGCGGCGCGTCGCTCGCGCTCAGCAGCTCGAGCATCAGCAGCGCCGGCAGGGTCCCCGAGTCGGCACAGTAGAAGTCGCGGAAGTAGTAATGGCCCGAGACCTCGCCGCCGAAGATGCCGCCCTCCTCGCGCATCCGTCGCTTGAAGAACGCGTGGCCGACGCGGTTGACCAGCGCGCGCCCGCCGGCCGCCGTGACCGTGTCGGCGACCGCGCGGCTGGCGCGGACGTCGTACAGGATCGTCTGGGTGGGTGGGGGTGGATATTTCTTGAGCAGCGCCTCCGCCAGCAGCGCGGTCAGGAAGTCGCCGTCGACGAACGCGCCCCGATCGTCGATGAAGAAGCAGCGGTCGGCGTCGCCGTCCCAGGCGATCCCGAGATCGGCTCCTCGCCGCACCACCTCGGCCATGACGAACTCGCGGTTCTCGGGCAGCATCGGGTTGGGCTCGTGGTCGGGGAAGTTGCCGTCGGGTGTCCAGTACGCCTCGTGGAGCCGGAGGCCGAGCCGCTCGAGCAGTGGACCGACCATCGGCCCGGCCATCCCGTTGCCGCCGTCGACGACGACCTCGAGCGGCCTGATCGCGCCCGGCTCGATGAACCGCAGCGCGGCCTCGTGGAACTCGCCGTAGATGTCGAGCCGTTCGGAGTCGCGTTGCCCCGCGGGGGCGTCCGGCGCGGCGTGTTCGAGCTCTCCGGCGGCGATCATGTCGCGGATCTCGCCGATCCCGCCGTCACCCGACAGCGCGAGCGCGCCACGGCCGACGAGCTTCGCCCCCGTGTACGCCTTCGGGTTGTGCGAGGCCGTGCACATGAGCCCGCCGTCGAGCTCGCGCGAGCCGACGAGGTAATAGAGCATCTCGGTGCCGACCATGCCCGCGTCTTCGACCCGGGCGCCCTCGTGGAGCATCCCGACTCTGTAGGCGGCTGCCATCTCGGGAGCGGTCAGGCGCATGTCCCGGCCGAGTCCGAGGCGCAGCTCGCTGACGGGCTTGCCCTCCTGCTTTGCGATCACCCGCGCGAAGCCACGCCCGATCTGCTCGGCCGCGTCTGCATCGAGGTCGCGGCCGTAGATGCCGCGGATGTCGTAGGCCTTGAAGACATCGGGGGAGATCGCCGCCATGCCGGGGGGATCGTACCCGCGCGATGAGTTTCTAGACTGAGGCGGAATGTCAGGGCATTCCAAGTGGGCATCGATCAAGCACAAGAAGGCGGTCGTCGACGCCCGCCGCGGCCAGCACTTCACGAAGCTGGCACGGGCGATCACGGTCGCAGCGCGCGAGGGCGGGGGGGATCCCGCCGGCAACGCGGCGCTGGCGCTGGCCGTTCAGAAGGCGCGCGACGCGTCGATGCCGAAGGACAACATCGAGCGTGCGATCCAGAAGGGCACCGGGGAGGGGGTCGACGCCGACTCGTTCGAGACGGTCATGTACGAGGGCTACGGGCCCGGTGGCGTGGCGCTGCTGATCGAGGCGATGACGGACAACCGCAACCGGACCGGCGCCGATGTCCGCCACCTGCTCTCCAAGCACGGCGGCAACCTCGGCGAGCCGGGCTCGGTCGCCTACCTGTTCGACAAGCAGGGCGTGCTGGTCGTCGATGCCTCCCGCTACTCGGAGGACGATCTGATCGTCGCGATCGACGCGGGGGCGGAGGACATCGCGCTCGACGAGGACGTCTACGAGGTGATCAGCGCCCCCGGCGATCTGACGACCGTGCGCCAGGCGCTCGAGGAAGCCGGTGTCGAGCTCGAGAGCATCGAGCTGACGCAGCGACCGAAGTCGCGAGTGCCGCTCGAGGAGGCCGACGCGACGAAACTTATGAAACTCATCGACGCGCTCGAGGACAACGACGACGTCGCCGCTGTGCATGCGAATTACGACGTCGACACCGAGGTGCTCGAACGGATCGCGGGCTGAGATCAGGCCCGCCGGCCGCCTTTCCCGGCGCTCGGCGCACCGTTGCGGCGGCCGGGTCGGTACCCTCTCGCCCCGCGATGGGTGTAAAGCGTATGTTCACCGCCGTGGCGGCGCTGATGGCCGGCCTCGGAGTCGCCGCGTGCGGCGGCTCCTCGCGAGCGCCGGGGGTCGTGCTGGTGCCGTCGGCCGGGGCGACCGTCCAACAGGTCACGAAGGCGGCGACCACGACCACGCCGACGACGACCACGCCGACCACCTCGACGCAGGCGGTCACGACGCCGACGAGCGGGCCGCTGTCGAAGGAGCCGACCGTCTCGATCCCGGCCGGCGCAGCGCCCAAGACGCTCGTGAAGAAGGACCTGATCGTCGGCACCGGAACGGTCGCAGCCTCGGGCGACACCGTGTACGTGAACTACGTCGGCGAGCTGTACTCCAATCACAAGGTGTTCGACGCCTCCTGGAACCGCCACCAGGTGTTCTCGTTCGCCCTCGGCCAGGGACAGGTGATCACGGGCTGGGACGAGGGCGTGGCCGGGATGCGCGTCGGCGGCCGGCGCGAGTTGATCATTCCCCCGGCGCTCGGCTACAAGGCGGCAGGCCAGCCCCCGGCGATCCCGGGCAACGCCACGCTCGTGTTCGTCGTCGACCTGCTGAAGGTCACGAAGTAGGGGCGTGCTGCGGGCGGGCACGGTGCAGCGGCACCGCCTCGCTCAGCCCCTTCAGCCGGAAGCGGCCGGCGTAGGACCAGCTGAACGCGTGCTCGGCGTGCGCGCGCACCTCGGGAGCGCACAGGACGCTGCCCGGCCGTGCGACGCCGGTGATCCGGCTGGCGAGATTGACCGGGTGGCCGTAGTAGTCGCCGGCGCGCTGCAGCGCAGGCCCGAACGCGATCCCGGCGCGCAGGCTCGGGAGCTCCTCCCGCTCGGCATCGGCGAGCAGCGCCAGCGCCGCCGCGACCAGCGGCTCCGGCTCGGCGCAGACGAGCATCACGGCGTCCCCGATCGTCTTGACGAGCCGCACGGGCGGCGCGGCGTGCTCGCCGGCCAGCCCCGCCAGCCGGCCGGCGACGCTGCCGAGCTCGCGGACGTCGAGCTCGCCGGCGAGCGCGGTGAAGCCGACCAGGTCGGCGAAGCAGACCGCCGTCTGCTGGGCGCCCGGCAGCTGCCCGGAGTCGAGCTCGGTCCGTCCGAGGATCCCGCGGTGGACGATGTCGCGCAGGTGGGCGGTGAAGCTCGCCAGCAGCACCGGGCCGAACGCCGGCGTCAAGCGCTGCGCGAGCGCGTCGAACCTGGTCGCCACCTCGAGCTCCGAGTCGCCGGGGCGCAGGAACGTCTCGGCGAACACGCCGGTGGTCGCGGCGGCGATCCGGGCGATGCTCTCGCCCAGGATCCGGGTCAGCTCGATCAGCCGCTCCTCGTCGAAGCCGGCGTCGAGGAACAGGCGGATCGAGCGGGCCTGCTCGATGTCCTCGTCGCTCCACACGCGGTCCTCCGCGCCGGCGTCGGCCAGACCCAGCACGCGGCGCAGCCGCAGCAGCAGCGCGGCCGGCACGCCCGTCGCGCGCTCGAGCTCGGCAGCGGTGTGACGCCCGCCGAGGCGTCGCTCGAGCGGCAGCAGCGCGAGCCGGTCCTCGCTGACGGCCGCCGCCAGCTGCTCGAGCGTCACACCCTCGCGGTGCAGCAGCTCGAGCAGCTCGAGCCTCGCCCGGCGGGCGGGGCCATCGAGACCGTCCAGCAGCCCGGCGGCGGCGAAGTCCACGGCGTCATCCTGCCCGATCCGGGCGGTTCGCTACGATCGGCCACCCCTCGCGGGCACGCACAGCAGCCTCGAGCCCGTGCCCGCTGCCAGTCGACCGCAGAACGAGTGAGATAGATGCTTTCAATCCTGATGCCCGTGTACAACGAGCGTGAGCGGGTCGAGCGCGCGATCGCCGAGGTGCTGGCGACCGACCTGCCGGACGAGTTCGAGCTGATCATCGTCGACGACGGCTCGACCGACGGCACCCGCGAGATCCTGCGCTCCGGCTCCTTCGACGACCGCGTCCGGCTGTTCGAGCACGACCACAACCAGGGCAAGGGCGCCGCCATCCGGACCGCCCTGGGCCATGCCCGCGGCGAGTTCTCCGCGATCTTCGACGCCGACCTCGAGTACGAGCCGAGCGACCTCGGGCTGCTGATGCCGCCGCTGCTCGACGGGCGCTGCAACGCCTGCTTCGGCGTGCGCGCGTTCGACGGCTACACGAGCCATTCGTTCATGTTCGTGATGGGCAACAAGGGCGTCACGCTCGCCTGCAACGTCCTCTTCAACGTGTTCCTGCACGACATCATGACCTGCCACAAGATGATCAGGACCGATCTGTTCCGGAGCCTGCCGCTGCACTCGCCGGGCTTCGCGATCGAGCCCGAGATCACGGCGCGGCTGGTGCAGCGCAAAGAGCGGATCTTCGAGGTCCCGGTCCACTATCGCGCTCGCTCGAATGAGGAAGGCAAGAAGCTGACCGCCTACGATGGGGTCCGCGTGATCGCAACGCTGCTCCGCTGTCGTTTCTCGCCCGCCGTCTGATCGGAGGCGAGGATGGACGTTCCCACCGTCGAACAACCGGCACTCGCGCCCGAGGGCGGCCGCTCCGGCCGCGGAGCCGGAGCTCGGCCCGCCGGCTGGCCCGCCGGTGGCGGTCGCTGGTCGGTGCTGGGCGGCTGGGCGGCCGAGCATCCGCTGCTGTGGTGGTGGGGGATCTCGCTCGTGCTGGCGGTGCTGAGCGCGATCGTCTGGCCGACAGTTCCGAGCTACGACCCGTGGTCCTGGATCGACTGGGGACGGTCGGTGACCGATCCGCACATCAGCTTCTACGTCGGGGACGGCCCGTCGTGGAAGCCGCTGCCGTTCCTCTTCACGACGATCTACGGCGCGATCGGCGGCAGCTCGCCGACGCTGTGGGTGATCACCGCGCGGACCGGTGGAATCGCCGGCTTGATCGGCGCCGCCCGCCTCGCTTGGCTGCTCTGCCGCCGCGCCGGACTGCCTGAGTGGTCGGGCGCGGTCGCCGGGTTCGTGGCCCCCGCCGGGCTCGTGCTCGCGGCGCCGGCGAGCCCGTGGACGTACTACTTCTTCCGCGGTACCTCGGAGCCGCTGCTGATCGGCGTCTGGGTGTGGGCGATCGACTGCCTGATCCGCCGCCGCCACATGCAGGCTTTCCTGCTGGTCGCGGTCGAGGGGCTGATGCGACCCGAGGCGTGGCCGTTCCTGCTCGTCTACGGGGCGTGGCTGGCGTGGCGGCAGCCGTCGCTGCGCCCCTGGGTGCTGCTCGCCTGGCTCGCGCAGCCGGTCGGCTGGTTCGGCCCGCCGTGGATCAGCACGGGCCAGCCGTTCCTGGCCGCGACCCACGCCTCCGAGTACAACGGCGGGCTTGGCACGGGGATGAGCCGCTTGACGGGCGTGCTCAGCCGAGGCGAGGCGATCCAGCCGCTGCCGTCGCTGGCGCTCGCGATCGCCGCCCTGCTGCTGGCCCTGTGGCTCGGGCGGGCGCGGCTGCCGCGACTCGGGGCGCGTCGGGTCCGCGGAGCGCCTGGCGTCCCTGCCGGTGGCTCGTCCGGCCGGCTGCGAGGATCCGTGGTCGCCGTCGCGCGCTGGTTCGAGACCGACGGCACCGAGGTGCCGATCGTGGTCGGCCTCGCCGCCGCGACGATCGGCTGGTGGGTGATCGTCGTTGGCATGACCGAGGACGGCTACCCCGGCCTCGAGCGCTTCTTCCTGCCCGCGGCAGCGATGATCTGCGTGCTGTCGGGTTACGGGCTGGCCCAGGTCGGCGCGGTCGCCGGCCGGATCGTGCGGGCACTGACCGGGAAGCAGGCACTGACCGGGGCGCAGGCGCTCCGGCTGGCGCGGGTCGGGACGCTGACGATGGTCGTCGTGCTCGCCGCCGTGCTCGCGGCCTCGACCCACTTCGTGTCCGCTCGCTGGAGCTACGCGCTCAAGCAGGAGCCGCGTGCCGCGACGGCCGTGACCCGCATCCACGACCTCCAGGTGGCCGTCGGGAAGCTCGGGGGGCGCTCGGCGCTGCTGCCGTGCCCGTCGAGCGTCGTGACCGTCAACCACGCATTGCAGACCGCGCTCGCGTGGTATCTCGGAACCACGCTGGCGCGCGTGCAGACGCGCCTGACCCGTCCCGGGGTGGCGTTCTCGGGGCCGCACGACACGATCGACGGGGGCTTCGTGCCGATCGCCTGGGCCCACCAGAAGCGACTGCTGATGACGGTCGGGCAGTGGCGCATCTACCAGGTCTGGCCCGTCGGCCAGCGGCTTGACGCCTGCGTCGGTCGCTGATTCATCGGGCGCGGACATCCAGGGGCCACCGCGCCGCTCGTTTCCACGGCGCCGCAGGGGCCAAAACGTCACAACCCCCCCTGCATCGAGGATGGGTCGTGCAGATCGCGCCCTTTGCGGGCGCGTCTTGCACAACCCCCGGCCGGAGACCGGGGGTTGTGACGTTTTGGCCCTCGAGTGCGCGCGACTGGGTGGTGAACGGGGCGGTCGTGGCAGGCGTCCGGGGCGCCGCGGAGAATGTCGAGGGATGATCGTGCTCGGCATCGATCCAGGGACGGCCAGCACCGGCTTCGGCGTGGTCCAGAGCGAGGGGGCCCGGATGCGGGCGCTCGCGGCTGGCGTGATCGAGACGCGCGCAGGGACGCCGGTGGAGGCACGGCTGGCCGACATCCACAGCGGAGTGGGGGATCTGATCGACCGCCACCGGGTGGACGCTGTCGCGATCGAGGAGCTGTACTTCGGCGCCAACGTCCGCACCGCCTTCGCGGTCGGGCAGGCGCGGGGGGTCGTGCTGCTGGCCGCCGGTCAGCGGGGAGTACCGTCCCGTTCGTACACGCCCCAGCAGGTCAAGGCCGCCGTCTGCGGCAGCGGCCGCGCCGACAAGGGGCAGGTGGGGAGGATGGTCGCTCGGCTGCTGGGGCTCGCGACCGATCCGACTCCCGATCACGCGGCCGACGCGCTTGCGGTCGCCGTCTGCGACGTCAACCGGGCACCGCTGGCGCGGGCGGTCGAGATAGCCACCCCACCCACCCCGTGATCGCGCTCGTGTCGGGGACGGTTGCGGTTCGTCGCACCGACCACGTGGTGGTCGACTGTGGCGGCGTCGGCTATCGACTCGCCGTCTCGAGCGAGACGCTCCGCCACGTGCCGGCGGTCGGTCACGAGGTCGTGCTCCACGCCCACCTGATCGTCCGCGACGACGCGCTGGC
>DAHUYL010000059.1 GCA_027315255.1 Solirubrobacterales bacterium | reverse complement strand
CTGCCGATCGAGGACATCGTCGATGCTCGCGTGCTCGCGGTGCTCGGCGACAGCGTGACGACCGACCACATCTCGCCGGCGGGCTCGATCAAGCGGGACGGCCCGGCCGCCCAGTACCTGAACGACAACCACGTCGAGGCGGGCGACTTCAACTCCTACGGCGCGCGGCGCGGCAACCACGAGGTGATGATGCGCGGCACGTTCGCCAACATCCGCCTGCGCAACCGGCTGGGTGGGTCGGGGGTGGGTCGGGGGCCATTACCTGAGGGCGGGGTCACGGTGTACCTCGGCGACGGCTCCGGCGAGCAGCTGGCGATCTACGACGCGGCGATGCGCTACCAGGAGCAGCACATCCCGCTGATCGTGCTCGCGGGCAAGGAATACGGGTCGGGCTCCTCGCGTGACTGGGCGGCGAAGGGCACGCGGCTGCTCGGAGTGCGCGCCGTGATCGCCGAGAGCTTCGAGCGAATCCACCGCTCGAACCTGGTCGGGATGGGAGTGCTGCCGCTGCAGTTCAAGGCGGGCGAGTCCGCGCAGAGCCTCGGCCTCAGCGGGCGCGAGCGCTTCACCGTGGCAGGGCTCGCCGGGGTCGACGAGATCCCACGCGAGGTGACGGTCGCGACCGACGACGGTAGGCAGTTCCAGGTGACGGTGCGGATCGACACGCCGCAGGAGCAGCGTTACTACCGCCACGGCGGGATCCTCCAGTTCGTCCTGCGCCAGTTGCTGGAGTCCTGATGGCGATCCCGGAGCTGCTCGAGCAGCTGCTGAAGGCACCCGGCCCGTCGGGCCGCGAGGCCCGCCCGGCGGAGGTGTGGCGGACCTGGTGCGGGCGCTTCGCCGCCGACGTCGACGCCGACCACATGGGCTCCTCGTGGGCGCGCGTGCCGGGCACCAGCGGCGGTCCGAGGCTGATCATCGTCGGCCACATCGACGAGATCGGCGTGCACGTCACGCACGTAGAGGATGAGGGGTTCCTCCGCTTCGACCAGGTCGGCGGCTGGGACGCCCAGGTGCTGGTCGGGCAGCGAATCGTGCTCGAGACGCGTGACGGCCCGGTCCGCGGCGTGATCGCCCGCAAGCCCGTCCACCTGCTCAAGGACGAGGACCGCCGCAAGGCGCCGGAGCTGAAGGAGCTGCACATCGACATCGGCGCCCGGGACGGCGACGAGGCGCGCTCGCTGGTGCGCGTCGGCGACGCCGGCGTGATCGACGTGGCGCCGATGGAGCTGCGCAACGATCGCCTCGTGTCCCGCGCGCTCGACAACCGGGTCGGCTGCTACGTCGTCGCGCGGGCGGCGGAGCTGATCGCGCAGGCGGGCGGCGCACCCGGCGAGGTGACGGCGATCGCGGGCGTCCAGGAGGAGACCTCGCTGGCCGGTGCGCGGACCAGCGCCTTCCGCCACGACCCGGACGTCGCGATCGCGGTCGACCTCACGTTCGCTACCGACCAGCCGGGCATCGCGCTCGGCGAGATCACCAAGCACGAGCTCGGCTCCGGTCCGGCGATCGGCCGCGGCACCTCGATCAACCCCCGCGTGTTCGAGCGCCTGCACGACGCGGCGGAGGCGGAGGGGATCCCGTTCACGATCGAGTCGAGCGGGCGCTACACGGGGACCGACGCCGATGCGATCTTCCTCACCCGCGCCGGGATCCCGACCGGGCTCGTATCGGTCCCGGTTCGCTACATGCACTCGCCGGTCGAGATGATCCAGCTCGACGACATCGAGGCGACGGCGCGGCTGATCGCGGCATTCGCGCAGCGGCTCGAGCCGGGGGCATCGTTCCGCCGCTGAGAGGTCGGAGGATCGATCCCGCAGCTCGAGATGAACGAGACCCTGCTCCTGTTCGACATCGACGGCACGCTCCTGCGTGGCGCCACCGGCGCTCACGCGGCGGCGCTCCGCGCTGCGATCGGAGTCGTGCACGGGGTCGACCCCGCGAGCACGGCGCTCAAGTTCCAGGCCGCCGGACGCACCGACGGCGAGATCGCCCGGCTGATCCTGCTCGACGCCGGCATCTCGGCGCAGCGGATCGACGAGCACGCCGACGAGGTGCGCAGGGAGACCTGCCGGATCTTCGCCGAGACGTGCGAGGCCGATCTGACGCCGACGGTGATCGCGGGGATGCCGGCCCTGCTCGAATGGCTCGCCGACCACGGCAGCGTGCGCCTCGCGCTCGTGACCGGCAACTTCGAGCCGGTCGCCCGGCTGAAGCTCCGCCGCGCCGGGATCGGCCGGTTCTTCGCACCGGGCCTGGGTGGCTTCGGCTCGGACTCGGAGGACCGCCTGGCGCTGCCCCCGATCGCCCGCCGGCGAGCGGGCGATCGGGGGCGTTCGTTCCCGCGCGAGCGCACGATCCTGATCGGCGACACGCCGCGCGACATCGCCTGCGCGCATGCCGACGGGCTTCGCTGCATCGCGGTCGCCACCGGGCCGATCGGGGTCGAGCAGCTGGATGGCGCCGACGCGCTCGCTCGCGACACGGCCGAGCTGCGCGGCGAGCTCGAGCAGCTGCTGCCGGGCGCTTGACCCAGCGCCGCGGTCAAAGTTCCCAGGTTTCGGGAATTTTGCCGATCGCCTGTTGGACCTACCGTGCTCGCATGCCCGAGTACCTGGTCGAGACATACGCACCGCGAGCATCGGCGACCAGGCTCTCACCCGATGTCGACGAGATCTCGCTCGCCGCCGATCAGGTGAGCGAGCAGGGCGAGGAGGTGCAGTTCCTGCGCGCGATCTTCGTGCCCGAGGAGGAGACCTGCTTCTACCACTACCGGTCGGTGTCGGCCGACGCGGTGCGCGCGGCGGCAGCCCGCGCCGGACTGCGCTTCGAGCGGATCACGACGGCCGTCTCGAGCGCTTCGCGGCGCAGCCCGCCGGCGGGCGGCTGAGGGCCGCGCCCGACGTATCCGATCAGCCGCGGACGAGCTTCTTGTAGGTGATCCGGTGCGGCCGGTCGGCGTCGGCGCCGAGCTGCTCACGGCGGAAGCTCTCGTAGGCCTCGAAGTTGCCCTCGAACCACCGCACCTGCGAGTCGCCCTCGAACGCGAGCACGTGAGTCGCGATCCGGTCGAGGAACCAGCGATCATGGGAGACGACGACGGCGCAGCCGGCGAACGCGAGCAGCGCCTCCTCGAGCGCCCGGAGCGTGTCGACGTCGAGGTCGTTGGTCGGCTCGTCGAGCAGCAGCAGGTTGCCGCCGGAGCGCAGCAGCTTCGCCATGTGCAGCCGGTTGCGCTCGCCGCCGGACAGCTTCCCGACCCGCTTCTGCTGGTCGGTGCCCTTGAAGTTGAAGCCGGCCACGTACGCCCGGGAGTTGACGGTCCGATCGCCGAGCGCGATCTGGTCGGCGCCGCCGGAGATCTCCTCCCAGACGGTCTTGTCGGGATCGAGCGCGTCGCGCGACTGGTCGACGTAGGCGAGCTCGACGGTCTCGCCGAGCCTGAGCATGCCGCCGTCGGGCTGCTCGGCGCCGGTGATCATCCGCATCAGCGTCGTCTTGCCGGCGCCGTTGGGGCCGATCACGCCGACGATCCCGGCTGGCGGGAGCTTGAAGCTGAGCCCGTCGATCAGCAGGTTGTCGCCGTAACCCTTGCGCAGGTTGTCGGCCTCGACCACGACTCCGCCGAGCCGCGGCCCGGCCGGAATGTGGATCTGCACCTGGTCGAGCTTGACGTTGCGGTCCTGCGCCAGCAGCGCCTCGTAGGCGTTCAGCCGCGCCTTCGGCTTGTTGCGCCGCGCCGACGCGTTCATCCTCACCCACTCGAGCTCCTGCTCGATCGTTCGCCGCCGGGAGGTCTGGAGCCTCTCCTCCTGCTCGAGGCGCGCCCGCTTCTGCTCGAGCCAGCCGGAGTAGTTGCCCTGATAGGGGATCCCACGGCCCCGGTCGAGCTCGAGGATCCAGCCGGCGACGTTGTCGAGGAAGTAACGGTCGTGGGTGACCGCGACGATCGTGCCCTTGTAGTCCTGCAGGTGGCGCTCGAGCCACGCGACCGATTCGGCGTCGAGGTGGTTGGTCGGCTCGTCCAGCAGCAGCAGGTCGGGCTGGCGCAACAGCAGCCGGCACAGCGCGACCCGCCTGCGCTCGCCGCCTGACAGCGTCGTCACCTCGGCATCGGCCGGCGGGCAGCGGAGCGCGTCCATCGCGATCTCGAGCGTCGTGTCGAGGTTCCAGGCGTCGGCCGCGTCGATCTGCTCCTGGACGCGCGCGAACTCGTCCGCGGTCTCCTCCGAGTAGTTCATCGACAGCTCGTTGAAGCGGTCGAGCAGCGCCCGCAGCTCGGCGACGCCCTGCTCGACGTTCTCCTTGACGGTCTTGGCCGGGTCGAGCGCCGGCTCCTGCTCGAGCAGCCCGACGGTCGCCCCCGGAGCCAGTTGCGCGTGGCCGTCGAACTCCGAGTCGAGCCCCGCCATGATCCGCAGGAGCGTCGACTTACCGGCGCCGTTGTAGCCGAGCACGCCGATCTTCGCGCCGGGCAGGAACGACAGCGAGATGTCAGCCAGGACCTGCTTGTCGGGCGGGTGGCGGCGGGAGAGCTTGTAGGTCGTGTAGATGTACTGAGCGGACACCGGTCCCGAGGGTAGACGACACGAGCGCGTTCCAGCTCGCCTCGAAGCCGCCGGCGCGCGGGGTGACCGACGCGAGCAGGCGCAGCAGCCGCCGCAGCGCGCGTTCCTCGTCGCGGGCCGAGAGGGCACGCTCGCGCTCGCGCGCGTAGGCGGTGCGCTCCACCCACTCGACGCCCCGCCAGACGCAGATGCCGAGACACGGCTGCGGCGCGTCGATCCCACCGCAACGGGGACACCACCATGTGGTCGCGACCTCTGCCGGCTCCCAGTCGGGATCCCGCCGGCGCTGCTCCGGATGCTCGCGCAGGGCCGCACGAGCGTCCGCCTGCAAGGCGCGATAGGCGGCTTCACAGCCGCGACGCGGGGCGGGCGGGCCGGCACGAAGCCGTCCGGCGAGACCGCCGAACGCGGCGATCGTCGCGTCGGCATCGGCGTGCAGGGCGACGAGCACGTCGTAGGCGTCCGCCCGAACGAGCTCGAGCTTGACCTCGGCGCAGCCGAGCTCGCACGCGCCGGGCTTCGAGATCGCACCGCAGCCGATGCACGTCGGCACCCTCACGCGCGCCGGAGGCTCCGGCGCCTGCTCGCCCATCAATCGCCCCGAGCAGCGGCGAGCACGCGCAACTCGATCGTGCGGCCCGCCCGATCCGGATCGCGGGGGACGGACCGCGCGCGCGGGGGCTGCGACAGCGCGGCGCCGGGGTCGTGGATCGCCGGCAGGTCGATCATCGGTCGCTGCGGCCGCGTTTTTCCACTGCTACTGGAATTAGTAGCATCCCTGTCGTGACCGCGGAGTCGCTCACGATCGCCGGTCTCGAGCGCTGGGCGGAGTCCGGCGCGCACTGGCAGGTGCTCGACATCTCCGCCACGTGCGCGGTGGTCGAGCTGCGCACGTGCATGGGCGAGCCGGTCGAGCGGCACGAGTCGGCCGATCCGGAGGTGATCGCGTACCTGCGCGCGGCGCCGACCGATCTCGACGCCGAGGACGTCCACGCCCGCGGTCGCTACGCCGAGGAGCCGAGCGGTCCGGGCCGCGACGCCGGCTGAGCGCCCCACAGCCGCCAGCCTCGCCGGAGCATCCCCGCGAACACGACGGGCCAGACGCCGACGCCGGCCCACACCCAGACGCGCGCGAAGTCGGTGAGCGCAGCCGTGCCGGTGGCGGCGCCGACGACGAAGCTGCAGACCGTGTACATGCCGACCGGGAACACGGTGGACCAGCGCCGGACGTCGTAGTCGAGCCGCGGGCGCAGCAACTCGACCGCGAGCAGGACCGGCAGCCAGGCGATCGTCAGCGCCCACAGCACGAGCGAGACCGTCTTCAGCGTCCCGGCGAGGCCGGTGAGCTGATGCAGCGCCTGGGCGCCGAGCGTGAGCTTGCCGGCGGCGAGCGTCGAGATCGCGAGCGCACCTCCGGTGATCCAGTGATCGCCGCGTCCGACGAACAGCTGGCGCAGGTCGAAGCGCGCGATCACGAACGCGTAGAAGCCGAGCCCGAGCAGGAACGGCGCGAGCGCGACATCGACCAGCCAGCCGGCGCGCTCGGGGACGGCCAGCGCGGCTGCGAGCACCGCGAGCGACTGCGTCGAGACCGTCAACACGAGCGAGCCGCCGACAGTCGGCACCGTCCAGTTGCCCAGCACCGGCGCGAGCAGCGCCAGCCAGATGCAGGCGGCGACCGCCAGCAGCGCGATCCCGGCCCAGCTCCAGCCGAGCATCGTCAGCCGGGTCCCGAGCACGCTCGTGCCCGCGACCCCCGTGAGCGCCGCCGGCGAGCGCGCCTCGCGGCGCACCCGTGGCCGGTCGAACGCAGCGCGACCCCCGAGCAGCAACCCGAGCGCGATCCACACGACGGCGCAGGCGACGAGCAGGATCCGCGAGAGCAGCTCGCGGTGATCGAGCGACAGCGCTACCGACACGATCCCGGTGCCCATCACGACCGCGCCGGACGCCGGCGGGATCGCGCTCAGCAGGCGCTCAACCGGCCTGAGGCGCTGCATCCGCACGCTCGCGTCGGCGGTAGACGATCGGGGCGCGTCGCAGGTAGCCGATCGGGACCGACCAGGCGTGGACGAGCCGGCTGAACGGCCACAGCGCGTACAGCCCGAAGCCCGACAGGACATGCAGCTGGTAGATCAGCGGAGCGCCTGCGATCAGGGCCGTCTTCGGGTCCAGCACGAAGATGCTGCGGAAGTACGGCGCGACCGTCAGCCGGTAGTCGTAGCCGCCGCCGAGCAGGTTGACGCCGACCGTCGCGTACAGCCCGGTCCCGAGCATGATCGCCAGGGCGAGGTAGACAGCCACATCCGTCCGGTTCGTCGTCCGCCGAACCCGGGGGACCTGGGCGCGGCGCAGCGCGAGGATCACGAACCCGACCGCCATCGCGGCGCCAGAGCTCGTGCCTGCGGCCACCGACACCTCGTGGTAGACGCTCTCCGGGATCCCGATCGCGCGGGTCGCGGACTCCGGCACGAGCAACCCCAGCACGTGCCCGCCGATCACGGCCAGCAGGCCGTAGTGGAACAGGATCGCCCCGTAGCGCAGCCGGCGGCCCTCGAGCAGCTGGGTGGAGCGGCTGGTCCAGGTGAACTGGTCGCGGCGCCAGCGCCACACGTGCCCGGCGACGAACACCGCGACCGCCGCGTACGGCAGGATCACCCACAGCATCACGCGCCCCTGGCTCACGCCGCCGCTCCCGCGAGACCCGGCATCAGCTCAGGCGGTCCGAAGGGCTCGAGCCCGACCTGCTCGCGCGGCGGGCCCTGGGCGGCGAGGCGCGCCAGCTCGTCGAGCTCGGCCTCGCTGGCGGGTCCCAGCAGCGCGGTCAGCGCTGCCAACAGGTGGCGGTACGGGCTGCCCTGCTGGTCGAGCGCCGCGGCGATCAGCTCGATCGCGCCGCGGAAGTCCCCGAGCAGCTCGCACGCCTGCGCGGGCTCGAGCATGTCGGCGAGCTCGAGCATCAACGGCAGGTGGTCGGGGAGCTCGTCACCGGCGAGCTCGAGCCCGAGCCGCTCGTACAGGCGCCGCAGCTTCAGCAGCGCGACCCCGCGCTGGCGGCGATCGCCCTGGTAGGGATAGGTCAGGTGCAGGCTGGCGCGCCGCTTGAAGTCGAAGGTGCCGACGTACGCCTCCTGCGCGTCCTCGAGCCCGTCGCCCGCAGTCGCGTCGAGAAACGCGTGGATCTCGGCTGCCGGCACACCAGCCGGCAGCCGAAGCAGCTCCGCCCGGATCTCCGACCGCAGCGCATACAGCTCCGCGTCCGGGTAGCAGAGCAGCAGCGACAGCAGCTTGTACGCGGTCACGCTGCCCGCCCTCGCGCCCGCCGTCGCGCGGCGCGGTCCTGCGCGCGGCGTACCTGCAGCTGCTGGAGCGCACCGGGCTCGCACCCGCCGGGGCCGCCGGGGAAGTCGAGCCCGCAGGCGCCCTGCTGCTCCTGGGAGAGCTGCTCGGCCAGCTCGCGGTGCGCGGGCGGGATCACGAAGCGGTCCTCGTAGCGGGCGATCGCGAGTAGCCGGTACATCTCCTCGATCTGCTCGCCGGTCATCCCGACGGCGCCAGCCAGCTGCTCGTCGCGGGCGCCTTCGACCGTCTGCGCGCGCATGTACGAGCGCATCGCCGCGAGCCGCATCAGCACCCGCCTGATCACGTGCTCGTCGCCGGCGGCCAGCAGGTTGGCGAGGTACTGCAGCGGGATCCGCATCGAGTCGATCGCGCCGAACACGTCTTCGGGGTCGGCTTGTGTGCCGACCCCTTCGACTCTCGCGGTCACCGGTGACAGCGGTGGCACGTACCAGACCATCGGCAAGGTGCGGTACTCGGGGTGCAGCGGCAGCGCGATCCGGTACTTCATCGCGAGCGCCCAAACAGGCGAGCGCTGCGCAGCCTCGATCCAGTCGTGCGGGATCCCGTCGCGCTGCGCAGCGGCGATCACGTCCGGATCGGACGGATCGAGGAACACGTCGAGTTGCGCGTCGAGCAGGTCCTTGGCGTCGGGGGTCGCAGCCGCGGCCTGCACGCGGTCTGAGTCGTACAGGACCAGCCCGAGGTAGCGGATCCGGCCCACGCACGTCTCCGAGCAGACCGTCGGAAGCCCGGCCTCGATTCGCGGGTAACACAGTGTGCACTTCTCCGCCTTACCGGTCGACCAGTTGAAGTACACCTTCTTGTACGGGCAGTTGGAGACGCACATCCGCCAGCCACGGCACGCGTCCTGGTCGACGAGCACGATCCCGTCCTCCTCCCGCTTGTACATCGCCCCCGACGGGCAGGCGGCGACGCACGCGGGGTTGAGGCAGTGCTCGCAGATGCGCGGCAGGTACATCATGAACACCTGCTCGTACTCGGCCCTGACCTCCTCCTGCAGGCTTTCCAGATTCGGGTCCCGGCGCAGGTTGTCAAGGCCGCCGGCGAGGTCGTCCTCCCAGTTCGGCCCCCACTTGAGCTCGAGCGGGCGGCCGTCGATCCGTGACACCGGGCGCGCCACCGGCTGATGCTTGGACGCGCCGGCACCTGTCAGCTGCTCGTAGTCGTAGGTCCACGGCTCGTAGTAGTCATCGAGCGCCGGCAGGTCCGGGTTGTGGAAGATGTTCGCCAGCCGCTTCAACCGGCTGCCCGACTTCAGTTGCAGGCGGCCTTCGGGGTCGAGCGTCCAGCCACCGTGGCGCTCCTCCTGGTCCTCCCAGCGCTGGGGATAGCCGGCCCCTGGCTTCGTCTCGACATTGTTGAACCACATGTACTCGGCGCCCTCGCGGTTGGTCCACACGTTCTTGCAGGTCACCGAGCAGGTGTGACACCCGATGCACTTGTCGAGGTTCATCACCATCGCCACCTGGGCCTTGACTCGCATCAGTACCTGACCTCCGTGCGGCGCTTGCGGATCACGGTCACCTCGTCGCGCTGGCAGCCGGTCGGCCCGTAGTAATTGAACCCGTACGACAGCTGCGCGTAGCCGCCGATCATGTGCGTCGGCTTCATCTGGATCTGGGTGACCGAGTTGTGGGTGCCGCCGCGGGTACCTGACACCTCGCTGATCGGCACGTTCACATGCCGGTCCTGGGCGTGGTACATGAACGCGCACCCCTTCGGGATGCGGTGGCTGACGACCGCGCGTGCCGCCACGACGCCGTTGCGGTTGTACATCTCGATCCAGTCGTTGTCGGCGATCCCGGCGCTGCCCGCGTCGACCGGGCTGAGCCACACGACCGGGCCGCCGCGGAACAGGGTCAGCATGTGCAGGTTGTCCTGGTAGGTCGAGTGCACCGACCACTTCGAGTGGGGTGTCAGGTACCGGACGGCAACCGCGAGCCCGTCCTCGCCCGGGGCATCCGCACCGAGCCGGTGCGCCATGTCGAGCGGCGGCTTGTAGGCTGCGAGCGCCTCGCCGTAGTCGCGCATCCAGCGGTGATCCGAGTAGAACTGCTGGCGGCCGGTCAGCGTGCGCCACGGCACGAGCCGCTCGACGTTGACGCAGAACGGGCTGTAGCGGCGATCGCGCGACTCGATCCCCGACCACTCCGGCGAGGTGATCGTCTTGCGCGGCTGCACCCCGACGTCCTTGAAGCTGTGGCGCTCCTCGCTGCGGTCGCCCGCGAGATCGGCCAGCGGCGTGCCGGTGCGCAGCTCGAGCTGCTCGAACCCGTGCACGGCGAGCCGCCCGTTGGTCGCGCCGGACAGCGCCATGATCGCCTCGCACGCCTTGGCGGCGGTCTCGAGGCTCGGGCGGCCGGCGCCGGCGCCCGCGGCGACGGTGCCGTTCGCCGCACGCAGGTGCGACACCTCCTCGAGCGCGTCGAAGCTGACGCCCTTCGAGGCGATCCCGCGGTCGACGAGCGGGCCGAGCGCGCTGAACCGCTCGCCGACGGCGCCGAAGTCGCGCTCGACGACGATCAGCTTCGGCAGCGTCCGTCCCGGAACGGGCTCGGTGCCGGCTGCGCGCCAGTCGTCGACGTCGCCGAGCGGCTGCGCCAGCTCCTCGGGGGTGTCGTGCAGCAGCGGCGCCGCGACCAGGTCCCGCCTGACGCCGAGGCGCGGGCCGGCGAGCCGGCTGAACGCGGCCGCGATCGTCTTGAAGATCTCCCAGTCGGTCCGGGTCTCCCACGGAGGCGCGATCGCGGCGTTGAACGCGTGCACGAACGGGTGCAGGTCCGTCGTCGAGATGTCCTCCTTCTCGTACCAGGTCGCCGCCGGCAGCACGACGTCGGAATACAGGCAGGTGCCGTTCATCCGGAAGTCGAGCGTGGTCAGCAGGTCGAGCTTGCCCTCGGGCGCCCGCTCGTGCCAGCACACCTCCTGCGGCCGCTGGTCGGCCGGTGTCTCGGTGTTGCGCACCGCCGCGGTGTCGACGCCGAGCAGATGCTTGAGGAAGTACTCGTGACCCTTCGCCGAGGAGCCCAGCAGGTTCGAGCGCCAGACGGTCATCACCCGCGGGAAGTTCTCGGGCGCGTCCGGGTCCTCGCACGCGAACCGCAGCCGCCCGGCCGTCAGCTCGCCGGTCACGTACGCGCCCGCGTCGAGGTGCGCGTCGGTGGCCGCGTCGGCCAGCTCGAGCGGGTTGCGATCGAACGTCGGGTGCGACGGCAGCCACCCGAGCCGGGCGGCGAGTGCGTTCGCGTCGGCCGCGTGGCGGCGCGCCGGCGAGTCCTCGGCGGCGAGCGGTGAGAGCAGCTGGTCGGGGGTGAGGCGGTCGTAGCGCCACTGGTCGGTCGCCAGGTAGAAGAACGGGGTGGCGGGCTGCTGGCGGGGCGGCCGGCTCCAGTCGCCCGCGAACGCGACCACGCCGAACCCGGTGATCGGTCGCACCTTCTCCTGACCGACGTAGTGCGCCCAGCCGCCGCCGTTTCGCCCCTGGCACCCGCACAGCAGCACCAGGTTGAGCATCGAGCGGTAGATCAGGTCGGAGTGGAACCAGTGGTTGGTGCCGGCGCCCATCACGATCATCGAGCGGCCGTCCGTCTGCTCGGCGTTGCGCGCGAACTCGCGCGCGACCCGGATCGCGTCGGCGGCGGGGACGCCCGTGATCGGCTCCTGCCACGCGGGTGTGTAGGGCGCTTCGTCCTCGTACGAGGCCGGCCATTCCCCGGGCAGGCCCTCGCGGGCGACGCCGTACTGCGCCAGCAGCAGGTCGAACACGGTCGTGACCGTGCCCTCGCCGATCCGCTTGACGGGCACGCTGCGGCGCAGGACGGCTGAGCCGCCGGGAAGATCGAAGCGCGGGAGCGTCACCTCGGCGGCGCCCTCGCCGGCGCCGTGCAGCGTCAGCAGCGGCTCGATGCCGTCGAGCTTGAGGTTCCAGCGGCCTTCGCCGGCGGCGCCCCAGCGATCGCCGATCGAGCCGTTCGGCACGGCCGGCTCGCCCGTCCGTGCGTCGATCACGACCGTCTTCCAGTCGTCGTGCTCGCCGGCGCCGGCGCGGGCGCCCGCGCCGAGGTCGCTCGCCCGGAGCATCCGCCCCGGGACGAGCGTGCCGTCCTCGCGGCGCTCGAGCTCAACCAGGAACGGCAGGTCGGTGAACCGCTGCGCGTAGCGCTCGAAGTGCGGCACCTGCCGCTCGACGTAGAACTCGCGCAGGATCACGTGGCCCATCGCCAGCGCGAGCGCCGCGTCGGTCCCCGGCTGCGCCGGCAGCCACGTGTCGGCGAACTTCGTGTGGTCGGAGTAGTCGGGGGAGACGACGACCGTCTTCTGCCCGCGGTAGCGCGCCTCGGTCATGAAATGCGCGTCCGGCGTACGCGTCATCGGAATGTTCGACCCCCACATGATCAGATAGCCCGCGTCCCACCAATCGGCCGACTCGGGCACGTCCGTCTGATCGCCCCAGATCTGCGGCGAGGCGGGCGGGAGATCCGCGTACCAGTCGTAGAAGCTGAGGCAAACCCCGCCGATCAGCGACAGGAAGCGCGCCCCGCCCGCGTACGACGCCATCGACATCGCCGGGATCGGGGAGAAGCCGACGCACCGGTCGGGCCCGTGGCGCTCGATCGTGTGCACGTGCGCCGCCGCGACCAGCTCCGCCGCCTCCTCCCAGGAGGCGCGAACGAAGCCGCCCTTGCCGCGCGCCCGCTTGTACCTGGCCGCTCGGTCGGGATCGGACACGATCGACGCCCACGCGTCGACCGGGTCGGGGTGCTCGCCGCGCGCGGCCCGCCACAGTCGCAGCAGCTCGCCGCGAACGTACGGGTGCTTGATCCGCAGCGGGCTGTACACGTACCACGAGAAGCTCGCGCCGCGGGGGCAGCCGCGCGGCTCGTAGTCCGGGAGCTCCGGACCGTTCGACGGGTAGTCCGTCTGCTGTGTCTCCCAGGTGATGATCCCGTCCTTGACGTGCACCTTCCACGAGCACGACCCGGTGCAGTTGACGCCGTGCGTCGAGCGCACGACCTTGTCGTGCTGCCAGCGCTGGCGATAGAACCGCTCCCAGCCGCGTGAGTCGGACCGCACCTCCTGCCACGAGGAGGGCGCGCCGCCCGGCGCGAAGAAGCGCCGCCGGCGCAGGCCGTCGCCTGCGTGGCCGTTGCCGTCTGCGATGTAGCGGTCGTCGCTGGTTGACATGTCGTTAGACGAGGGGATCGTGAGGCGATGGCTTTCGGCATCGCATGATCGCCATGCGGCCGTGCGCTCGCAATGGCGAAAAGCCACAGAATCCGATGCGGCTTTGCCGAATCCCACGGGCCCGCGACAGAATCAGCGACGATGAGCCACCAACCGACGCAGGCGGACTACCAGCGGCTGCTGCAGTTCCGTACGAGCCTGCGCCGGTTCCTGCGCTGGAGCGAGGAGCGCGCGCGGGCCGCAGGGCTCACGCCGGCCCAGCACCAGCTGATGCTGGCGATCAGGGGTCACCCCGGCCCCGACCCGCCCTCGATCGCCGATGTCGCCGGCTACCTGATCCTCAAGCACCACAGCGCCGTCGAGCTGGTCGACCGCGCCGAAGCGGGCGGGCTCGTGCAGCGGGGTCCCGACCCCGCGAACCGCAGCATCGTCCGCCTGTCCCTGACGGACGAGGGAACGAGGCGGCTCGAAGCGCTGTCCGAGCTGCATCTGCAGGAGGTCCCGCGGCTTGCCGAGGAGATCGGCGCGCTGTTCGCCGAGCTCGACTTCAGGGCTGTTACTTGAACACCATCAGCGCGACGATCCCGAGGACGACGACCAGCGACGCATAGTTGGCAGCCAGTGACACCGGGTCGTCGAGTAGCCGTCGCAGCTCGTCGGTGGCGGGGGCACCCTCCTCGGCGAGCCGGCTCGCCAGCACCCGCGCCTGCTTCGGCCGCCGGCCGCCAAAGCCGCCGAGCGCGAGGGCCAGGACGTACAGCCCGATCGCCCAGTCGACCCAGCCCGACCCGTATCCCCAGTGGCCGAGATGCACCATCCAGAGCCCGAACACCGGCAGCAGCAGCCCGCCGATCCCGACGAGCGCGACGCCGACCCGGGTGAGCGACAGCAGCAGTGCAACTTCAGCCGGAGTCTCGCGCCGGCGCGCGAACTCGAATGCGGCGCCCGCGAGCGCGATCCCCGAGAAGAACAGCAGCGCCCCCAGCAGATGGAACGCGAGCGCGACGTCGTAGGTGGTGCTGTCCATGCGCAGCTGTAAGCCTGACGCACGCGCGCGGGAAGTGCGTGCTCGTGAGGGTTGCCGCGACGATCGGCCCCAGCCGCAGCTGAGACTGCCCGTGAAGCTGCCGCCGGTCAGACTGCTCGATGCGCGTCTTCACGGTGTCCACGGCAGGCAACCGTAGCCTGCGGGACGCGGCCCGACAACCCCCGAAACCTGGGAACTTTGGGCGAGCTCGCGTCACTGCGGCTTCAGCCGACCGGCCCGGGCCGGCCGAGGTGGAAGCCCTGCGCGTAGTCAGCGCCGAGCTCCCGCACCGCGCTCAGCGTCGACTCGTTCTCGACCCCCTCGGCGATCGAGATCAGCTCGAACTGCCTCGCGATGTCGATGATGCAGCCGACGATTCGCCGGTCGTCGCGTGAGTGCTCGATCTGGCTGACGAACGATCGGTCGATCTTCAGGTAGCGCAACGGCAGCGACCGCAGGTAGGTGAACGTGCCGAAGCCCGTGCCGAAGTCGTCGAGCGCTAGCGCGCATCCGAGCTCGGTCAGCGCGGTCGCGAACTCGATCGACTGATCGAGGTTGGCGGCCGCGGCCGTCTCGGTGATCTCGAGCACGAGCTGCCGCGCCGCGTCCGCGGGCTCGCCGATCAGCCGCAGGATCTCGCCTCTGGCGGCGCTGTCGCAGAGCGTCACCGCTGAGAGATTGACCGCGAGCGGCTCGCGCGAATCGAGCGCGAGCGCCCGGCGCACCATCCAGATGTCGATCGCCTGAACCAGCCCGTAGCGCTCCGAGGCGGGCAGGAACGTCCCCGGCGCGAGCACCTCGCCGTCGCGGGCCGCGCGCATCCGCACGAGCAGCTCGAGTCCGATCCGATCGCCCGTGGCGAGGTCGAACACCGGCTGCCCGTACGTGAGCATGCGTCCGTCGTCGAGCGCGCTCCGGATCCGCCGCCCCCACTCGAGCCGAGCCCGGCGCTCCTTCGGGGGCTCGTGTCGCTCGGTCACGTCGGTCGCGATCGTGCACGTCTCGATCGGATCGCCGGCATCGTCGGGGAGCGCGAACGTGACCGTTGCGAACGTGCGCCGAACACCGTCGACGATCAGCTCGACCTCGTCGTGCACCGGCTGCATGTCGACCGCCGCGAGATGGTCAGCCACACGCATCTGCTCGGAGATCGTCGGGAACACCGCGGAGCACGGGCGGCCGATCACCGTGTCCGCCGGGACGCCCAGCAGTCGCCCGGTCTCGGCGTTGCTCATCAGGTAGCGGCCGTCGAGGTCCTTGACGGCGATCACCGACGGGCTGTAGTCGATGATCGCCCGCATCCTGCGCTCGCTCAGACCGAGCGCCTGCTGGGCCTGCACCCGATCGGTGACGTCGTGGCAGACCCCGACGACCGCGTGCGCGCGGCCGTCGCCCTCGACGATCGGCCGGCCCTGCGACAGCAGCGTGCGCACCTGCCCGTCGGCGCGCACGATCCGCTCCTCGTAGAGGAACGGCTCGAGCGTCTCGAGCGAGCGCTGGACGCACGCCCACACGTGCGCCCGGCTGTCGGGGTGCAGCAGCTCGATGAACGCGTCGACCGTACCCGCGAACGTGCCGGGCTCGAGCCCGTAGATCCGGTGCAGCTGGTCCGACCAGCGGACGCAGCCGGTGTCGAGCTCCCAGCGGAACACGCCGAAGCGGATGATCTGCTCCGCCTCGGCCATCCGATCCGCGTACTCGCGCAGGTCCGCCTCGTCCCCGTCTCGCCAGCGAGCGGGCGGCGGCGCCGTTTCGTCGGGGGCGGATTGCCCCTGCTGTCCAGCGCCGGATCCGATTATTTCGAGTCCCACAGCTGCTCCCCGCACCTACTACAGCACCGCTCGAATCCGAGCGCAAGCTCTCTGGACACGCGCATCCGGACTTGCCGCCCGGCCATCGTCGGCCTCCGACCTCGGCCGGGTCAGAGGGCGGGGGCGGGCGGGATCCCCAGCCGGTGCTCCTGCAGGTCGATCGCGACCTGCAGGAGCGAAGCCTCGTGCCCGCCGGGAGCGATCAGTGAGACGCCGGCCTCCCAGGTGACCGGCAGCGCGCCGACGGGCATGCCGGTCATGTCCCACAGCGCCGTCAGCGCGATCATCGGGTCCCCGGCACCGCCTGCATGACCGCGGTCGTAGCCATCGCCGCGCGCGTACGGCACGATCGGCAGCGTCGGCTCGAGCACGAGGTCGACGCCGCCCGTCGCGAACCAGTCCTCCCACAGCGCGGTGCCACGGGCGCGGCGCTGCTGCGCCTCGACATACGCCTGCGCGTCGGTGAAGCCGCGGGCGGCCTCGACGAACTCCGCGATCGCCGGGCGGTAGCGGCCGTGGCGGTCGCTGAACCCTCGGTGGAACGTCCACACATCGGCGAACAGCACGGTCGAGAGGTCGTTCCAATCGAACGTCCACGGTGAGGCGAGCTCGACGACCCGTGCGCCCAGCGACGCCGCCGCCGCCACCGCCCGATCGAGCGCCGCCGCGACCTCCGCATCGAGCTCGATCGACGAGCTCCGGTCGGTCAGCGCGACGGTCACGCCGGCGAGCGGCCGCGGGCCGGGTCGCGCGCGCGGGGGCAGCTGCTCGGGTGACCCTGCCATCCCGGCGAGGAGCACGGCGCAGTCCGCGACCGTGCGCGCCATCGGGCCCGCATGATCGAGCGTGTACGACAGCGGGATCACCCCGTCGAGCGGGATCCACCCTCGCGTCGGCTTGATCGTGCTGGTCCCGCAGCAGGCGGACGGGATCCGCAGCGAGCCGCACGTATCGCTCCCGAGCGCCGCCGGCGCCATCCGCGCGGCGAGCGCCGCGGCGCTGCCACCGCTGGAGCCCCCGGCGACCCGCGTGAGGTCGTGCGGATTGCCGACCTGGTCGGTCGTGCCGCCGGCCGCGAACTCGTGTGTGTGCGTGTGGCCGAGCGGCACCATCCCCTGGTTGCGCAGGCGCGCCCAGACCGCCGCGTCGCGGCCTGCCACGTAGCCCTCGAGCACCCGGCTCGAGGCGGTCAGCGGCAGCCCGGCGATGCCGTACAGGTCCTTCACCGCGAGCGGGATCCCGCACAGCGGTGGGGCCTCTACGCCGGCGCCGGCGAGCCGCTCATCCGCCGCCCGCGCGTGCTCGAGCGCGAGCTCGGGGTAGACGCGCGCGCACGCGTTGATCGCGTCGGGCGCTCCGTCGAACGACGGCGCGCCGCCATCCCGCTCGCCGATCCGCTCGAGGCACGCCTCGGTCAGCTCGCGCGAGGAGAGGCGGCGCGCGCGCAATGCCGCCGCCGCCTCCCTCACGCCCAGATTCGCCGGATCCACGCTGGCCACGGACGGGAAGCGTATGCGGCCCGGTCCGTAGATGCGGGTCGAGCGATCAGATCACGTGGTTGGCCTTCAGGAACGCGGTCGCGACCGCCGCCGGCGACTGCTTGTCGAGCTCGACCGCGGCGTTCAGCGCGATGATCGCCTGCTGGGTGAGCAGCGCGCTGACCTTGTTGACGGTCGCCGTGAACGCCGGACCCTCGGCGTTGACGACGCTCTGCTTGGCGACGAGGCCGACGTTCTGGAAGCCGAAGATGAACTTCGTGTCCTTCAGCACGACGTACTTGCCGCTCTTCAGCGGCGGGTCGGTCGTGAACACGAGGCCGGCATCGATCGTGTGGCTGTCGAGCAGCGAGTAGAAGCTGCCGATGTTCACCGGCTTGAACGTCGGGAATACGCCGTACTCGCGATGCAGCCCGACCAGCCCGTCGGGGAAGCGCGTCTGGAATTCGGGAGGTGCTCCGAGGATCACGTTCTTGCCGAGCTTCTTCAGGTCACCGATCGTCGAGAGGCCGTGGGCGGTCGCGTAGGACTTCAGCACGGCGATCGCGTCCGAATCGCTGAACGGGGTCGTGTCGGTGAACACATAGCCGTGCTTCTGCGCCCAGCTGCGGGTCTCGTTCGCGGCCGCCGTCGCGCTCGGCGGGTTCGCGCTGATCCCCGCGACCGCCGACAGCAGGGTGCCGTCGTACTCCGGATAGCCGTCGATCTGGCCGGACTTGAGCGCCGCCCAGGTCACCTCGGTCGAGCCGATGTTCGGCTTCAGCTTGATCGTGTACCCCTGCGCCTCGAGCGCCTGCTGGTACAGGTCCCCGAGGATGTACTCCTCGGGGAAGTTCTTGTCGCCGAGCACGAACGCCGGCTTCCCCGACCCGGGCTTGGATGCGGCCGAGGCGCCGAGCGCGGCGATCCCGGCCGTGATGACGGTCGCGGCGAGCACCGTCGCGAGCATGATGCGACTCCTCATGTTTCCTCCTGTCCTTTGTGTGTGAGCCGTCCCGGCGCTGCGGCCGCTGCGATCCAGCCGACCGGAAGCGTTTCGATGACCCCGCCCCGCCGCGAGCGCAGCGGCGCCGGCGTCAGCGCCCGCTGTACCCCGGCGAGCAGCACCTCAACCGCGAGCGCGAGCGCAGCGATGCAGATCGCGGCTCCGAGCACCCCCGACAGGTGGTAGGTCGCCTCGTCGTTGATGATCTCGCCGAGGCTGCCGGCGTAGCCGGTGAGCGCGGCGATCGTCGTCGTCGAGATGACGAACAGTGCCGCCGTGCGGACCCCGGCCATCACCAGCGGGACCGCGAGCGGCAGCTCCACCTCACGCAGCACCTGCCAGCCGGTCAGCCCCTGCCCGCGCGCCGCGTCGACGACCGTCGGATCGACCTGGTCGATCCCGACGTACGCGTTCGTCAGGATCGGCGGGACCGCCAGCACGACGAGCGCCAGCAGCACGTTGGCGACTCCGAGGCCGAGGAACGCGACACCGATCGCCAGCACCGCCAGGCTGGGCAGCGCCCGCCAGACGTTCCCGGCGTTGATCGCGACGAACGACCCGCGATGGATGTGGCCGAGCCACAGGCCGATCGGCAGCGCGATCGCGATCGAGATGGCCATCGCGTAGGCCGCGATCTTCGCGGTCTCGAGCGAGTAGTAGCTCAGCGTCGTCAAGTGCGGCTGGCCAGGGATCTGCCCGTTGCGAGCGATGAACCTGAAGGCGTCGATGAAGACGTGCATCCCGGGTTCCTTTCAGCTCAGGTCGCCCGCGCCCACGGAGTCATCAGTCGCTGCAGCCCGACGAGCAGCGCATCGGCGGCGACCGCCAGCGCGACCGCCAGCACCCCGGCCGCGATCAGCTCGGTCTTGAACGTCGACTCGCTGATCGCGGTGAGGATCGGCACGCCGAGCCCCTCGTTCACGATCAGCGCCGCGATCGTCGCCAGCGCGATCGTCGAGACGGTCGCGATCCGGACGCCGGCGATGATCGCCGGCAGCGCCAGCGGCAGCTCGACACGGGCCAGCACCTGCCATCGGCTCATCCCCATCCCCGCGGCGGCCTCGCGAACATCGGCGGGCACCTCCCGCAGCCCGGTGAGCGTGTTGCGGAAGATGATCAGCAGCGTGTAGGAGACGAGCGCCGTCTCGGCCGTCGTGAGGCTGAGGCCGAATCCCGGGACCGCCACGAGGATCTCGAACAGCGCCAGCGCCGGGATCGTGTAGAAGATCGTCGTGACCACTACGACCGGCTGCTCGACGCGCCGGTAGCGGTGGGCCAGCACCGCCAGCGAGCTCGCGATCGCGAACCCGAGCCCGACCGCGATCAAGGTGATCACCACGTGCTGGCGCAGCGCCGGCCACAGGACGCTGCCCCAGTTGCGCGACAGCCAACCCCAGCAGAACAGCCGGTTCGCACGCTCGCACGCGTACGAATCCGGATTGCCCAGCAGCGACTTGGGGATTATCGGGGCTGCCGATGCGAGCAGGACGTGGTTCATCGGTTGGGCTCCGGTGGCGGCCCGCGCCGGCTCTCGGGCGGGCGCCCGTCCTCGACCCGCGAGAACAGCCGCCCGATCAGCGCGATCGTGACGATCCCGACGACGCTGCCGTGCTCGTCTGCGACGCCCAGCGGCGCGCCGCCTGCCGACAGCATCCTCGCCAGCGCCTCCCGGGCCGTGGTGTCGAGCGGCAGCCGTTCGTCAGGCTGGGGCCACTGATCGGGGGGATCGAGCTCGACGTCCGCCAGGCGAACCAGCCCGAGCCGCTTGAGCGCGCGATCGGCGCCGACGAAATCGGCGACGAACTGGTCGGCCGGGGAGGAGAGCAGCTCGGCGGGCGTCGCGAACTGGGCGAGATGCCCGCCCTCGCGCAGCACCGCGATCCGGTCGCCCATCTTGATCGCCTCGTCGATGTCGTGGGTCACGAACACGACCGTCTTTCGCACGCGCTCCTGCAGCCGCAGGAACTCGTCCTGGAGCCGGGTGCGGTTGATCGGGTCGATCGCCCCGAACGGCTCGTCCATCAACAACAGCGGCGGGTCCGCCGCGAGCGCGCGGGCGACGCCGACGCGTTGCTGCTGCCCGCCCGACAGCTGGCTCGGGTAGCGGCGGCCGAGCTCGTCGTGGTCGAGCCCGACCAGCTCGAGCAGCTCGTCGACGCGCGCGTCGATCCGCCGTCGCTCCCAGCCGAGCAGCCTTGGCACGGTCGCGATGTTCTGGCGAACCGTGTGGTGGGGGAACAGACCGACCTGCTGGATCACGTAGCCGATCTGGCGGCGCAGCTCGGTCGGCGTCGAGTCGAGGATGCTGCGTCCGCCGATCAGGATGTCGCCGCCGCTCAGCGGGATCATCCGGTTGATCAGCCGCATCGCGGTCGTCTTGCCCGAGCCCGATGGGCCGACCAGCACGCACACCTCGCCGGCCGGGACGAGCAGGCTCAGCGCGGCGAGCGCGGGACGCCGCTGCCCGGGGTAGCGCTTCTCGACCGCTCGCAACTCGAGCGCTGCCGCCGATGGCAGTGCGGGCGAGCCGTCGCGGACTACCGCCGATTCGTCCAATGAGAGAGCCATGACCGTGGCGTCATCTTCAAGACTACAGGGGCGTCCGCTCGCGTTTGCGCAGGCCCGCGGCGACGAGCGCGACCAGCGTCAGCGGGCCCGGGGCGGGTCCGCAGTGAGGTTGCCCGCTGCGAGGTCGTCGTGCTCCGAGCTGACGGTTTGCGCTCTGGCTGCCGGCTTGTGTGCCGGCAGCCTTGCTGATGCGTGGCCGTCGACCTCACAACCTCACCATCACCCGCCCCGCGATCGCACCTGGTGAAGCTATGACCCCGTACGAGGCGGACCTGCACCACCCCACGCACACCCTCGGTGCTGGCGACCTTACGCGCTTTCCGGCCGACCGACCATCGCGGACCACGCACGAGCCGGCGGCCGGCGAACCGGAAACGTCTCGGCCCGCAGGCTGACGAGGTTCCAGCCGACGGCCGCACAGACGAGCAGCCACTGGCCCACCAGGCCAGTGGCTGCTCGAGGACCGTTCGCGCGGATCAGCTGCCGGAGCCGCTGTTGCCCGAGCCGCTGTTGCCGCTGTTTCCGGGTTTCCTCCTTGGGAACTGAGTTGGCGAGCCGGCGCAGTGCCCGGGACACGCGCAGGCGGGCGGCCGCCGGACGGATCTCGAGCCGTTCGGCGACCTGCTCGTACGAGAGCTCTTCGACGATCCGCAGCTCGACCTCGACGAAGCCGTCCTCGGTCGCGAGGTCGGCGGCAGCCCGAGCCGCTCCCGCGCCCGTGTCTCGATCCGCTCGTCGCGGGCGGCGTCGGCCAGCAGGTTGGTCGCGATCCCGAGCAGCCACGGCAGCGCCGAGCCGTCGCGGTCGTTACGGAAGCGCCCGCGCGACAGCCACGCGCGGGCGAATGTCTCGGCCGTCAGGTCGCTCGCGGCCCACTCGATCCGCCGCCGCAGCCACGCGTACACGGCGCCCACGTGGCGTTCGTACAGCGCCGAGAAAGCCTCCGGGTCGCTGTCGGCGGCCCGCACCAGGGCCGCGTCGCTCGAGTCGTCGTATCGCATCTACACAGTCATCGCACTGCCGCCCGCCGGTGTATCCGAGGTCTGCGAACGGGCGTCAAGGCCGGTACCCGACTCCACTTGGTTGGAGAAAGTGACGGTGGCGGTGCGAAACGCCAACCAAGTCGCGGCAGACGACCTCACAACCCCGGTGGGTGGCGGGCGACGAACGACCCGGAGGCGAGCTCGAGCGACACCTCCGAGGCCGGCTGCCAGCGCGGTCCCGTGCCGGCGGGGGTCGTCGGGTCGAGGTGGACGGTGTCGAGCACGACGCCGTCGACCTCGATGAACGCGTGGGCCTGCCCGCCCGAGTAGCCCGCATAGATCGTCACCCAGGCGCCGGGTCCTGGATCGCCGACGGTCTCGAGCGTCTGCGACGCGGGCACCTCGCCGCCGAGCAGGCTCTGGCCGAGGCCGGCGCCCCACAGCAGGTAGTCGACCGCGCTCGAGCAGTCGTAGCCCGGACCGCCGTTCTCCTCTTGGCCGGGGTCCGCGGACGGGTCGGCCGGGTCGCCCATCGACGACGGCGCGTGGCCGCCACCGTAGCTGTAGGGGAAGCCGAAGATCCGGTTGCCGGCGGCGAGCATCTGCTGGACGGCGACCGGCGCGCCCTGGGGGATCGCCACCTCGCCACCGGGCAGGATCGCGGGCGCCGTGCCCGCGACGACCGGCTCGCTCGCCGGCTCGCAGCTGCCGCTCGCGACCAGCGGCGACCCGGAGTAACGGCCGGCAAGCGTCGTCACCCTGTCGACGTACCAGCCGGCATGGTTGTAGGCGAAGATCGCCCCTGGCCAGTCGCCGGGCGCGCCGGCCGCGTGGAGCAGGTTGGCCGCGGCGTAGACGGCGTCGGCCTCGTCGTACACGCTCGGCGGGCTGGCGCCGCCCGGGACCCCGCCGACGGCGTAGCGGTCCCACTCGTCGCCGGCGGCGCCGCCGATCCCGATCTGCATCGGGCCGGCCGCCCCGTACGCGTTGGCGCCGCTCGCCACGCCTGCCAGCGAGGTGTCGTCGAAGCCCGACTCGACATAGTTGATCGCCGCCAGATAGGACCAGCCGTCGGGTCCGAGCGCGAACCGCTGGGCGGCACCCGCGAAGTAGGGAAGGAAGCCCCCGGGAATCGCGGCGGCGGGGCCACCGGCGCTGGGCGTGAGCGCTGCACCGCAGGCGCCGTCCTGGACGGCCAGCCCGGTCGAGAACAGCGCGATCGCGACGACGAACCCGAGCAGGCACGCGAGCCCGGCAGCGCCCGCCACGAGTCGCCCTGCTCCGACTCCGGATCGTCGCCGCCCGCCCATCAGGCGCGAAGCTACGACCGATCTCCGCTGCCCGCCGAAACCGGTACAGAATCGTCGCAATTCGACTTCGACGAGCGCCGCGACGACGCCCGGCGACGCCACCGACCATCGGTTGAGGGACCCCCGGGAGGCGGCCGGCGCACCAGGCCGGCCGCTAACGTTGTCGCTTCGTGGCCCGAGTGCTCGATCTGGAGCAAGCGCTCCTGTTGCTGGAGCTGGAGGCGCCGTTCGACCAGCGGGCGGTGCAGCTCGCGCGCCGCCGGATGGCGAAGCGCTGGCACCCCGACGTCGCGCCGACCGGCCGCCAGCACGAGCACCAGCGCCACCTGCAGGCGATCAACGAGGCCGCCGATCAGTTGGAGCGGCTGGCCGAGACCTCGCGCGGCGGCCGCGTCACCCGCAACGCGGTGAAGGTGTCCGCCGCTGCCGCCCGCCGCGTGCGCGAGGAGGAGGGTCGGCGCGCGTACGAAGCAGAGCAGCGTGCCCGTGCCGCTGCGGCCGACCGCGCCAAGCACGACCCGTTCGGCTCACGCGTCCCGGACCACTCGGTCGTGCACCGCTACGCGCGCTGCCTCTCTTACCCCGAGTGGGGCGTCGGCACGGTCAACGGCATCTACTTCTCGGGCGACGGCGACGACGTCAAGCAGTGGGCGCGGATGTCCTTCCAGGTCGGCGTCCGCACCGTCCCCGCCGGCTCGCTGCAGTTCGTCGACTTCTCGAAGCCCGACCCCGCCGCCGACCGGGTGCAGCGGTTCATGACCGCTGCCCAGCACGCGCTGGCCGAGGGCGATCCGGGGCTCGCAGCGAAGCGCCTGATCTACGCCCGCGACGCCGACCCGACCAACCCGGCGGTGCTGCGGCTGATGACCGTCTCCTTCTGGCAGGCGGGCAACCTGCCGGCGGCGGCGCGCACCGTTCGCGACTGGGCGCGGGTCGAGACCGACCGTCCCACGCCCGAGCGGTTCGCCTCGCGCATCTACGAGGACATGGGCGCGTTCGACCTGGCCGCCGACGCAGCGCAGCGCGTGACCGAGCGAGCGCCCGAGGACGCCTCCTCGTGGGCACGCCTCGGCCGGCTGCGGCTGCGGTTGCTCGATCGCGGCGGCGCGATCAGCGCGCTCGAGCGCGCCCGCCGGCTCGGGCCGACGGTCGAGGTGCTGCTCGACCTGGCCCTCGCCTACCACCTCGCCGGCGACGTCGGCGCCGAGGTGTCCGCCGCCGAGGCCGCGACCGTGCTCGAGCCGGACTCGGCGGCAGCGTGGTCCGCCTACGCGCACGCGCTGGCCCGCACCGCGCGGATGCGCGAGTGCGTCGAGGCATGCGAGCGGGCGCTGTCGCTCGACGAGAGCCCCGAGGTGGCCCAGCTGCTCGAGCGGGTAATGGCGGCGGTGCCGCAGGAGCTGAGCGAGCGCAGCGCCGCCTGAGCGGCGATCAGCCGATCGGGGGATCCTCGACCGGCTCGAGCACGCCGAGCAGCTCGCCCACGCGGCAGACGAGCAGGCGCTCCTCCTCGACCTCGATCCACGCTCCGGCGGAGGCCGGGAACACGACGTGGTCACCGCGGTGGACGGGCATCCGCACGCCGACGTGGTCCCACCAATCGAGTCCCGGCCCGACTGCCAGCACGATCCCGTGCTGAGGCGGCGGCTCGTCGGTGCCCGGCGGGACGAGCAGCCCCGAACGGCGGACCCGGTCGGGGTCGAGCTCCTTGATCACGACGCGGTCGAACAGGGGGCGAAGCTGCTGGCGCATGGGCGGCGATGCTAACGCCGACCGTCAGCGACCGAGCGCGTACGGGAAGTCGGTGAGGTTCTCTGCGCCCGACTCGGTGATCAGCAGCAGGTCCTCGAAGCGGACCATCCCGACCCCGGCACGATGCAACCCGGGCTCGATCGCGATCACGTCGCCCGCGAGCAGCTCGTCCCGGCCGGCCAGTCCCACGTACGGCTGCTCGTGGACCTCGAGGCCGACACCGTGGCCGAGCGCGAACTGGAAGCCGTCGTCACCGTCGGCCGGCGTGGCCGTCCGCTGCGTCGGATAGCCGGCCGCCTCGAACCGCTCGCACACGCGCAGGTACAGCTCCCGACCCGTGACCCCTGGGCGCAGCGCCTCGAGCGTCTCGTCGAGCGCGTCGCGGACGAGCTGCTCCATCTTCGCGATCTCCTGCGCCGCCTCGCCCCGCGGCTCGCCGACCACGAACGTCCGCGTCATGTCGGCCCAGCAGCCTGTGCTCTCGTGACGCGGCCACAGGTCGACGACGATCGGAAGGCCCGCCGGCAGCGCGCCGTAGCCCGGATCGTGGCCGAACCCGGCCCAGGCGGAAGCGACCATCACGTCCGGCGGGCAGGGTGCGCCCCCCTGCGCGCAGGCGGCACGGATCGCAGCGCGGACCTGCTCGGCGAGCAGCAGCTCGCCATCGAGCTCGAGCCGGCCGTCGACCGAGGGGGTCGAGCGCAACAGCAGCTCCCGGGCGGCGTGCATCCCGGCATGGGCGGCGTGCTGGGCGGCGCGGATGCCGTCGAGCTCGCCCGGGGATTTCACCCGCCGGCGGATGTCGATCGCGGCATCGTCGATCGCCAGCTCGATGCCCGCCTGTCGCAGCCGCTCGGCGAGCGCCAGCGGGAAGTCGCCGGGCACGCGCGCCGCGTCGACGCCGACCTTCGCCAGCGCGCGGACGACGGTCTCGCGATGCGCCTGGCGGCGATCCATCCCGGCCTCCATCAGCTCGAGGATCCCGAACTCGAAATAGTCGAGCAGCTCGACGTCCGGGACGGCACGGGTGAGCCGGTCGCGCTCGATGTCGCTCGTCAGCACCCAGCGGCGGCCGTCCCGTTCGATGTACAGCAGCGGGTCGATGATCGCCAGCGGCAGCTCGTGGCGCAGCGCCGCGCTGCGCTCGGTGTCGCCGTACAGGAGCACTCCTGCCACCCGGGAGAGGCTACCCGGTGAGAACTGTCCGCTCGAACCCGTAGCGTTGCGACCGTGCGCCTGATCGTCGCCCGCTGCTCCGTCCGCTACTCGGGACGGCTCGATGCCCACCTGCCCGAGGCGCTGCGCCTGATCATGGTCAAGGCCGACGGGTCCGTGCTGATCCACGCCGACGCCGGCGGGTACAAGCCGCTCAACTGGATGACCCCGAGAACCGTGATCGAGGAGATCGGCGACCCTCCCTCGACGATGATCGTGCGCAAGCGCGCGGGCGCCAGCGAGGACCGGCTCGAGATCACGCTCACCGAGCTACTGTCCGACGTGACCCACGGGATGGACCCGCCGGACGGCGACGCGGCACTGACCAAGGACGGCGTCGAGGCCCACCTCCAGGAGCTGCTCGCCGAGCAGCCGCACTGGTGCGGCGAGGGGCTGCGGCTCGTTCGCCGCGAGTGGCCGACCGACATCGGCCCGGTCGACCTGATGTGCCGGGAGGGCGAGGGCGGGTGGGTTGCGGTCGAGATCAAGCGGGTCGCGGGGATCGAGGCGGTCGAGCAGCTGACCCGCTACCTCGAGCGGATCAGGCTCGACCCGTCGTTTGCGGGCTGCCGCGGGGTGCTCGCGGCGCAGGCGATCAAGCCCCAGGCTCGGGTGCTCGCGCAGGCCCGCGGGATCGACTGCGTCGAGGTCGACCTCGCGGTCCTCCGCGGCGAGCGCGAGCCCGAGCTGCGGTTGTTCGCCGCCTGAGCTGCCCCACTTCAACGTAGGGGTTCCGCGCGCCACCGGAGGCCGGCGAGGTTGATGGCCTCGAGCTGGTCCGATGCGAAGTTGGTGACGAACGCGACGCCGCCGCGCCCGACGGCCACCTCGCGGGGGAATAGACCGGCGCGGACGGTGACGACGATCGCACGGCGGCCAGCGAGCGCGGCGCGCGCGCTCAAGATCGTGATCGCGGCGTGCGCAGCCGTGGCGCCGAACCGGTTGGAGTCGGCAACGACCACCAGGCGGCCGTTGCCGGCGAGCGCGACACCGACCGGCTCGCTACCGACCCGGACGTCGGCGAGCATCGCTCGAGCGGGATCGGTGAGCAGCCTGGTGGCTGAGAACGCCAGCAGGCGGTCGCT
>DAHUYL010000132.1 GCA_027315255.1 Solirubrobacterales bacterium | reverse complement strand
AGCCCTTGAAATGCACCGAAACCGGGTGGAACACCTTCTGCACGGGCGCGCCGCACACCTGGCACTCGGTCAGCGGATCGTCGCTGAAGCTCTGCATCACTTCGAAGACGTGGCCCTTCTTGCACTGGTACTCGTAGAGCGGCATCGCTTCAGGGAGTATAGCTCGGCGCCTTGGCACTCTCAAGCGAGGAGTGCCAAGCAGGCGCCGGTCGGGGCTTTCCGAATAGCATCCGGGGATGGCCGCCGACGACGTCGTCACGATGGAGAAGATCGTCTCGCTCTGCAAGCGCAGAGGCTTCGTCTTCCCCTCCAGCGAGATCTACGGCGGGATCGGCTCGAGCTACGACTACGGCCACTACGGCGTGCTGCTGAAGGCCAACGTCAAGTCCGAGTGGTGGCGTGCGCTGCTGCGGGAGCGCGACGACGTCGTCGCGCTCGACTCGGCGATCATCCAGCACCCCCGCACCTGGGAGGCGAGCGGCCACCTCGCCGGTTTCACCGACCCGCTGATCGACTGCCGGACGTGCAAGCTGCGCTTCCGCGCCGACAAGCTCGAGGACGCGCAGTGTGGCCGCAAGCCGTCGAAGCACCCCGGTGAGAGCGCCGATTGCGACCTGACGGACGCGCGCAACTTCAACCTGATGTTCCAGACGACGGTCGGGCCGGTCCAGGAGGAGGGCTCGACGGTGTACCTGCGCCCCGAGACCGCTCAGGGCATCTTCCTCAGCTTCAAGCACTACCTCCAGGTCTCGCGCAAGCGGCCACCGTTCGGCATCGCCCAGGTCGGCAAGAGCTTTCGCAACGAGATCACCCCTGGCAACTTCGTCTTCCGGATGCGCGAGTTCGAGCAGATGGAGATGGAGTTCTTCGTCCCCCCGTCGGAGGCCGGGACGTGGTTCGAGTTCTGGACGGCGGAGCGGATGCGCTGGTACGTGGAGCTCGGCATCCGCCCCGACCATCTGCGGCTGCGCCCCCACGACCAGGACGAGCTGTCGCACTACTCGAGCGCGACGAGCGACGTCGAGTACCTGTTTCCGTCCGCCGGCGGCGGAGCCCGTTGGCAGGAGCTCGAGGGGATCGCCAACCGCGGCGACTTCGACCTCACCCAGCACGCAGCGTTCTCGGGGCAGAAGCTCGAGTACGTCGACACGGCCAGCGGCGAGCGCTACGTCCCGCACGTGATCGAGCCCGCGGCCGGGGCCGACCGCGCCGCCCTCGCGTTCCTGATCGATGCCTACGACGAGGACGAGATCGAGGGCGAGACGCGGACGGTGCTGCGGCTGCACCCCCGCCTCGCCCCGATCAAGGCGGCGGTGCTGCCGCTGGTTCGCAAGGACGGCCAGCCGGAGCTCGCCCGCGAGGTGCACCGGAGCCTGCGCGACCGCTTCCAGGTCGAGTACGACGAGGGCGGCGCGATCGGGCGGCGCTACCGCCGCCAGGACGAGATCGGCACCCCGTTCGCCGTCACGATCGACCACCAGTCGCTCGAGGACCGCACGGCCACGCTGCGCGATCGCGACTCGCTCGCCCAGGACCGGCTGCCGATCGCCGCCCTGCCCGAGGAGCTGGAGCGCCGCCTGCGCGCCCCCTGGCGCTCGCCCAAGCTCAGCCGCTGAGGGATCGCCAGTCCGGCGCTCGTCAAGTGCAATAGTGCTCTTGGATGGATCGCGATCCCAACCTCCCGACCCAGCAGGACGAGCGCCAGCCCGCCACGCGTCGCGAGCAGGCGCGGCTCGTCACCGGCGTCGTCCTCGGCGGGCTAGGGGCCGCGTTCGCGCTCGTCAATCTGGAGAGCGTCAAGGTCGACTGGATCGTCGGGAGCGCCCACAGCCCGCTGATCCTCGTGATCATCGTCTCGGTCCTGATCGGTATCGGGATCGACCGAGTGGCCATCATGCGCGCTCGCAAGCGGATCAGGCCGCCGGACGCGACCGACCATCGTGAGCCCTACGGCTGAGGCCGGACGCTCCGACGTCGTACGCTCGTGACCTACCCGCATCCGTATCCTCAGCCGCGGGCAGATGCACGGCGATCACGAGCTCGACCCCGAGTCGCTCGGCGACCATATCGACCGGCTCTACCGGGCCGCATGGGGTTTGTCCGGCTCGCGCGAGGAGGCCGAGGACCTCGTGCAGGAGACATTCGTGCAGGTGCTGCGCCGGCCGCGGATCGTCCGCAACGCCGATGACATCGGCTACCTGCTGCGAGTCCTGCGCAACACGTTCGTGAGCGGTCGGCGCACGGCCGCCCGCCGACCCCAGCAGGCTCCGCTGCCCGATACGTTCGAATCGATCGCGGATCCTGCTGGCACCGACCCGGCCGCACGGATCGAGACGAACGCTCTGTACGAGGCGATCGCGGCGCTCCCACCCGACTTTCGCGACGCAGTCGTCGCGATCGACCTGGTCGGCCTCCCGTACCGGGACGCGGCGCGACTGCTGCACGTCCGCGAGGCGACCGTCACGACCCGGCTGCACCGTGCGCGCCGGCGACTCGCCGTGGCGCTCAAGGGCCCGGTCGAGCCGACCTCAGCCGCCGGTGACCAGCCGCTCGAGGAACACGGGGCCCACGCCGACGGCTGAGACGATGCAGGTGTGGCCTGCCTCCGTCCATGCGACCGTGGTGCGGCCGCGTTCGCGGCTGGTCCGGAACCCGTACGGCGCCGTCCACGACCGGGCCCACCTGCTGGGCGAGGCGAGCGCGGGAGCGCCCACGATCGAGTAGGCGACGCGCGTTCCCGAGATCTCGTAGTACACGGTCGCGACCGCTCGCCCGTCGAGGCGGTCGAAGCGGGCACCGGTCGCGGTGGACGCGTACCCCGTGCTCCAGCTCGGGAACGAGAGGTTCCCGACTGACAGCGCCAGCCGTGTCCGATCGGCCGGGTCGAGCGACGGCGCCACCGACGCCGGTCCCCGGTTCGCGAGCGCTGCCGCGGCCGCGACCGTCGGCCCGCCCGGGCCCGGTGCCGCCAATGCGACGACGAGCGCCACGACCACCGCGACGAGCGCAGCGGCGCCACCGGCGATCGGGAATCGCGCCCGTGCCAGACCAGGCATGCTTCCGGCCAGGCCGAGGATGGAGGACCTCCGCCGCGCCGGTCGCGCCGAGGTGAGCGCCTCGACGCTCGAACGCAGCCGATCCGGCGACCGGTCGCGTGCGCGCGCCGCGGCCAGGATCGACGAGACCCACCGCTCCTCGGCGGTGTCATCGGGACTCGAGTGGCGATCGTCGGGGCTGGCCATCGGATACCGGCTCATCCAGGGTATGACGCCTCCGGGCATCAGATCCTTCCGGTGATCGTCGCAGAGCCCGACCACGGAGGATTCCGAGGCTCTCTTAGACAGTCCCGACACGGGGCTTACGGCCGTCTCGCCCGCGCCGGCAAGACTCGAGCCATGCCAACGACCCCGACGAGCCGGCGCTGCGCCGGCTCCCCCACAAGCCGGCGCAGCGCTGGGCACCGCCTCGTCAAGACCGTGAGCCGCGGCATGCTCGCAGGCTCGCTCGGCCTGACGGGCGCGGTCGCGGTCGCTGCGGCGCACGACACCGCTGCGCGTCGCGCCGCCGAGCGGCAGCGGGCGGCGACCACGACCACGACCACGACCACGCAGACCACCAGCGCGGGGTCGACCACCGCGACCGGGAACACGGGCGCGCTCTCCGCCCCGGTCCAGGCGCCGACCGCGCAGAGCACGTCCTCGTCCGCCTCGGTCAGCTCGGGAGGGTCATGATCAGCTGGTACATCGCTCGTGCGACCGGGGTGGTCGCGCTCGTGCTGCTGACCCTCACGGTCACGCTCGGGCTTGCCAACGCCGCTCGACTGCACGGCAAGCAGATCCCGCGCTTCGCGATCAACGGCATCCACCGCAACGCGTCGCTGCTCGCGGTCTGCTTCGTCGCGCTACACGTGCTCACCACGATCGCCGACGGGTACGTGGCGATCCCACTCCTGAGCACGATCGTGCCGTTCAGCTCCGCCTACAAGCCCCTGTGGGTCGGCCTCGGCGCGGTCTCGGTCGACCTCTTGCTGGCCGTGCTGATCACCAGCCTGCTACGACGCCGGATCGGCAAGCGCGCATGGCGGGCCACGCACTGGCTGGCGTACGCCAGCTGGCCCGTAGCCGTGGTCCACAGCGTCGGGATCGGCAGCGACGCCGGCTCGGGCTGGATGCGCGCGCTCGCTGGCGCCTGCGTTGCCGGCGTGCTCTCGATGCTGGTCATCCGGGCTCAGGCCGGCTCGCGCAGGCGCCGGGCGACCGGGACGGGTGGGCACAGCGAACCCAAACCGCTCCAGCCGCGACCGGCGCGACTCAGCTACTCCTCTACGCCGCGCTGACGTGGTTCTCCGGCGACTCGCCCGCGGGTGGCTCCTCGCCCTCCGCCGGCGCTTCGCCGGCCGCCTGCTCCTCGCCGGCCGCCTGCTCCTCGCCCGCTGACGGCTCCTCCGCGCCATCCGATGCGTCTGCGGCGGGCGGCGCGGGAGGCGGCGGCGTGTAGGGCATCTCGGGCGGCGTGTACTCGAACTCCTCTTCCTTGCCGAACAGCGCATCGAGCAGCTTCGAACGCAGCCCCTCGGACAGCGCGAGTGCTGCGCCGCCGCTGACGAGCACGAGCAGCACGGTCCCGCGCCGGCGCCGCCGGCGCTTCGGTGGGTTCGGGCTCGGCAGGCTCTTGCCGACGCCGGCGAGGTCGACGGCGACCTTGCGGAGTGCGTCGTAGGCCGCGAGCGCGTCCGCCTGCAGCTTCTTGTCGCCGACCAGCTTCGACGCCTTCCGCGCGCGCGTGACCCGGTCGTACACGCGCCGGCTCGAATCGATCGCCCGGCCGACGGCGTCGCGCAGCTCCGCCTCCTCGACCAGGCGTCTGATGATCGTCTGCGCCTCGCTGATCGCGGCGGCGCCGTCGTGAATGTGAACAGCGTTACTGCGTCTAGCCATGGCTCACTCCTGGGACAGCGATGGGAACGTTACGAGCATACGGATTACGGTTTCCTGGGGTTGACGGGGGAGGCCGCGAGCGCGCGTGCGTGCTCGGCTGCCGGGCGAACGTGGTTGCGGCGGCCGAGCGCGAGCTCCAGCACCTCGTCGATCGTCGTCACGAACCGGAACTGCATGCCGCTGTGCACGAGCTCCTCCACCTCGCGGATGTCCGGCTCGTTCTCGGCAGGGGCGATCACGGTCCGCACGCCGCCTCGCTGCGCGGCGAGCGCCTTCTCCTTCAGGCCGCCGATCGGTAGCACCTGGCCGGTGAGGGTGATCTCGCCGGTCATCGCGACGTCGGCTCGCACGGGCCGGTCCCGGAGCAGCGACACGAGCGCGGTCGCGATCGTGATCCCGGCCGAGGGCCCGTCCTTCGGTGTGGCGCCGGCGGGAACGTGGATGTGGATGTCGTGCACCGCGAACCAGTCGGGCGCCAGTTCGGGGATCAGCGACGACGCGCTCGAGCGGATGTAGGAGAGCGCCGCCTGGGCGGACTCGCGCATCACCTCGCCGAGCTGTCCGGTGATCATCAGCCCGCCGCTGCCCGGCATCGCGGTCGCCTCGACGAACAGCACCTCACCTCCGACCGGCGTCCACGCCAGCCCGGTCGCGACCCCCGGGCGCCGAGTGCGCCGGCGCGTCTCGTGATGGAATCTCGCGGGTCCGAGCAGCTCGTGGACGCGCGGCTCGGTGACCGTCACCTTGCGGCTCGCCGATCCCTCCGCCACACGTCGCGCCACCTTCCGACAGACCGATCCGATCTCGCGCTCCAGCTGCCGCACTCCGGCTTCGCGCGTGTAGTCCGTCACGATCGCCTTCAGCCCCGTGTCCGAGAACGCAATCCGCGCCGGCGTCAGACCGTTGCGCTCGGTCTGGCGCGGACCCAGGTATCGCCGCGCGATCTCGAGCTTCTCGGTGTCGGTGTAGCCCGGGAGCTGGATCACCTCCATCCGGTCGAGCAGCGCTCCGGGGATCGTGTCGAGCGCGTTCGCCGTCGTCAGGAACATCACCTCGGAGAGGTCGAACGGGAGGTCGAGATAGTGGTCGCGGAACTCGCGGTTCTGCTCGGGGTCGAGTACCTCCAGCATCGCGCTGCTCGGATCGCCCCGGAAGTCGGCGCCCATCTTGTCGATCTCGTCGATGATGATCAGCGGGTTCGCCGAGCCTGCGTCACGCATCGCGCGGATGATCGAGCCCGGCAACGCGCCGACGTACGTGCGCCGGTGGCCGCGGATCTCGGCCTCGTCACGGACGCCACCGACGCTGAGGCGCTGGAAGCTGCGGCCGAGCGCCCGCGCAATCGAGCGCCCGAGGCTGGTCTTGCCGACGCCGGGCGGACCGACGAAGCACAGCACCTGCCCCGGTAGGCCGGACGGCGCGCGTTCCCCGGCGGTCAGCGACCGCACCGCCAGGAACTCGAGGATCCGGTCCTTGATCTGCTCGATGTCGTAGTGATCCTCGTCGAGCACCGCGCGCGCGTGCGCCAGGTCGAGGTTGTCGGCGGTGCGGGTGTCCCATGGCAGCGACGCGATCCATTCCAGATAGCTGCGCACGACTCCGTATTCCGCCATCGCCGGCTGCAGGCGCTGGAGGCGCTGCAGCTCCCGGTCGGCGGCTGTGCGGACGAGCTCGGGCAGCGCGAGCTCGGCGAGCTGCTGACGCAGCTCGCCCGCCTCGGCGCCGGCCTCGTCGACCTCGCCGAGCTCCGCCTGGATCGCCTTCAGCTGCTGGCGCAGGATGAACTCCCGCTGCCCCTTGTCCAGTTCGGACTGGACCTGCGACTGGATCTGCGACCCGAGCGCGACGACCTCGCGCTCGCGCGCGAGGATCTCGGAGAGCCGACGCAACCGGCGGGTCACGTCGGCCTCCTCGAGCAGCTCCTGCTTCTCCTCGAGCTTGAGCCGCAGCGCTCCGCCGATCAGGTTCGCGAGCGCGCTCGGGTCGTCGACGTTTGCGACCATGATCTGCAACTCCTGTGGCAGATACGGCACGTCCTCGACGATCGCGTTGAACGTCTGCTGGACGCTGCGCATCAGGGCGTCGAGCTCGGTGCTCTCGGCGACGACGTCGGGCGCCTCCTCGATGCTCGCAACCAGGTACGGATCGGTCTGCACGTAGGAGCTCGTGCGGATCCGCTGACCGGTCTGGATCAGCACTCGCAGCGTGCCGTCGGGGATCCGCATCATCCGCGCGACCACCCCGGCGACGCCGACCGAGTACAGCTCCTGCGGTCCCGGCGTCTCGATCTCCGGGTTACGCCCGGCGATCAGCGCCAGCACCCGGTCACCGCTCAGCACGTCCTGGATCAGCGCCACGCTGCGGGGCTGGCCGACGTTGAGCGGGATCAGCATGTCGGGGAACGCGACAGCGCCGAGCAGCGGTAGCACGGGCGCCTGCGTCGGCAACCCCGCCAGCGGGGGATGAGCGCTGCCGGGCTCCTCGCCCGCCGCGGCCGCTCCGCCCGGCGCGCCGGAAGAGTCCTCCGAAGGCGCCCCGGGGATCCGGACCGTGGTCACTGCCGCGCGATCGTCTCGATCGGCACGATTCGGGCGCCGGCGTCGCCACTGCGCAGCGGCAGCTCGACCCGGAGCATCCCGGCGCGGTACTGGGCGCGCGCACCGTCGGCGTCGACCTCTTGGGCCAGCTCGACGACGCGACGGAACGGACCGCGAACGATCTCCACTTGCTGATAGACCTCGTCGCCCTGCAGCGCCGCCCCCTGGCGCGAGCCCGATACGATCAGCGTGCGCCCGCGGATCTCGAGGGCGAGCTGCTCGACGTCGACACCCGCCAGCTCGGCGGTGACGACCGCCCGCGGAGGATCGCCGCAGTAGACGACGTCGACCGCCGGCGAGAAGCCTCCACGGCGGCGAGCGAGGCCGGTGCGCTCGAACACATCGCCGAACAGCTCGTCGACCTCCCGCCGCATCCGATCGAAATTGGCGAACAGATCTCGCTCGTGCATCGCCAAGAAGCGTACCCGGCAACCGCCGAACGCGAACCGGCGCGCTAGACCTCGAACGTGGCTCCGGCGCTGGCGAGCTCCACCTCGCGACCGAAGCCGGCCGCCGCCTCGACGCGAACCGCATCGCGATCGGCTTCGTCGGAGAAGTGACTGACCAGCAGGCGGCGAGCACCGGCCCGCCGGCCGAGCTCGCCCGCCTCGCTCGGGCTCATGTGGCCACGAACGCCGCCGCCGCGACCGGCAACCCCAGGAGGATCAGTCGCCTCGACGATCAGGAGCTCGGCTCCCGCGGCGAACTCCGCCAGCGCGTCGTTGGGCCCACAGTCGGCGCCGAACACCAGGCGCCGCCCGTCACGCTCGCGCAGCTCGACCGCCCAGGCGCGAATGAAATGCGGCACCTCGCGAAAGCGGGCTGTGATCGGCCCGAGCGTCAGCGCGGCCGCGGGGTCGTACTCGGATGCCGCGAACGCCCGCTCGAGCAGCTCGGCAAAGCCGAACACCGCGCCGAGCTGCCGCAGACTCGCCAGCCCGCCCGGCGGGAGGTGCAGCGACGGCCGCACGGTCGCTGTCAGCTGTCGTGGCGAGTAGCTCAGCGCGGACGCGAACGGAACGAGGTCGAGCACGTGGTCGGGGTGCACGTGGCTGATCAGCACTGCATCCACGTCGAGGTAGTCGAGCTGCTCGCGAAGCCGCGCGAACACGCCGCTCCCGCAATCGAGCAGGAGAGCGTATGCGCCGTCACGCACGAGATAGCCGGTACATGCCCCACCACGGTCCGGCCACGACGGCGATTTGCCGATCACCGTCAGCTCCATGCCACTCCTCTGTTCGGGAGGGCCGATCCTACCGAGCCGGATCAGCGGTGCAGCGCGACCTGCTCGCTCGGCGACGGGAACGCCCAGGCGACCTGCAGGCGCCGCGCCTGACGGAAGCTGAAGCTCATCTGGCGCGGGGGCTGCAGTCCACCCGGGCGGGCGGGGCGGAAGGTGGCGCACGGCCCGGTCTCGGTGACCGCACACAGATCGTTCTGATGGAAGTAGCAGCCCTCGCACGTGACCTTCGACCCGGCAACCCGTCCATTCGACATCCCCAGCACCACCTGTTCTCGACGACGACCTCTGGCTCTTGACCCGGCGGCCATCAAAGCGCGTTCGAGCGAGGTCCGCAACGGCGATTCCCGGAAAACGCAACAGATTCGTTATGGATGTTCTCCCTGCAACGAGCGGGTTTTTCTGTGCGAGGGCCAGCACCCTTCCGCATTTTCCGTAGCTTTCAGGGAGTGGCCGAGCGTGAGCGCTCCAGGCAGCCCCGGGGCCCGTCGAGGACGGTGCTCGTCACGGGTATCACCGGGTCGATCGGCAGCCGGCTCGCCCCGGCCCTGCAGGCCGCCGGACACACGGTCCGCGGCTTCTCCAGACGCGGTGCGGCAACGTCGCCCGGGATCGAGATCCACAGTGGCGACGCGGTGACCGGACGCGGCCTCGACGAGGCCCTCGACGGCATTGAGGTCGCCTACTACCTGATCCATTCGATGGAGCCCTCCGTCGGTGACTCGTTCCAGCAGCGCGAACTGGACGCGGCCGAGAACTTCGCCGCCGCTGCGCGGCGGCACGCGGTGAAGCGGATCGTCTACATGGGCGGCCTGCTCCCCCGTGAGGGGGCGCCGTCGCGTCACCTTGCGAGCCGGCTCGCGGTCGAGCGTGTCCTGCTCGGCGCGGCTGCGGAGTCGGTCGCGTTTCGTGCCTCGATCGTGATCGGTGCACGCTCACGCTCGTTCAGGTTCCTGGTCAGGCTGATCGAACGGATGCCGGTGCTGATCGTTCCTGCCTGGCGGTCCCACCGCACCGCTCCGATCGACGAGCGGGATGCGATCGGCTACCTGACAGCGGCCGCCGTCAGCGACCGGATCGGCGGCCTGTCACTCGACCTCGCCGGGCCCGAGGTCGTCAGTTACCGAGAACTGATCGAGCGCATCCGCGACGCGCTGCTCCTGGGACGGCCGCTGGTCGGAGTGCCAAGACTGACGGTGACGCCGATCGCCAGTCGCGTCTCGGCCGTGATCGCAGGCGAGCGACACGAGCTGATCGGCCCGTTGATGGAAGGCCTCGGAACCGACCTGCTGCCGCGCGACGAGCGCGTACTCGAGCTGATACCGATCAGGCGCCACCTCCTGAACGCTGCAATCGAGCGGGCGTTGCGCGGGTTGGGGCGGATCGAACCGCTGCGGGCTCGCTGACGCCCGATTCCCGGCCGGCGCCGAGACGGTGACGCCCGTGCCGGTCGCCACAACCTCCGGCCGTCCATTAGTGTGGCGCCTGGATGAGCACCGTTCACGTTTCGGTCGAGATCGCCGCACCCCCGCAGGTCGTATTCGACACGATCATGGACCCGGCGCGGCTCGCCGAGTGGGTCACGATCCACAGGTCGGTGTCCAACGTGTCGGGCGCCCGGGCAACCCGAGGTGCATCCATGGATCAGGTCCTGCACATGCGCGGCGTGTCGTTCCGAGTCCACTGGACGCTGATCAGCGTCAGGCCGCCGCACGAAGCCGAATGGGAGGGAAAGGGACCGGCTCTGTCGAAAGCAAGGATTCGGTATCAGCTGCGCGGCGACGCCGATGGCCCGACCATGTTTGAGTACACGAACGAGTTCCACGCTCCGGGCGGACTGCTCGGTGGCGTCGCGAGCAGGCTTGTCGTCGGACACGCATCCGAACGGGAAGCGCATGACACACTTGCACGACTGAAGTCGTTGCTCGAACGCAACTGACGCTTCTTGTATGGTGATAGAGGGCAATCCAAAGACGTACGTAAGGAGATAGCCGATGGCAGGCTTCGTTGATTCGACTGTCAGCGACATTGACAGTCGGCTGAAGGAACTGAAGGAAGAGGTCGCAAAGCTCGAGGCAGCGCGTTCGGCGCTGGTTGGCTCCGCGGCGAGGCCGGCGAGGACGAGCACCGCGAGCACGCCCGCCAGGTCACGCGGCGCAGCCGCCGCACCCCGAGCCGCCGCCCGCAAGCCGGGCCGCCCGCGCGGTCGCCGCGGTGGCAACACACGGTCCAACCAGGCACTCGAGTTGGTGCGCAGCCGCCCCGGGATCACGATCCCGCAGATCGCCGAGGTCCTCAACATCGAGCCGAACTACCTGTACCGGGTCATGCCGAAGCTTGTCGGCGAGGGTCTCGTGTCGCGCGAGGGCCAGGGCTGGCATCCGGCCGGAAACGGCGCTTCGGCGTCCTAGCCGACGCCATGCCCCGGCCGTGAGCCGGCGCACCAAGATGTGAGACGAGTGACGGCGAGCGAATGCTCGCCGTCACTCGTTCGGAACGAACGAGCTCGCGCGGATGTTCAGATCAGCCGGAGCTCCCGGATCGCCGCGCGCTCATCCGCCAGCTCGGCGACGCTCTTGTCGATTCGCTCGCGCGAGAAATCACTGATCTCGAGCCCCTGCACGATCTGGTAGGTGCCATCCGCGCAGGTCACGGGGAAGCTCGAGATCAACCCCTCCTCGACCCCGTATGACCCGTCCGACGGAACCCCCATCGACACCCAGTCGCCCTCGCGTGTACCGAGCATCCAGTCGTGCACGTGGTCGACGGCGGCATTCGCAGCCGACGCTGCGCTCGACGCACCGCGCGCCTCGATGATCGCGGCGCCGCGCTTCTGCACGGTCGGGATGAACTCGTTCTCCAGCCAGGACTGATCGTCGATCACCTCGGCCGCAGCGCGGCCGGCGAGCTTCGCATGGAAGATGTCCGGGTACTGGGTCGCCGAATGGTTACCCCAGATCGTGACGTTGGTGATCTCCTTGACCGGGACGCCGCTGCGCTTGGCCAGCTGCGCGATCGCACGGTTGTGATCGAGCCGCATCATCGCGGTGAAGCGCTCGCGCGGAATGTCCGGCGCGTTCTGCTGGGCGATCAGCGCGTTCGTGTTGGCCGGGTTGCCGACCACCAGCACCCTGACATCCGATGCGGCGTGCGCGGCGAGTGCCTGTCCCTGCGGCTTGAAGATGCCGCCGTTGGCCTCGAGCAGATCGCTGCGTTCCATCCCCTTCGTCCGCGGCCGCGCCCCGACGAGCAGCGCGATGTTGACTCCGTCGAACGCGCGGGCGGGATCGTCATGGATGTCGATTCCGCTCAGCAGCGGGAACGCACAGTCGTCCAGCTCCATCGCGGTCCCCTCGGCCGCCTTGACGGCGGCGGGAATCTCGAGCAGCGACAGGTGCACGGGCACCTCGGGCCCGAGCAGCTGACCGCTTGCGATCCGGAACAGGATCGCGTAGCCGATCTGGCCGGCCGCACCGGTCACGGCCACCTTGACTCCTCTATCGGTCACAGAGTTCTTCTCCTGATTGGCGGGTTGGTCGAACAGGTCCTCGTCTACAGCGCGACGCCGTAGACGCCGGACAGCTTGGTCTCCAGGTAGCGCAGGAACGGACCCACCTCGAGCGGTCCCGAGACGACGCGGGCCAGCAGCTCGCGGGTGCGGAACCTGGAGCCGTGCCGGTGGACCTTCTCGCCGAGCCAGTCGCGCAGCTGCCCGAGCTCGCCGGCGGCGATCTGCAGCTCGAGATCCGGGATCTCCGACTGCACCTGGTGCCACAACTGGCCGGCGATCATGTTGCCGAGTGCGTACGTCGGGAAGTAGCCGATCAGCGCCGCGGACCAGTGCACGTCCTGCAGGACGCCGTCTGCAGGGTCCGTCACCTCGAGACCAAGGTAATCGTGCATCCGCGCGTTCCACGCATCGGGAAGCTCACGAACGGGCAGTCGATCCTCGATCAACAGCTGCTCCAGCTCGAACCGCAGGACGATGTGCAGGCCGTAGGTGACCTCGTCAGCCTCGACGCGGATGAACGACGGCACCACCCGGTTGACCGCCCTGAACAACTCCTCGGCTTCGACCTCACGACCGAACAGCTCGGTGATCCGCGGCGCCAGCACGCCGCAGAACGCGCGGCCGCGACCGACCATGTTCTCCCACAGACGGCTCTGGGACTCGTGCATCCCGAGCGACTCCGGGTGCCCCAGCGGCGATCGCTGCAGCTCGGGCGCGATCCCCGCCTCGTACAGCCCGTGGCCGCATTCGTGCATCGCGCCGTACAGGCCGGCCGGAAGGTAGCTCTCGTCCCAGCGCGTGGTGATGCGCACGTCGCCGCGGCCGAGGCCTGACGCGAACGGATGGACGGTCTCGTCGAGCCTCCAGCCGGCGCGGTCGAACCCCATCCGCTGGAGCACCTCGTCGACCAGCCGGCGCTGAGCCTCGATCGGGAAGCTGCCGAACACGCACTCACGATCGGAGTCGAGCTCGCGTACGGCCGCGATCAGCGGCACGAGCCCGTCCTTCAGCTCGCCGAACAGCCGCGCCACCTCGGCCGATTCGAGCTCGGGCTCGTAGTCGTCGAGCAGCGCGTCATAGGGCGCATCGAAGTTCTCGAAGCACGCGACGTAGCGGCGCGCCAGCTCGAGGTTGCGCTCGAGGTAGGGCACGAACGCCTCCCAGTCGCGCTCGCGCCGCGCGACGGCCCAGGCGTCCTGCCCGAGCGACGCGGCCCGCGCGATGTCGGCGGCAAGCTCGGTCGGCACGCGCCGCGACTTCTCCCACCGGCGCCGCACGAGCCGCACGAGCAGCGCATCGTCGGAATCGGCCGCTGCCCCGGTGCGCTCCTGCTCCGCGGCGGCGCCGTCGAGCAGGCGGCCGGTCTCGGCCGCCACGAACCGGTCGTGGCTGATCTTCTCGAGCGTGGCAAGCGTCTCCGCGCGCTGCTCGCCCCCCTTCGGGGGCATCATCGTGTGCTGATCCCAGTTGAGGAGCCCCGCGGCGAGCCGCAGATCCTCGAGTTCGGCGAGCCGCTCGCGCAGCTGCTGTGTCTGTGTCGTCATCGGCGCTCCGGTTGCGGGTTCGCTCCTGTGCCACCATTGCAGCATGTTCAGGCGTTCGAGCTCGATCAAGCTCGCACAGGTGGCCGGGATCCGGATCGGTGTCGATGCCACCTGGTTCGTGATGCTGTTCCTGATGATCTTCCTGCTGTCGGGGTCGTTTCGCAGTGCGCTGGACTCCTCCGACACGGTCGCATACCTGACGACGGTCGCGACCGTCCTGTTGTTCTTCGTGTCGCTGATCCTGCACGAGCTCGGGCACGCGGTGGTCGCGCGCCGACAGGGAATCGAGGTCAAGCGGATCGAGCTGTTCCTGTTCGGCGGCCTCACCCAGATGAGCCGCGACGCGACCACCCCCGCCGAGGAGCTGAAGATCGCGGCGGCCGGCCCGTTCGCGACTTTCCTGTTCGCGCTTCTGTGTGTGGCGGTCGATCTGGCGATCGTCGGTCCGAACAGGCTGTGGCACGGGATCAAGCTCGACGGCACGGTGCCGATCACGCCGGTGCTGCTGTCGCTCAGCTGGCTCTTGCCGATGAACGTCCTGATCCTGATCTTCAATCTCGTGCCTGCGTATCCACTCGACGGTGGTCGGATCGCGCGCGCGCTGGTCTGGCGCGCAACCGGGGACAAGCAGCGCGGCACTCGTACGGCGGCGAAGCTGGGCCAGGCGTTCGGGGTGATCCTGGGCGGGCTCGGCCTGTGGCTGCTGTTGTCGTACTCGAGCTTCGCCGGCGGGTGGCTCCTGGTCCTCGCCTTCCTGCTCTACCAGTCGGCCAAGGGCGCGATCGTCCAGAGCGCCGTCAGCGAGCGGATCGACGGGGTGCGGATCCACGACATCATGGACCACGAGCCCGTGGCGGTCGCGGTCACGACGCCGATCGCCGAGGCGCACGAGCAGCTGTTCCTGCGTTACCGCGCCCCCTGGCTGCCCGTCGTCGACGCGGACGGGCGCTTCGTCGGGATCGCGCGCAGCGAGCGAGTCGAGGAGCTCGCCCACCGTGGCGAGGGCTGGCTCACGGTCGGCTCCGTGCTCGAGGCCGACGCCGCCGCGAACCTGCGGGTCGACGAGGACGGGCCGCTGACCGACGCGCTCGCGCGCGAGTCGCTGGGCCGCCTCGGGGCGGTGATCGCAGTCGACGGCAACGGCGTGCTTCGCGGGGTCGTGACGCTCGAGGTCGCCCGCCGCGCGCTGACGGCCGCGCTGGGCCCGGCGGTCCGCGTCCCTAGGGCCTAGTGCCCCCCGACGCCACCGGCATCCCGGCCGGTGGCGGCGGCGTCCACCTGCGCGCGCTTGTGGCATTCGACGCATGCCGTCGGAGCGCCCTTTAGGATGTCCGCCGTGCCCTCCCACGACGTCCTGATCATCGGCGCGGGTCTGGCGGGGCAGCGAGCGGCCCTGGCGGCCGCGGGGACCGGAGCGACGGTCGGGATCGTGTCGAAGGTCCATCCCGTCCGCTCGCACTCGGTCGCTGCGGCGGGCGGCATCAACGCCGCGCTCAACCCCGACGACACCTGGGAGTCGCACGCGTACGACACGATCAAGGGATCGGACTACCTGGGCGACCAGGACGCGATCGAGATCATGTGCCGCGCCGCGCCCGAGGAGATCCTGTGGCTCGAGCACGCCGGCGTCACCTTCCACCGCGACCACACGGGCCACCTCGGCACCCGCGCGTTCGGCGGCGCCTCGGCGGCGCGCACCTACTACGTCGCGGACATCACCGGGCAGGCGATCCTGCACGTCCTCTACGAGCAGCTGATGAAGCACCACGAGCAGCTCGCCCGCTACGAGGAGTGGTTCACGACCGACCTGCTCCAGGACGACGAGGGTCGCTGCGTCGGCGCGGTCTGCCGCAACCTGCGCGACGGCCGGCTCGAGGTGTTCAACGCGAAGTCGACGATCCTCGCGTGCGGCGGCGCCGGGCAGGTGTACGAGCCGACGACCAACGGCCTGATCGTCACCGGCGACGGGATCGCCCAGGCGTACCGGCTCGGTGCCCGCCTGATGGACATGGAGATGGTCCAGTACCACCCGACCTGCCTGGCCGGCAACGGCATCCTGATCACCGAGGGGGCCCGGGGCGAGGGCGCCTGGCTGCTCAACGCCAAGGGCGAGCGGTTCATGGAGCGCTACGCCCCGAACAAGCTCGAGCTCGCCTCGCGCGACGTCGTCTCGCGCGCCGAGCAGACCGAGATCAACGAGGGTCGCGGGTTTCCCGACGGCACGGTCGCGCTCGACATCACCAAGGTCCCGCGCCAGCGGACGCTCGAGGCGCTGCGCGAGATCGTCAACATCGGCCGCGACTTCGCGGGCGTGGACATCACCCGCGAGCCGATCCGCATCCGGCCCGGCCAGCACTACGTGATGGGCGGCGTCAAGACCGACGCGGACGGCCGCACCACGATCCCCGGGCTGTACGCGGCCGGCGAGGTCGCGTGCGTATCGGTCCACGGCGGCAACCGGCTCGGCGCCAACTCGCTGCTCGACACGCTGATCTTCGGCCGCCGCGCGGGCGAGCACGCCGCCTCGCTTCAGCGCCAGATCCCGATGCCGAAGACGCCGGCGGCGCGGGCGCTCGAGACCGAGCGGCGGATCGCGGCGATCATCGCCCGCGACAAGCGCCCCGGCTACCGCCGCGTCGCCCAGATCAAGGCGGAGCTCGGCGCGTCGATGAACGAGCACGTCGCCGTCTTCCGTGACGCCGCGGGGCTCCAGACCGCGCACGAGACGATCCGCCGGCTGAAGCAGGAGGAGCCGCGGGCCGCGATCGACGACAGCGGCTCGGTCTTCAACCAGGACGTGATCGCGGCGATCGAGCTCGGCTACATGCTCGACGTCGCCGAGGCGATCGTGGTCGCTGCGAAGGAGCGCAAGGAATCGCGCGGCGCCCAGTTCCGCACCGACTTCCCCAAGCGCAACGACGAGGACTGGCTCAAGCACGTCGACATCTCGCGCAACGGCGACGCGACGCCGAACGTCAGCTACTCGCCGGTCACGATCACCCGCTGGCAGCCGCAGGAGCGAACCTACTGATGCCCGACTACACGCTGAAGATCCGCCGCTCGGACCCGGCGCGCGGCGTCGCCGCACACTGGGAGGCGCACACCGTGACGCTGCGCGAGCGCGCCTCGGTCCTCGACGCGATCCTCGAGCTCAAGGGCGAGCGCGACGGCTCGATCGGGATCCGCTGCTCGTGCCAGCAGGGGATCTGCGGCTCCTGTGGGGTGCGGATCAACGGGCGGCCGGGCCTCGCCTGCAACACGCACCTGGAGGAGGCAGCCGCCCGCCGGCCGGCTTGGGGCACGGCCGGCGGGACCGACGCGGGCACGCCGGACGATCGTGACCGCTCGATCGTGAACGGCAACCTGATCGAGGTCGAGCCGCTCGGCAACATGCCCGTGATCCGCGACCTGATCGTCGACATGGACGCGGTGCACTGGAAGAAGATCCGCCGCATCACCCCATGGCTGCTCGGCGCCGAGCCGGTCCCCGAGCGCGAGTACATCGTCGCCCACGATGCGATGGTCGATGTCACCCAGTCGATGGCCTGCATCCAGTGCGGCGCCTGCGTGTCCGACTGCCTGTCGATGGAGGTCGACCCGGAGTTCGTCGGGCCGGCCGCGCTCGCCAAGGCCTACCGCTTCGTCGGTGACCCGCGCGACGCCGCGCAGCGGGAGCGGCTGCACGACCTCAGCCACGATCCGCACGGGCTGTACGACTGCACCCACTGCTTCAACTGCATGGACGCGTGCCCGAAGGGGGTCGCTCCGGTGAGCCAGATCATGCGGCTGCGGCGGATCGCGGGCTCCGACCACACGATCGTCGACCCGAACAACGGCTACCGCCACGAGCACGCGTTCGTCAGGAACATCCGCCGCAACGGGCTGCTGCACGAGGCCGACCTGCTGCCCGACTCCTATGGCGGCAAGCTCCACCCGCGCGCGATCCCCGAGCTGATCAGCTCCCTGCCGACGGTTCTGACGGCACTGCTTCGCGGCAAGGTGACGCCTGCCAAGGCGCTCGGCCACCCGCACAAGGCGCCGGCTGCGGTGCGGCGCCTGTTCGACGTGATCGGCGCGCGCGAGCAGCGGATCGAGCTGAACCTGTACGTCGCGGGGATCGAGGACGAGCCGCTGCGGGCGCCACGAACCGACGAGCCGACACCGCTGCACCTGCACCCACCGGAGGAGGCCGACGCGTGAAGGTTGCCTACTGGCCCGGCTGCGTGAGCCGCGGGTTCACGCCCGAGCTGCACGGAGCGATGGCGAAGATCGCGCCGCTGCTGGATCTCGAGCTGATCGAGCTCGACCGCGCCGCCTGCTGCGGCGCTGGCGTGATCGCCGAGCACAACCAGGAGCTGGCCGACACGCTCAACGCGCGCACGTTCGCGCTTGCCCAGCAGACCGACGGCGAGCTGATGATGAACATCTGCTCGACCTGTCAGGGAGCGCAGTCCGAGTGTCAGCGCCGGCTCGACGGCAACACCGAGTACCGCGAGCAGATCAACGCCAACCTCGCCGAGGAGGGCCTTCGCTACACGGCCCACATCAACAACAAGAACCTGCTGTGGGTGCTCGTCGAGGAGATCGGCCTCGACGCGCTCCGCGCGCGCGTCAAGCGGCCGCTGACCGATCTGCGAGTCGGTCCGTTCTACGGCTGCTACATCGTCAGGCCGGTCAAGCGGCTCGGCATCGACGAGGATCACCCGCGGGATCGCTACCTGCACATGGTGATCGAGGCGCTCGGGGGCACGGTCGTCGACTACGCCGGGGTCTACAAGTGCTGCGGGTTCCCGATCGTGACGATGAACAAGCGAGCGTCGCTGACGATGGCCGGCCGCAACGTCGCCGACGCGATCGACGCCCACGCCGACTGCCTCGTGGTCCCCTGCCCGCTCTGCCACCTCAACCTCGACCTCCAGCAACCGGCGGCTTCGAAGGTGGTTGCGCGGCCGCTCGGGCTGCCGGTCCTGCATCTCCCCCAGCTGATCGGGCTGGCGCTCGGGCTGGCGCCGACCGAGCTCGGGATGAGCAAGCACGTGGTCAAGCCGACGGCGGTGGTCGACTGGTCCACATCGGTGGTCGCTGCAGCACCCGCCTGAAGCGGACGTCGTCGCCCGCCACGTAGGAAGGGCGGGGTCCCGGCTAGCGGACCCCGCCCGTTACCTACCCTGTGCCCGCCCCGCGGGAAGTGCTCGTGGATCTACCGGTGCCGGGGTCGGCCGGCTCTCCGGCGCCCCGACCGCGTGACGGAAGGCACAAGCAATAGTGCCCGACCGGTTCGCCCGGCGCGTCCCCTGGCCAGGGTGATCTTCGGGTTGCGAGGGGGATCGCTGAGGGGTGACAGCTCGTCACCCCTGTAGGCGGCGGGCGCTGTACGCTTCCGCAGGCATCCACGCTCGGCGACATCGCCCGGGCGACCTGGCCCCGGCGTAGACGTTCAGCAAGGTCGACCGGTCATCGACTCCCCCAGCCAATGCTCGAGCAACGCACATCTCGCACCCCGGTCACGGTGCTCCTCGCCCGGTTCGAGGACATCGTCGGCATCGGCCTGCGCGCGCTGATCGACGAGGACGACAGCCTCGAGCTGGTCGCCTCCGACGTCCCCCACGATTCGCTCGACGAGGCGCTGATCGGAACCGCCCCGCAGGTGGCGATTCTCAACTTCGGGTCGCTGACGAGCACGGTCCGCTTGCGGGAGCTGCACGCCGCCCATCCCAACACCCGCCTGGTCGTGCTCGCCAACAGGCCGCTGCCGTCCGAGTGCCGCCAGATGCTCGCGTTCGGGGCTACCGCCTGCCTGGCCAAGTCGACCGAGGCGCGCGACGTCCTGCACGCGATCCACCTCGCTTCGCGCGGCCTGCACGTGCTGCCACCGGCGACGGACGGCTGGAACGTGCCGGATGCACCCGAGCTGCTGACCGCGCGCGAGGCCGAGGTGATGGAGTTGCTGCAGGCCGGGCGCGCGAACGCCGAGATCGCCGCCACCCTGCACGTCAGCATCGAGACGGTCCGCACGCACGCGCGGCGCGTGTACCGCAAGCTCGGGGTCAGGAACCGGCGCGAGCTGCGGACGCTGTCAGGCCGGACCTGATCAACACCTCCGCAAGCTGTACCGCGTTCGTCGCCGCACCCTTGCGCAGGTTGTCGGCGACGACGAACATCGACAGCGCCCGCGGGTGCGAGTCGTCGCCCCGGATCCGCCCGACGAACACCTCGTCGCGCCCGGCGGCCCGCAGCGGCGTCGGGACGTCCTCGAGCACGATCCCCGGCGCATCCGCCAGCAGGCTTCGCGCCTGCGCGGGGCTGAGCGGCTCGCCGGTCTCGATGTTCACCGCCTCCGAATGGCCGATCCGCACCGGAACGCGGACGCACGTGACGGCCACACCGATCGACTCGTCCTCGAGGATCTTGCGCGTCTCGAACATCATCTTGCGCTCCTCGTCGGTGTGGTCGTCGCCGTCCACGAACGAGCCGGCCGCGCCGATCACGTTGAACGCGATCGGCTCCGGGTAGACGGCCGGCTCCGGGACGGGGTCGCCTTTGACGTCCGCCCGCGTCTGCACGTCGAGCTCCTCGAGCGCTCGGTGTCCGGTGCCCGACACCGACTGGTAGGTGGCGACGACGATCCGCTCGATCCGGACCGCCCGATGGATCGGCGCGAGCGCGACCATCAGCTGCATCGTCGAGCAGTTGGGGTTCGCGATGATGCCGCGGTGCTGCCTGAGTGCGTGGGGGTTGACCTCCGCGACCACCAGCGGCACGTCGGGGTCGCGGCGGAACGCCGAGGAGTTGTCGATCACGGTCGCCCCCGCCTCGACGAACTGCGGCGCCCACTGCTTCGAGGTGCCGCCGCCGGCCGAGAACAGTGCGATGTCGATCCCGCCGAGGTCGGCGTCGCCGTCCAGCGCCTCGACGACGTGCCCGTCGAGCACGCGGCCGGCGGATCGCGTGGTCGCGAACAGCCTGACGTCGTCGTTCCAGAGTCCGCGCTCGCGCAGGCACTCGATCATCACGCTGCCGACCGCCCCGGTCGCGCCGACGATCGCAATCCGCTGGGTCATCGCGGCCCTCCCTTGTCCGGCTCGATCCCGCCCTCGCCGAGCTCGAACGCCGCGTGCAGCGCCCGCACCGCCTGCGGTACGGCCACAGCGCGGACGACGCACGAGATCCTGATCGCCGATGTCGAGATCATCTCGATGTTGATCTCCTCTCTTGCGAGCGTCTGAAACACCTTTGCCGCGACGCCGGGGTGCGAGCGCATCCCCGCTCCGATGATCGACACCTTCCCGATCTGCGAGTCGAAGCTCATCGCCATCCCCAGTTCGCGCGCCACCGGCTCGAGCGCCCGCTCGGCGATCCCGAGCTCGGCCTCGGGCAGCGTGAACGACACCTCGGCGTCGCGCCCGTCGGTGATCGGTTCGTTCTGGATGATCGTGTCGATGATCACGCCTGCGTCGGCGACCGCCGTGAAGATCGCCGCGGCCGCGCCCGGGCGATCCGGGACGCCGGTCAGCGTGATCCGCGCCTCTTCGGTCGAGTGCGTCACGGCGGTGATCAGTGGATGCTCCATCGTTTCCTCTTCTGAGATGACTACGGTACCCGGCGCATCGTCGAAGCTCGACCGGCAGTGGATCCTGACGCCGTGCGTGCGCGCGTACTCGACCGACCGCAGCTGCAGCACCTTCGCGCCGCTCGCGGCCATCTCGAGCATCTCCTCGAACGACACGAGCGGCAGCTTGCGCGCCTCCGGCACGACCCGCGGATCGGCGCTGAAGACGCCGCTGACGTCCGTGTAGATCTCGCACACCTCGGCGCGCAGGGCGGCGGCGACCGCGACCGCGGTCGTGTCCGAGCCGCCGCGTCCGAGCGTCGTCACGTCACGGCTCGTCGAAACGCCCTGGAAGCCGGCGACCAGCACGATCGTGTCGGCATCGAGCGCCTCGCGGATCCGGTCGGCGCGAACGTCGAGGATCCGCGCCTTCGTGTGGCTGGTATCGGTGACGATGCCCGCCTGGGACCCCGTCAGGCTGATCGCCCGGTGGCCCAGGTCGTTGATCGCCATCGCGCACAGCGCGCACGAGATCCGTTCGCCGCTCGACAGCAGCATGTCCATCTCCCGCGGATCGGGCATGGCCGAGACCTCCAGCGCCATCGCAACCAGTTCGTCGGTCGTCTTGCCTCGGGCCGACAGGACCGCGACCACGCGGTTGCCGCGCTCGCGCTGGGCGACGATCCGCCGCGCCGCCCGCTTGATCCGCTCGGCGTCGGCGACCGAGGTTCCGCCGAACTTCATCACCACTGTCGGACTGGCCATCGCCATCGCTCCGGAGGTTACGGACCAGACCTCGCTGACGACGCGACCGTCACTTGGTTGAGGAAAGCGACCGTGGCGGTGCGAAACCGCAACCAAGTGCGCAGAGCGGCCCCACCAGCAGCGCCTACACTGCGCGGCGGCCGGCGAATGCCCGTCCGAGCGTCAATTCGTCGGCGTACTCGAGGTCGGCGCCGACGGGCAATCCGCTTGCCAGCCGCGTGACCACGACGTCGGGCGCAAGCCGGCGGATTCCGCCGGCGATGTGGAGCGCCGTCGCCTCCCCGGTCGTGGTCGGATTTGTCGCGATCACGACCTCGCGCACCGGGTGGGCGGCGTCGGTCACGCGGGCGTACAGCTCCTCGAGCTTCAGATCCTCCGGGTCGATCCCGTCGATCGGCGACAGCGCGCCGCCGAGTACGTGGTAGCGCCCGCCGAACTCGTGGGTTCGTTCGATCGAGATCACGTCGGCCGGCTCCTCGACGACGCAGATCAGCTCGGGGTCGCGGCGGGCGTCCTGGCAGATCCGGCAGCGCGGCCCGTCGGCGAGGTTGAAGCACACCTCGCACAGGGTGATCTTCAGCTTCACCTCGCGGATCGCCTCGGCCAGCGCGAATGCGTCCTCGTCGCTCGAGCGCAGCAGATGGAACGCGAGCCGCTGCGCGGTGCGGCCGCCGACCCCCGGCAGCTTCGAGAGCTCGGTGATCAGCCGTTGGACCGGTGGTGCGTGCACCCGTTGTCGACGCGGCTCGTCGTTGGAATCCGGTTTGCTGTCCGAACCGGGCCTGCGCTCAGAACCCGGGGAGCCCGAGCCCTCCGAGCCCGCCGGGACCCATCAGCCCCTCGAGCCCGCCTGGCCCGGCCAGTCCACCGGTGACCGCTCCGAGCCGTTCGGCGGCGAGCTCCTGCGCCTTGCGCAACCCCTCGTTGACCGCCGCGAGCACCATGTCGGACAGCATCTCGACGTCGTCGGGGTCGACCGCCTCCGGGTCGATCGTGATCGATTGCACGACGAGCTCGCCGCTCACCTTGACGGTCACCATCCCGCCCCCCGAGGTCGCCTCGACCGTCTCGCTCTTGAGCGCCTCCTGGGCGGCGACCATGTCCGCCTGCATCTTCTGGACCTGCTTGAGCATCTGCTGCATGTTCGGCTGGGGCATCAGCGGCGTTCTCCTATCGGCCACTAGCTGGCTAGGGCTCGGCGATCTCCTGGGCGTCCAACTCCTCCACGAACTGCCGAACCAGCTCCTCCTCGCTCACCGGCGCCTCCTCGGCGTCCTCGCCCTCGGCGTCTTCGACGAGCGTGTAACGGAGCACGAGCTCGGCACCGGTGACGTTGCGTACCGCCTCTGCCGTCGCCCGCCGGTTGTCGTCCTGCTCGGCTTTGCGCTTGTGGAACGCGGCGTGCGCCGGGAAGCCGAGCGTCAGCTCGCGCTCGTCGAGCGCAATCGGCCGCGCGCACATGAGCAGTGCGGCCAGCAGCTCGTTGTCGCCCCGCGCGACCTCGACGACGGCCGGCCACAGGGCGACGACTTCCTCGAGCGTCGCCGCGCCTGCCGATCGGTGCTCGGGCGCCGGCTCGGGGGCGGACGCCACCGGCCCGGGCGCGGGCACGCGCGTCGAGCCCACCGGCACCGGCGCTGGGGCCGAGCCCGCGGGCGCTGGGGCCGAGCCCGCCAGGCGTCGCTCGAGCCGCTCGAGCCGGGCGTGCAGGGCCTGCACCGACGGATCGAGCTCGGGCGCGGCCGCCTTGATCAGGACGAGCTCGAGCTGGATCCGGGGCTGCGCACCGTTCGCGGTCGCTTCGAGCGCGGCCGCGACGAGCTCGAGCAGCCGGACGGCGTCAGCACCCGGGAGCTCGACAGCTTGTGCGGCCAGCCGCGCATCGCGATCGGCCGTCACCCGAAGCTCGGCCGGGACCTCGCCGAGGAGCTGCACCGTCAACAGCTCGCGTGCGTGGACCTCGAGGTCGCGCAGCAGCTGCCCCGGGTCGCGACCGGCAGCCGCCAGCGCCCCGGCCGCACGCAGCGCGGCTGCCGGGTCGTGCGCAGCGACCGCGTCGACCGCCGCGAACAGCTGCTCGGCGTCGGCGACGCCCAGCACCGCCAGCACGTCCCCGGCTTCGATGCGCTCGCCATCCGCGTAGGTGACGAGCTGCTCTAGCGTTCCGAGCGCGTCGCGGAACGATCCGGTCGCATGGCGCGCAACCAGCGCGGCGGCCGCGTCGTCGATCGCGATCGCCTCGGCGCCCGCCACCCGCCGCACGACCGCGGCGACCTGCTCGGCCGAGGGACGCCCGAAGTCGAACCGATGGCAGCGGTCGACGACCGTCGGCAGCACCTTCTGGGCCTCGGTCGTCGCAAGCACGAAGATCGTGCGGGGCGGCGGCTCCTCGAGCGTCTTCAGGAACGCGTTCCATGCCTGCATCGAGAGCATGTGCGCCTCATCGAGGATGTAGACCTTGTGCCGGCCGGAAACGGGCGCGTACGCGACCCGCTCGCGCAGCTCGCGGATGTCGTCGACCGAATTGTTGGAGGCGGCGTCCATCTCGATCACGTCGAGCGAAGTGGCGTTCGCGATCGCCACGCACGAGTCGCATACCCCGCACGGGGAGACCGTCGGCGCGTTCACGCAGTTGAGGCAGGCGGCGAGGATCTTCGCCATGCTCGTCTTGCCGGTCCCGCGCGAGCCGACGAACAGGTAGGCATGATGGACGCTGCCACGCTCGACGGCGTGCGACAGCGTGCGGACGACGTGTTCCTGGCCGACCACGTCCGCGAACGTGCGCGGGCGGTGGCGGCGGTAGAGCGAGGGACCACTCGACACGGTCCGAAGGAGTCTAGAGCCGCTCGGGGCGGCGGCGACGTGCTTCCGGACCCGTAGCGGTTCTCAGGGCCGGTCACGGATGACGTACGCCACAGCGCGCAGGATGATCCCTGCCGTGAGCCAGCGCCCACGGTCGTGCGTGGGCTCGAGAGCGAGGTTGTGATGAGACGGCATGCACAGCATCGGTCGTCGTCACGAGTGGCACTTGCGGCGCTCATCTTCCTGGCCGCGGCAGTCTTCGCGGTGCTCACGGCGAGCAGTGCCCGAGCGATCCAACGTCCGCTCGAGCGCGGCCATCCGCGCCCGCCGCTCGGGCACAGCTACAAGCCGCTCTGCGAGCCGGCTCCCCCGGCTTCGCCGGCTGCGACGCCCTTGTCTTGACGACGCAGGGCGCAAGCGGCTTCGCGGCCGCTCCGGCGGTGCTTCGGCGCCGTGGGGCTTCGGCCCAGTCGAGCTCCAGGACGCGATCGGAGTGGTGACCGAGGCGGCCTCGCAGGGGTCCACGCAGACGGTGGCCGTGATCGACGCCTATGACGATCCCACGGCCGAGTCAGACCTGGCCGCGTACCGCTCCGAGTACGGCCTCAGCCCGTGCACGACCGCCAACGGGTGCTTCAGGAAGGTGGACCAGAACGGCGGCGCGAACTACCCCGCCGCCCCGGCTGGCTCCAACTGGGCGACCGAAATCGCGCTCGACCTCGACGCGGTCTCGGCGATCTGCCCGAACTGCCACATCCTGCTCGTCGAGGCGGACGATCCTGCGTACGGCAACCTGGCGCTGGCTGCCGACCTGGCGGCGACGCTCGGGGCGACCCAGATCTCCAACAGCTACTTGGGAGGCGAATGGGTGGGGGATCGGCTGCTCGACCAGTACTACACCCATGCCGGCGTCGCCGTGACCGCGGTCGGCGGCACCTCGCTGACGGTCGCACCTTCGAGCGCGCGCGCGTGGATCGAGACGGCCCGGTCCGGCGCCGGGAGCGGCTGCTCCGCCTATGAGCCCAAGCCGGCATCGCAGACCGATACCGGGTGCGCGATGCGGACGGTCGCCGACGTCGCGGCGGATGCCGATCCCGCTTCTGGTGCGGCCGTGTATTCAACCGTTGACGGTGGCTGGGTCGTGCTCGGTGGCACGAGCCTGGCGAGCCCGCTGGTTGCGGCATACGACGCGCTGGTCATGTCATCTCAGGGCTCGGCGGCGGCGTCTCCGAGCTTTCCGCATACGCATCCTGGCTCCTACTACCACATCGCCTCTGGCAGCACGGGGTCGTGCGTGCCTGGCTATCTGTGCAACGCCGGGTCGGGCTTCGACGGTCCAACCGGGGTCGGATCGCCGCACGGCGCCGAGCTGCGACCCCCGGCACTCCTGACGGGGACCGCGAGCGCCGTCACCGGCACCTCGGCGACGCTGAGCGGCCAGGTCAGCCCCCGCGGCGCGGACACCCACTACCACTTCGACTACGGGACGAGCACCGCCTACGGCGCCTCGACCGCGTCGGTCGACGCCGGCTCGGGGTCCAGCCTGCTGTCCGGGTCGGCTTCGCTGACGAGACTGACCGGGAATACGACGTACCACTTCCGGATCGTGGCGACGAACGCCTACGGAACCCGCTACGGCCTCGACAACGTCCTCTCCACCGGGCCGTCCCAGCCGAGGCCGACCAACACGGTGGCCCCGCTCGTGTCCGGCGGGTCGGTTGTGGGCCACACGCTGGCCGTCGCACCGGGCAGCTGGACCGGCTCGCCCGACAGCTTCGGCTACCAGTGGTGGCACTGCATGCCGGTCAGCGGCGGCTGCGTCCCGAGCAAGGTCGGCACGAACTCGACGACCTACCTGCTCACGTCCGCTGACATCGGCGGCCAGGTCTACGCGCGTCCGTCCAGGCGCACAACGCGGGCGGCTGTTCGGCCGGGGCCGTGAGCAACTCCGTCGGGCCGATCCCCGCCCCCGTGCCGTCGAACACGACGGCGCCGCACGTGACCGGTGGCGGCTCGCCCGGCGCGAGGTTGACCGCGTCGACCGGCGCCTGGTCCGGGTCGCCCACC
>DAHUYL010000111.1 GCA_027315255.1 Solirubrobacterales bacterium | reverse complement strand
CGCGTCCGACGACGTGCTCACGGGGGTGTCCGTGATGGGCGGGGGACCGCTGGTGATGGGCGCGCTCGCCGCCGGCCACCTGCGCTCGCTGGCGCAGCTGCCGGTCCGTGCGGCCGCAGCGTGGTCGTGGCTGCTGAGCATCGGCACCGTCGCGATCGCCGGCTACTCGATCGAGCTCGACACGAGCTACTACGGCGCCGGTGACCCGCACGCCGCGGGCGCGACGAAGGACGCCGTGTTCACCTGGCTGCACCAGGATCTGGGGCTGTTCCTGCTGCCCGCGCTGGTGCTGGTGATGGTGGTGGTCGAGCGGTTCGTCGCCCGGCGCTTCCACGAGGCGATCGGCCGCACGCTGGTCGTCGGCGTCTCGGTCATGTACATCGGCTCGGTGATCTACGTGTTCGCCGACCCGGCCCGCCACGGCTCCGGCTATGCGATCACGACGGCCGGGCTCGTAGTCGTCGGGCTGACGATGCTCGCGACGATCTGGTGGGGCGCGCTGCGGACCGGCGCGGTCGGCAAGCCCAGCCAGCGGCCGCACCTCCGGGTCGGCCACATCGGCAAGCTGGGCGGCACGAGCTGAGCTGGTTCACCCTCGGCGGGACGGTCTCTCAGGGCAGGCCGTCCCGCCGCTCTGCCGTGGCGGCGGCGGAAGGGTCCCGATGCCGCTCCGGTGTTTTGCCCGGATGCTCCGGGTCCGCAGGCGAACTAGCTTGAGGCCGACCGGATGCCCGCGATGCCGAACAACAGTCCCGTTCCTCCGGCGACCCGGGGCTTCGAGCAGGCCCGGTGGGAGGTCGATCGCAGCCACTCGTCGGTCTCGTTCACGATCAGGCACATGGCGGTGGCGACCGTCGCCGGCGCGTTCGACCGGTTCGCGGGCGAGCTCGAGACCGGGCCAGCCGGGCTGTGCGCCGCCGGCGGCACGGTCGAGGTCGACAGCCTGTACACGGGCGAGCGGCGGCGCGACGAGGTGCTGCTCGGGAAGGGGTTCCTCGACGTCGAGGGGCACCCGCAGATCAGGTTCGACTCGCGCCGGATCCAGAACGCGCGGGGCGCCGTGCAGGTCGACGGCGAGCTGACGATCCGCGGTGCTCGCCGCGAGGTCATCCTGACCGGCGTGGTCGAGCCGGCAGCGGTGGGACCGGGCGAGCCGCAGCGACTGGCGCTCTCAGCCCGTGGGACGATCAGCCGCAGCGAGTTCGGCGTCACCGGCGGCGGCCTGCTCGAGCGGGTCGGCGCCGCGCTGTCGGACCAGGTGAAGATCGCGGTCGCGCTGTCCGCGGTGAGGATCGACGACGAGTGAGAGTGCAGAGACGATGAATCCAGTACAGGCGTCGCCCGGCGCCGTTGCGGCCGATCGCGCCGACGGCGGCCTCGAGCCGACCACCACGGCGATCGGCGCGTGGAGCGGGTTCATGCCGTTCGGCGTGCCGCTCGAGCCCGACCGTCTCGCCCGGCTGCTGCGCCCGGGACCCGACGTCAAGACGGTGCTCACCTCGGACGTGTACGGCTGCGGCGAGGCCGATCGGATGCTCGGCCGCGCGCTCGAGGGCGTCGCGCGCGACTCCTACTGCCTGATCGGCGCCGTCGGACACGACTTCTACGACGGGCGGCGGGAGGGCGCCGCCGGCTACCAGCGGTTCACCGACCCGAAGCTGCGCGGCCACGGCCAGTACGCCGGCTACCTGCGGATGGCGGCCGAGCAGAGCCTCGCACGGTGCGGGGTCGACTCGTTCGACGTGCTGCTGCTGCACAACCCCGACCGCATCGGGTATGAGAGCGAGGCGGTCTGGATGGGGATGCAGGCGCTGCGCGACGCCGGCCTGACCCGCCGGCTGGGGATCGCGCCCGGTCCGGACAACGGCTTCGTGCTCGACCTGATCGGATGCTTCGAGCGGTTCGGCGAGCTGATCGACTGGGCGATGGTGATCCTCAACCCGCTCGAGCCGTGGCCGGCGACGCTGGCGCTGCCCGCGGCCGCGGCGCACGGAGTCGGGGTGATCACGCGCGTGGTCGACCACGGGGGCGTGTTCTGGGGCGATGTGCGGCCGGGGCATCGCTTCCCCGCCGGCGACCACCGCAGCTTCCGGCCGGCGGGCTGGGTCGAGGCCGCCCACGCCAAGCTCGAGCAGATCCGCGAGATCGGCGCCCGCCACGGTTTGACGCCGCTGCAACTGGCGTGCGCGTGGAACCTCGCGCACGAGCCGGTCGCGTGTGTGGTCCCGACGCTCGTCCAGGAACCGGGGCCCGAGGGGCGCCCGGTCGAGGACAAGCGTGCGGAGCTCGCAGGCGTCCCCTCAGGCGAGCTCCTGACCGGCGATGAGGTCGAGGCGATCAGTCGGGTCGGCGACAACACGGGCACCGTGCCGCTGAAGGGCGCGAGCCGCCAGTACTCGGGCGAGCCCCGCGCCGACCAGTGGCCGGTCACCACCCAGCTCGAGGCGGTCGCCCGCCGCTGGGGGATCGCGCCCGATCGCGACCTCTACTGCGCAGGCGACCCGCGCGACGCGCGCGAGCGTGGCGCGATGCTCGCCGACGGCTCGGTGCAGGCGCTCGACCGGCGGCTGTTCATCGAGCTGCAGGCGTTCACGGGCCCGGCGTCATCGGCGGAGCTGCTGACCGCGCTGCGGCGCAGCGGCGCCGAGGGGGTCGTGTACGAGAGCGCGACCGACGTCTGCACGACGGCCGTGCTGGTCATCAGCGAGGACCCCGACCGGCTCGTCTCGACGGTCCGCGAGCTCGCCGCCGAGACGTCCGGGATCGGACTTCGGCCGGACTCCGGACTGGCGATGCTGGGCCGGACGTACGGCTCGGGCCACGAGCCGGCGCTGGAGGACTGGCTGCTCGAGGCGCCGCGACGCAAGCTCGTCGCGGCGCGATCGAGCTGGGCTGTCTGGTACCCGCTGCGCCGGACCGCCGACTTCTACCGGCTGCCCGGGAGCGAGCGGGCGCGAATCCTCGGCGAGCACGGCCGCATCGGCGCGGCGTTCGCGCAGGCCGGCTACGCCGACGACATCCGGCTCGAGTGCTTCGGCCTCGACCGTGCCGACAACGAGTTCGTGATCGGGCTGCTGGGGCCACGTCCCGACCAGCTCAGCCGGCTCGTCAAGGCGATGCGCTCGAGCGAGCAGACGGCCCGCTACATCGAGCGGTTGGGACCGTTCTTCGTCGGCCGCCGGGCCGGACACACGATCGTCCTGTGAGAGCCGCTGTGAGAGGAGAGTCCGCTGTGAGAGGAGAGTCCGCTGTGAGCACCGCCACCGTCGACCACCGCCAGCTGTACCGGCTGCCGTGGTCGCTGCCCGACAACGCGATCGCGTGGCTCGAGCCAACCAAGAAGTGCAACCTCGCCTGCCTCGGCTGCTACCGCGAGAACGATCCGCGCGGCCACAAGACGCTGGCCGAGGTGGCCGACGACCTCGACGTGTTCATGCGCTACCGCACCGTCGACGGCATCTCGATCGCCGGCGGCGACCCGCTCGTGCACCCGGAGATCGTCGAGATCGTCGCGATGGTCGCCGAGCGCGGGCTGAAGCCGATCGTCAACACCAACGGGCTGGCCCTGACCGAGCGGCTGCTGGCAGACCTGAAGCTCGCCGGCGCCACCGGGTTCACGTTTCACATCGACTCCAAGCAGGGCCGTCCGAAGTGGAAGCACGCCGACGAGGTCGCGCTGTGCGACCTGCGCCTGCAGCTCGCGAAGATGGTCGCGGACGCCGGCGGGCTCGCGTGCTCGTTCAACGCGACCGTGTACGAGGACACGCTCGCGCAGGTCCCGGACGTGGTCGACTGGGCCCAGCGCCACATCGACATCGTCGACAACATCGTGTTCATCGCGTTCCGCACAGGGGTGGTGGGCGGCGACTTCGAGTACCTGGTCCGCGGCAACCCGGTCGACTTCGGGACGATGCCGTACGCGACCGACGACCAGACTCGTCACGAGCTGCAGTCGACCGACATCGTCGCGGAGATCCGCAAGCGCCATCCCGACTTCGCCCCGGCGGCGTACCTGAACGGCACCGAGCGTCCGGACACGCTCAAGTGGCTGCTGAGCGGCCGCCTCGGAACCCGTGAGCGGATCTACGGTTACGTCGGGCCGCGCTCGATGGAGCTCGTCCAGACCGCCCACCATCTGTGGACGGGCCGCTACCTGGCGTACGCGAGCCCGGCGATGCTCGGCCGCGGCCGCGCGATGCTGGCCCTGGGCGTTGCCGACGAGCGGCTGCGGCCGATCGCGCGTCGCTACCTGCGCGACGTCGCGCGGCGGCCCTCGCGGCTGCGCGAGCCGCTGCGGTTCCAGTCGATCATGATCATCCAGCCTGCCGACGTCTACGCCGACGGTCACCAGAACATGTGCGACGGGTGCCCGGACATCACCGTCCACAACGGCGAGCTGGTGTGGTCCTGCCGGCTCGAGGAGCCGGAGCGGTTCGGCGACTTCGTCCAGATCGTGCCGCGCAACGGCACACGCGAGGCCGAGCCGACCGCGAGCTGACAGCCGTGTAGTGCCGAACCAGCAAGACAACGCCCGCGGTCACGTCGAATGACCGTTCACCGCTGAGCACGGACTCCTGCCGCGAAAGCGTCAGTGGGCTCGCGCCGCGTGCTCTGCCGGAGCACCTCTGTGCTCGGTGCGAGCCACGTACACCGTCACGGTGTCGCGGACAGGCTGTCGGCGCTGATGGACGCGGCGCTCAGGGCCGCGGTACCAGGACGCTGCGCAGCTGGCTCGACGTCTGTCAACCCGCCTGCGATCCCGGCCGGCCGGTAGCCACGACAGGCTGACCTGCGGTGAAGGCTTCTCAACCGCGTCGAGCTCGATCCGCGGGACGTCCGGATGGTTGGTGACGCGTCGCTTGAGAATCTCGCGCAGCACCCCCAAGCCATCGCCGAACGCATGGAGATTCGATTTGCCCTCGCGACGCGCGAGCTCGTAGCTTGGCACCTCCCGGATCTGAAGCCGAGCCTTCACCGCCCCGAGCGCGAGTGCCGTCTCCAGTTCGAATCCCGTCGAGGTCAGTTCGAGCGCGTCGAGGTGATGGCGCCAGAAGGCGACGTACCCATAGCACAAGTCGGTGAACCGGACGCCGAACAGCACTCTGACGAGCGCAACGAAGAAGCGGTTTCCCAACCGCCGTAGCGGGGTGAAGTCGTCCGAACCGCCCCCCGCGAGGCTGCGTGACCCCTTGACAAAATCAGCTCCCGCCACGAGCGCCCCGACGAAGCGTGGGATCTCGCGCGGGTCGGTGCTGCCATCTGCGTCGAGCATCACGACGATATCGCTCGTGGCGGCCTCGAAGCCGGCACGGACAGCCGCACCCTTGCCGCGGGCGTGCTGGTGTACGACGACGATCTTCGGTTGGATCGCACGAGCCAGCGCCTCCGTCTGGTCGGTCGAGAGGCCGTCGATCAGCACCAGCTCCTCAACCCATGGGGGAATATTGCGCAGCACCCATTCAATGCCGTACTGCTCGTTGAAGGTCGGGATCACTGCGGTCACCGAAGGGCCAACCCACCTGTGAACATACGCCGTTGCAGCATGCCCCGTCTGCAAGGGAACACCCCCTAATGCCTACCCGCCACCATCACCGTCCACAGGCTCGTGAAATATGAACGCGGTCTGGGTTTGGCTCGGACCGAAAGCTCTCTTATCGAGATAAGAGAATACACAATATTGGCAAGACGGCAAACCTTCCCTTCGTAGTCCTCGACAGATGTGCGACGCGTTTCGATCGGAAGCGGGTCGCGAGCGATATCCTTAGGTAGTGATCCGCATGCCTTCGCAGCTCTGGCGTGCGCTGTGGGCGTCAGCTTCGACGCTGATCATGCTCGTGCTGGTCCAGAGCGCGGTCTCGGCTGCCGCGAGCCTCGGCGCTCGGACCTACGCGGTAGGCCACAGCGAGGGGCTGGCCGAGGCGACGGTGATGCCGCTCGGCGTGCCCGGCAATTGGCGGCTTCGGTTCGACGCCGTGTTCACGGGCGTCGGCCTTGATCGCACGACTTGGCAGCCAAACTGGTTGGGTGAGGCCGCTAGCGACGTGACGCCAGCGCCGAACAGCTCCGATCTAAGTTGCGCCGCGCCCTCACAGGTCGCTGTGGCCGGTGGCCTGCTGGAATTGGCTGCGGTCAGACGTCGGTGCACGGCGGACAACGGCACGAGGTATCGGTACGCCTCGGGTGTGGTCACGACGGTTGACTCGTTCCGGTTCACATACGGCTACGTCGAAGCCCGCGTCGATCTGCCCGCCCAAGGCGGAACGCCGGTGAACTTTCCGGCCGTCTGGGCGGACGGAACGGGGCATTGGCCGAGCACCGGCGAGCTCGACGTGCTGGAGGTGCTTCACAGCTGCGGGCCCGGTCTGTCGTATCACTTCCACAGTGACCTCGGCAGCTCCGGAGGATGCGTGCGGCTGCCCAGGGCGGCAGGCTGGCATACCGTCGGAGCCGACTGGCAGCACGGAGCCGTGACGTACTACTACGACGGGCACGAGGTCGGGAAGATCAGCTCCGGGATCACGGGCAGGCCGATGTTCCTGATCCTCGACAACAGCGTCAATCCTGGCACGGGCGGCCCCGTGTCGGTACCGTCGGTGCTCAAGATCGCGTACGTGCGCGTCTGGGAGTCTCCCGTCGGTTACCGTTGAGTCGCGCGGTGACGCGTCCGTATCCGTAGCCGGCCGAGGTCAAGGCGAGTGCGGCGACGATGCTGGCGGCGCGCGCCAAGCCGGCGAGATCGCCTCTGATTCCATCCAGCAGTCCACGGATGACGCCGGCCGGCAGGACGCGGGCTACGTACCGGCGCTCGCTCGCAAGCGCCGAAGCGGCGCCGACCGCACCCGTGAGATGCGCCTTCGAGCGCCCCTCGGCCCAGCACCGCGAGGCGAGGTAGCTCCAGCTGGCTCGCCGCATCGGGACGGTGTGCGTGACCAGCGCCGCCGGCACGTGCAGGATCTGCGCGTCCGGCCAGCGCATGCGGACCCGGACCGACACCTCCGTCTCCTCATCTCCGAGCGGCCGATCCTCGACTCGGCCGACGCCTTCGGTGAAGCCACCGACGGTGAGTAGCGCCTCGCGCCGGAACGCCATATTGGCCCCGATCGGGTTGCGAATTTCGGCCACGTCCTCCGGCAGGCCTCGGTAGCTGCAGCCGATGACCCAGTACAGCTCCGGTGATAACCATCGGGCGGGTGCTGCCTCCCAGTCAGGTTTGGCGACCCCCCCGGTGGCGAGCACCGAAGCGTGGGCGAATGGAGCAGTGAGCTGCTCGAGCCAAGGCTCCGTCGCACGTGCGTCGTCGTCGAGAAACGCCACGAGGTCGGATTCGAGCGCCCGCAGTCCGGTGTTGCGCGCGCCCGACAGGCCGGGCCGACCCGTGCTTGCAATCACGCGCGTGCTCGGGGACGTGAGCTCGGTGCGGGCGCGTTCGCGCAGCCGCTCGTTGTGATCGATCACGACAACCGTCTCGGCCGGCGCGAGCGACTGTCCTTGCACGGAGGCGACCGCGGCTCTGAGCTGCTCCCACCGGGCCTCGGAGTAGGCGCAGATCACCACACCAATCGAACCGGCGGGGGCGTCAGCGCCGCACACCGGTCCGCACTCCCAGGCGCCGGTACAGCCGCCAGACACGTGTCCTCGCGCGTTCGCGACGCACCGCGGTTGGTGCGCCACGGCCGCAGATCCACGCCTCGATCTCTGCTGCAGACGTTGTCGAGCGCACCAGGAGCCGTGCAAGTCGGTATCGGTCGTCGTGCGGATGGCTGAACGCGTTGCCGACACCGCACGCGGAGTCGAAGCCTGCAGCCTGCACGAGCCGCCGAACCGGCGTGCTCGAGTATCCGTACGGATACGCAAACGAGCGGACCCGCTTGCCGAGCGCCTGCTCGATGAGGGCCTTGCTGTGCGCGATCTGATGCTCCGCGACGGGCAGCGGGACGGTGTCGAGCTCCAGGTGGTCGTGGCTGTGCGCGCCGAGCTCCACGCCTCGCCGCGCCAGCTCGGCGAGTTGCTCGAAGCCGAGCATCACCTCGCCGCCGGGGCCGCGCTGCGACTCCGCGTAAGCGGTCGCCACGTACAACGTGCTCGGGAATCCGCGTACCGCCATCATCGGCTCGGCGGCTTCGTAGAAGTCCGCGAAGCCGTCGTCGAATGTCAGCACGGCAACGCGCTGGGGCAGCGCCCCTCCGCAAGCATCGGCCAGTTCGGACACCGGCAGGATCGTCGCGCCGCTGCTGGCAATCGCGTCGAGGTGCCCCGCAAATGCCTCAGGCGTCAGCGTAAACGGTGCGATCCAGTCGGCGGGCTGCTGCGCGATCGAGTGGTAGGCGAGGATCGGGATATTCATCGGAGAACCGTCGGCCACACGACCAGCACGCCGACGCTGATCAGACTGTGCGCGGCGACCGCGCCCCAGATCGTGCCTGTTCGCTTCACTGCCTGCGACAGCCCGAGCCCTGCCACTCCCATCAGCGCGACGTACCCGGCGTTGTGCGTCCCCAGGTAAAGGCTCGCGAACATCACGTTCAGCAGCACTGGCCCGGTACGGCGGCAGCGCGTGACCAGCTCGGTCTGCATCTGCCAGCGGAAAGCGAGCTCGACCGCCGGCGCGGACAGCCCGCCGGCGACTGCGATCGCGACGACGAAGGCCGCGAGCTGGTGCGGATCTGCAAGCGGCCGCGGGCTGAGCAACTGCTCTCCTGCGATTCCAACCGGGAGGCCGCCCGCGGCGATCGCGAGTTGGGCCGCGAGTCCGTTCGGCGAGATGTCCAGGAGCCTGCGCTCGAACCGAACGTACCGGCTGGCGACCGCCAACGCTCCCAGCAGCAGCACGGCCGCGAGCGCATCGCGCGCAGTGCGGTCGAGGTCCTGTCCCGGAAGGGCGAAGGCGATCAGCTGCGACAGCGCCACCACGCTCAGCAGGAGCGGCACGTGCGACCGTGGCCCATCGTCGAGGAGCACGCACACGTTGATGAACAGCAGCACGACGGTGGCATCGACGACCGCGCCGGCAAGCGGGCCTGCAGCCGCGCCGACGATGTCGGCGACGACGATCAGCGCAACACACAGCGATGGTGAAACTGCCGCGAGTTCGAAGGCGTTCGCGCGAGGGGCCATCAACGCACCGACGCGATGTCGATCAACCGCGCGACGACCACGATCCCACATGCGACCAGCAAGGGCACCACAGCCACCGCGATGAAGCGCTTGCGCTTGCGGAGGATCTCGCGATCAGCGACGCGCAGCAGCTCGTGCTCGGCCAGCAGCACGATCAGGAGGACGATTGCGACGACGCCGGCGCTGACGGCCGTCGGACCACCAAGCTCGTTCATTGCCTCTGTCGATTGGACCGGCGGCGTGCCTGCGCGGTCGCGCCGGCGAGGCTCACCGCAATCAGGATCACGCTCGCCGCGACCCACGACCAGGTATCGGTGAGCGCCATCGCCAGCGACAGCAGCATTCCGATCGAGATGCTCACCGCGACCGCGATCATCACCTCGGCGAGCGGGTCGGCGATCTCCAAGAGCCCGACGATCGCGATCCCCGGGCAGAACAGGAAGAACCACAGCGCGAGCGGTCCCCTGACCGCGCTCGGAGCGGCCAAGCCGGCGGCTACCGTGAGTGCGGCCGCCGACACGACGATCACCAGCGGCCACGGCCGTCCACTGTGGGTCATGCCGAACCGGCTTGCGTCGAAAGTGCGAAGATCAACGAGTCGGGGCCACGGTAGATCACGCGGAACCTCGGGGAGCGGAGCATCGCGTCCCGGATCCGCGTGACGCTGCCAGCAGGCAGCTCGCCGGTCATCTCGACCTCGGCCGCCTGGCTGCTCGAGAAGATCATGTAGCCGGCGTGGCCAGAGCCCGCGCCCATCAGCCGTGCGGCCTGGCCGGCTGGGTTGGCGATCAGCGCACGCTGCTGGGAGACCGGAAGGACGACCACCTGCACGAACCTGTACCGCTCGTAGTCGCCCATCACCCACGGATAGTCGGCGCTGATCGATACCAGCGTCGAGCCGGGGGGTGCTTGCGCGATCAGGTAATGCTCGGCCCGCACCTCGTCGGGAGAGATGTAGTTCATTCGCTCATTGCCGTAGTAGGAGACGAGCATGCCGGCAAGGAGCGGCGCGCACACGAGCATCGCCGCCGCGGGCGTGAGCCTCGCTCGCCCGGCTCGTGGTGAAGGGAAGATCAGCCCGGCGGCGAGAAACGACAGGAACGGCAGCGCGAAGAAGTAGATCCTGAACAGCATCTCGCCGCCATACGCGTTGCCCCACACCATCAGAACGCTGGTGACGCCCAGCAGCACCGCAGCGGTGTCGGCGCGACCCTTGCGCAGGCGGCGCCAGAGCCCGAGTGCGGCCACTGCGCCGACCGACGCCGTCAATAACCGTGCGACCTCGGCAACGATCACATGGTCGTGGCTCGCGACCGCCAGGTTGCTGAGCGTCGAGCTGCCGATATTGAGCGAACCGATCGACGCGACGATCCAGTAGAGGTTGCCCTTCAGGAAGGTGACTGCCATGTAGCAGACCCAGGCGGCGGTCATCACCAAGATCAGCAACGGCAAGCCGCGCAGGACGCAGAGCCTGAAGACGACGAGCGCCGAGATCGCGAGAATCAGCATGAACGGCGTGAGTTGGTGGCTGGTGACGATCGCCGCGGCGAGCAAGAACACGATCGCAGCCATTGCCGGAAGCGGCTGCTTCAGCATGCCTGCCTGGTTCAGCGGGAGTCCTCTCGCGATCACCTGACGCGCGGTCTGCGCAAGGCGTTCCGAGCGAAGCCAGCGCCTGAGCGAGGCGATCGGCGGCAGGCCGGTCGGCCGCAGCCAGCACAGGCAGATGCCGATCGTGATCAGGTAGAGGAAGTAGGCGTTGGCCTGCGGCGAGAAGTAGTCCTGTCCGACCCAGTTGGTGATGCAAAAGAGCCACACCGCCAGCCAGGCCTGCCTCCGATCTTTCGTCAGCGTCCTGAACAGGAACATCGCAGCGCCAGCGAACAGCAGGTTGTTGAACAGCGGCGCCCAGGACGCGAATGCGGCGGCGTCGCCGAAGCCACCGGCTTGGACGATCAGCGCGGCGAGCGCGAAGAAACTTGGCCAGTCCTGATATGCGGTCAGGTAACCGATGTTCGGGTTGACCGATCCGTGCTCGACGATGTAGGCGACGATCCCGACGTGCTTCCACGCCCAGGCGTAGCGCAACGTTCCGTAGATGATCGCCGGGCTGCCATGCAGCATGAGGAGCAGCCCGACCACGTGCGCCCCGAGGAGTGCCCATTGGCGCGGGGCCGAGTAGAGCGCGATGCAGAAGCTCGCGGTGACCAGGCCGATTGCGACGTAGTACCACGGCGACAGCACCGACAGCAGCCCAAAGTCAGTCATCCGGTGCGGGTCGACACCGCCAAGCGTCGCCGCCCACAGCGTCAGAGCGCCCGCGATCAGCACCACATGGAACAACGACGACCTCGATGCTCCCGCGAGCATGCCGCCGCTCAGGAGGCGGCCATCAACCACCTCGGTCAAGGTCACGCTCGACGGTCCCCGCTCCGTTAGCACGGGTTGGGCTGAGGTGGTCGACTGCATGTAGGCGGAGTGGCGGACGCAAAGACTTTAGCGGTGGGGGGACGCCCCCGAGGTCGCCGGGTGCGCCACAACACCCGATTCCGGTCCGCTGAGATTCCCCGCGCCGTGGTGCGGGGCTGGGCGCTCGTGATCCGGCGTCCCGGCGAGCGGTGGCCGAGCACACCGTGGAGCCGCCCACGGTGTAGAACTCATCGATCTGCTCGAACACCCAGCTGCCTACCTGCTCGGCTGCTACAAACGCGCGGGCACCCAGCCGTTGCTCCTCTTGTGGAAGGGCGACATTGACAGCCTGCGCTCCGGTGAAACTGCTCGAGCTCGAGATCTCTGGCGCGCTCGACCCCACCGGCATCGGCACCGGTAGCGCCGGTGCTGCACGCCGCTACCCACAGGCGCTCTGCCTCGTCCGCCTGCACCGACACCCGCTGGGGTTCGTCTGGCTGCCTGCGCAGGTCACCGCTGAGGGAATCGCGATGCGGGTCTGGTCCGAGCTCGCCCACGTCATCCGCGAGCATCTCCGGGCTGACGGCCTGCAGATGCCGGACTCGCTCACGCCCGCGGGACTTGCCTCGCCGCCATCGATGCAGCCGCGATGCCTTGCCGAGCTGGACCGGGTGCGCCAGCACGCTCCGTTCGCAACGGTCGTCGTCGCGACCCACGAACGACCGGACAGCCTCAGACGCTGTCTGGACGCCGTCTGCGGACTCGAATACCCGAGCTTCGAGGTGGTCGTCGTAGACAACGCGCCGCGGACCGATGCCACTCGCGAGACCCTCCAGCGCGACTTCCGTGACCGGGTGAGGTACGTACACGAGCCGCGACCGGGGCTTGCGATGGCACACAATCGCGGCGTGCGCGAGGCCCGCGGAGCCGTGATTGCGTTCACAGACGACGACGTGATCGTCGACCGGCAGTGGCTGCTCGAGCTGGCCCGCGGCTTCGCCCTCGCCGACCGGGTCGCATGCGTGACCGGGCTGATCGCTCCTGCCGAGCTCGAGACTCCGGCACAGCTGGTCGCGGAGCAGCGTTGGGGCTGGGGAAAGGGCTTCGCGGAAAGCGTGTTCGACGCCTCGACGGACTCAGGCGACAAGCTCTATCCGTATGCGGCGGGCAAGTTCGGATCCGGTGCCAACATGGCGTTCACGCGCGCCGGTCTTGAGGCGATTGGCGGCTTCGATCCCGCAACCGGCGCCGGGACCCCTGCTCGCGGCGGCGATGATCTGAGCGCGTTCTTCTCGGTGATCGCGAGCGAGCAGCGCCTCGTCTACAACCCCGCGGCACTCGTCCTGCACGCGCACCACAGCGACCATCGCGCGCTCCGCCGGCAGGCGTTCGGATACGGCGCCGGCCTGACCGCGTACCTGACGAAGACCGTGCTCGACAGCCCGAGCCGCATGCGCGAGCTCGGTCGCCTCGTTCGTCCGGGCCTGGCGCGCGCCCGTTCGCTGCGCTCGGGTCAGAGCCTCGACCCGGGCGCGGGCTCCCATGCCCTATTGGCAGCCGAGCGGGCAGGGATGCTGTACGGGCCGATCGGATACGTGCGCGGGAAGCGGCGGCTACGGAACGATGCTGGCGGCTGATACCAGCATCGCGATCGGGGCCGACCCCAGGCTCCTTGTGACGAGCCTGCTCAATGACCTCGACGAGCTGAGCCAGCTGCTCGAGCGCGCAGCCTCCGCGCGAGCTTGGCTCGACGCCTTTCTGATTGCCGCCGGGCTCAACCAGATCGCCGAGGACCGGCTGCATGACGGACCCTACCCACTCGACGACACGGCGTCTGTGCTGTGCCGCTCGCGCGCGGCGCCCGCCAGGCTGGCCGGCCGGTTCGCCGCCGCCGGCAGCCACGCCGCAGTGGCCGCCGGCGCCGCCCGGCGATCGACGCGCGATCTGCGTCGCTGGCAGCTCGAGGCAGCGCATCTGTGCGACGAGCTGGCCGATGCCGCCCTCGGCTACCGGGACGATGGCGACGCGCTCGCGACTCGCTGCCTGGAGCTCGCTCGTGCGGCCCGAGCGTTGCCTGAGGCGGTCCGGCAAGCAGTGGTTCGTCTGCCCGCGTGCTTCCACGAATTCGACCAGCGACCGGATGACCTCGAACTGCTGGCCGAGCGCTTCATCGCGGCACGCACCGATCGCCCGCGGCCTGTGCTGGTGGCGGGCGTCCGAACCTCGGGTAGCTATCTGGCGCCGTTGATCGCGGCGATGCTCCGTGCTCGGGGCGCCCCCGTTGCCGGAGTGCTGACGATGCGTCCTGGCCGCGCGCTGCTCCGGGCCGAGCAAAGCCGGCTGCGGTCGCTGGCGCGCAGCGGCGGCCAGGCACTGCTGATCGACGATCCGCCCGTCAGCGGTGCGTCGCTCGTCGCAGCGGCGACCCGCCTCGAACGCCACGGCGTCCCGCACGATGGGATCGTGCTCCTGCTTGCGCTCGAGCGGAGCGGCGGCATGCTCCCGGCCACGCTGTCGGGCTACGCTGCGGTCCTGCTCGCCGAACACGAGTGGTCGGTGCACGCACGACTCGAGGACAGCGCGGCGAGAGATGTGCTGGCAGGGCTGCTGAGAGATCAGCTCGAGCTCGTTTCGATCCGGCGGGTCGAGCTTGGCGATGCCGCGTTCCGGCGCGGGCATCGCCGCGCGCTGTATCGCGTCAGCGGCACCGAGCCGTCCGGGCGCGGTCAGCGCGAGCTCGACATCCTGGCGACGAGCGTCGGCGTCGGCTACTTCGGCGCACGCGAGCTCGCGGTCGCACGCGAACTCGGGCCGTTCGGTCCACGTGTGTTCGGCCTCCACGACGGGGTGCTGTACCGCGAATGGATCCCCGGCGGGCACCGGCTCAGCGCCGGTGCCGATCGGCTTCCGGATGCTGCCGCTGCGTACGTGGCGGCGCGGCGCCGGGCACTGCCGCTGGCGCGCGACAAGACCGTTGCCCTGCACGGTCAGCGACCCGCCTGGGAGGTGGCAGGGATCATCCTCGGCCGGAGCTTCGGCCGCGCGGCGCCGCTCGCCCGGGTCGCGCTCGTCGACAGGGCCGCCCGGTCACTGCTGAGAACGTCGTCGCCGTCGGTGATCGACGGCAGCATGTCGCCCGGCCACTGGTTCGCCTCGCAGGATGGCTCGGGTGCCATCAAGGTGACCCTCACTCAGCGAACCGACTGGAGTCTCGGCCTGGCATGCGCGGACCCGGCGTTCGATCTCGCGGGGGTCGGTGCCGGAAGTGATGATCCAGATCTCGTCGAGCGCGTTCTCGCCGCCTGGCGTGCGCAGACCGGAGAAGGCGTGGAACGCGAGCGCCTGCTGCTCTACGAGCTCGCCCACCTATGGGGCCGGCTGCGCGAGGATCCGGAGCGCGAGCAGGAGGTCCGGCACGCGAGCGCTCGTGCGGTCGCGCGCTACTTCGGCGGTGTGTTCCTGGCCGATCTCGATCGATGCGCCGGGGAGCGCGCACCGCTGTGCGCACTCGACATCGACGGCGTGCTGGAGACCGAGCACCTCGGCTTCGCGGCGCCCACACGAACGAGCGCCGCAGCCTTGCGGGCATTGATCGCGCATGGCTTCCGTCCGGTGCTCGCCACCGGCCGGAGCGTCGGAGAGGTGGCTGACCGCTGCCGCGCCTACGGCCTCGAGGCCGGCGTCGCGGAGTACGGGGCGGCGCTCTGCCTCGACGGTGGCGCGCGCGTGATCGGGCTGGTCGACGAACCTGGCGTGGGCGCGCTCGCGCGGTTGCGCTCCGAGCTGCGCGCACGCGAAGGCGTGCGGCTTGACCGCGCCTTTCGGTACGCCGTGCGCGCCTACCGCATTGGCGATGGCGGTCGGCGTCGGCCGCTCGAGGACACTGAGACCGCCGACTGCCTGCGATCGTGTGGCGCAGACGGGGGAGTGCGGGCGATCGTCGGCGACAGCCAGACTGACTTCGTCGACGCCGCCGTCGACAAGGGGTCGGGTCTGCGCGCGTTGACCGCGGCGCTCGGGATCGTGGAGGATCGGCCGATCGCGGTCGCGGTCGGCGACACGTCCGCCGACGCTCCCATGCTCGCGCTCGCTCACGCGGCATTCGTCCCCGGCCACGCGCACGCGCTGGCCGCCCGCACGGGGGCGAGACGGGTCAGGCGCCCTTATCAAGCCGGTCTCGCGGAAGCGGTGGGGCAGGTGCTGGGACATCCTCCCGGCGGGTGCCCCTCGTGCCGGCTCCCAAGGCCGCTCGGCGACCGCGCGCTGCTGCTGGACCTGCTGTCCGTCGCCGGCGACGGTCGAGCCAGGCTCGCCATCCGTGCCGCCCGGCTCGCCCGTCGGGTGCCATGAGACACGCTCGTTCGTCCAGCGCCGATCGAGTCGCGCTGCCGGCGCGACCGCTTCGGCTCGCAACGTTGGCGGCGCAGCTCCACGTGCCGCTGCTGCGTGACGGCTATGCGCTCGTACTCAACTCGGCCGTCACGGCGATGCTCGGCCTCGTCTACTGGCTGGTGGCCGCGCGCAACTACAGTGCCCACGCGGTCGGCGTAAATACTGCGGCGATCTCGGCAATGATGTTCCTTGCCGGGCTGGCGCAGCTCAACCTGATGAGCGCGCTCGTGCGGTTCGTGCCGATCCTCCGCACCAGGCGCAGGCGCTTCATCGCCGCTTGCTATCTGGTCGCCGGGCTTGCGGCGGTGGCGTGCGGGGCCGTGTTCCTGGTCGGTATTCGCGTGTGGGCGCCGGCGCTCGCCGTGTTCGGCTCAAGCCCGGCGATCGTCATCTGGTTCATCACCGCGTGCGTGACGTGGTCGATCTTCAACCTCCAGGACAGTGCGCTGACCGGGCTCGGGGCAGCTGTGCTCGTGCCCGTCGAGAACGGGGTGTACGGGATCGCCAAGCTCGTGCTGCTGGTGGCGCTGCTGTCGGTCTCGCCACGGTTCGGGGTGTTCGCCTCGTGGACGGCGGCGCTGGTCGTGTGCGTCCTGCCGGTCAACGCGCTGATCTTCGGTCCGCTCAGCCGCCGTCGCGCCGCGCGCGGAGAGCCGGACGTAGAGGTCCCGACCGGCAGCGAGATCGCCCGGTTCGTCGCCCCTGACCTCCTCGGGGCATTGCTGTGGCTCGCCGCCACCACGCTGATGCCGGTGATCGTGATCTCGATCGCCGGAGCGACCTCGAACGCGTTCTTCTCGCTGTCGTGGATGATCGTGATGCCGTTGCTCGCGATGAGCGCGGGTCCGGGCACAGTGCTCGTCGCCACTGCCGCGGCCGACCCGGGTCGGCTCTCGGAGTACGTCCGCCAGGTCCTGCTCCAGACCGCACGACTCGTCGTTCCGGCGGCGGTCGCGATCGCGATTCTGGCCCCATACGTGCTCCGTCTGTTCGGCCGCCAGTACGCGGAGCACGGAGCGCCGACGCTGGCACTGCTGGCGCTGTCGGCGATTCCGAATGCGATCACTGCGCTGCACATCAGCATCTACCGGGTACGCCGGCAGATGCGGACGCTCGTCGCGTTGATGGCGGCGCTGTGCGGCTCAGTGCTGCTGCTGGCACCGCTGCTGCTCGAGCTGATCGGCATCGCGGGGGTCGGGCTCGCCTGGCTGGCCTGCCAGACAGCCGTCGCAGGATTCCTGATGGTCGCCGATCCGACCGGAGTCGGTGCGACGGATTCGCTTCGTCAGCTGCGAGCGCGGCGTGCTGCCGCCCGCAACTCGGCAGCGCTCGAGCGCTGCATACCGGCCGGCACCCAGCTGGACGGGGTCGAACCGATGGTCAATGATGTGGCAGTCGGTCGCGCGTTTCGCGAGCCGGGCGGCGCGCGACTCGTGATCAAGCTTGCGAGCAGCGATCGCGCCAGCAACAGCCTCCGAGCGACGGCCGTCAGGCTGAGGGATCTCCGTGTCGATCCACGGCTTCGTGATTGGGAGGTCGCACTCCCCCAACTGCAGGCGACCGGGGAGCTCGACGGCCGCAACTACATCGTCGAGACGGAGCTGAGTGGCGTGAGCATCGCAAAGCTGATCGGCGGAGGCGTCGCGTGGCAGCCTCTGACGCGCCGTGCGCTCGACGCGGTCGCCGGACTGCACCGGCGGACAGCCGAGCTCGCGACCGTTGACGCGGCCATGCTCGACCGCTGGATCGGCGATCCGGTCCGAGCGATCGAGTCGATCCTGAGCGGCTCGCGGCGACGGACGACCACTCTGCGAAGGTTGGAGTCAGAGCTCGCCGGCCAGCTCGATCGGCGGCAGTTGCAGATCGGTTGGATCCATGGTGACTTCGTGCCGGGCAACGTCCTGATCGACACGGGGACGAACGAGATCGCAGGCATCATCGACTGGGAGATGGCTAAGCCGAGGGACCTTCCCGCACTCGATACGACAGCCTTTCTGCTGGCGGTCCAGCAACTCGTCGAGCGCCGCGAGCTTGGCCGGTGCATCGCCGATCTGCTCGCCGGCAATGGCGACGGATCGCTTGCAATGGCGCTCGCGCAGGCCGCGCCGGACGACATCGCCGCAGTGCTCGACGCACGCCAGCTTGCGCTGCTGGCCTGGATCAGGCACGTTGCCAGCCTGCTCGCCAAAAGCGAGCGTTACGACCGCCATCGGTGGTGGAACCACTACAACGTCCACGGTGTGCTCGACCGCTGGGGGGCGCCGTGACGAGCGCGCGCAGTCCGGCTCCGCGCGCCGCGTGGCTCGAGGCCTACGGCGCCGACCCTGACGCCCTCGTCTACCACTCGCCAGCGTGGGTCGATCTGCTCTGCTCGCGGTTGGGATACGAGGACGCAAGCCGTCTGTACGAGCTTGGGGACGGTCGCACCGCCGTGCTGCCGATGGTCCGCAGGCGGCTGCTGGGCGGTGCCGTTCACGAGGCGTCGTTCCCGCCGGCGTGGGGGATGGGGGGCCTGATCGCGAGCGGCGGCGTTCGCCAGGCCGACGTGGAGGTGGCGTTCGCCGATCTGCTGAGCGAGCGCACTGCCTTGCGGACCTCGATCCGGCCAAACCCGCTCGCCGGTCCGCTGTGGGAAAGAGCACGGCCCGCCGGCGTCGTCGGCGTGCCGCGTCTCGCGCACGCGCTCGACCTCGACGGGGGCTTCGATGTCGTGTGGCACGAACGCTTCACCGGCGCGGCTCGGACCGCCGTGCGCCGGGCCGAGCGCAGCGAGCTCGAAGTTCGGCGCGACACCACTGGTCGGCTCGTGCCGCAGTTCTACGAGCTGTTCGAGCTATCGCTGATCCGCTGGGCGGCAGGGCAGCACGAGCCGCCGTCGCTTGCGCGCTGGCGGGGTCGCCGCCGCGACCCGCAGAGCAAGCTCCAGGCGATCGCGGATCGGCTCGGCGAGCGCTGCTGCATCTGGGTCGCTTCACTCGCCGGCCGGCCGGCCGCCGCGATCATGGTCCTACAAGGCCGAAACGCCAACTACACGCGGGGCGCGATGGATCCCGAACTTGCGGGTCCAACCCGAGCGAGCTACCTGCTTCAGCGGCTCGCGATCGAAGACGCCTGCGCGGCCGGCTGCCGGTGGTACCACATGGGCGAGACCGGCCAATCGGCGCCGTTGGCGCAGTTCAAGACACGCTTCGGCGCCCGGCCGCAACCGTACGTCGAATATCACATCGAACGTCTGCCGCTGACTGCCGCCGATCGCGCGCTCCGTGCGGCGGTCAAACGCGTGATCGGATTCCGCGACGTTCCGACCGCCAGCAAATCCGCTGTGCCGATCGCTCGCTATGGTCGCGTCCAGTGAGACTGCTGCGAGCGGGGAGTCTGGTGATCGGCTGTGCCGCGCTGGCGGTGTCGGGGCTCGCCGCATGCGGCGACGCGTCACGGGCGGGGCCGATCCAGACACACGCGTCGCCCGTTGCGCGCATGGACCCTGCGCCGGAGCACATCGCGGTAATCGTAATGGAGAACGAGGAGTACGGCGACGTGATCGGCAGGCGCTCGGCGCCTTTCATCAATGGCCTCGCGAAGCGTTACGCGCTGGCATCGCGGATGTTCGGGATCACCCACCCGTCGCTGCCCAACTATCTGGCGCTGACGGGTGGATCCACCTTTGGGATCAGCAGCGACTGCACGGACTGCAGCGTCGGTGCGTCAAGCATCGTGACCCAGATGACCGCTGCGCGCGTGAGCTGGAAGGCCTACATGCAGGATCTCCCGGCGCCCTGCTTCACCGGGTCGGGCGCCGGCGAGTACGCCAAGCGCCACGACCCGTTCGTCTACTACCGCTCGCTGGTCGCCGATCGCAGACTGTGCGGCCACGTCGTACCCCTCAGCGAGCTGGCGGCCGACGAGGGCGCGCGCACGCTGCCGCGGTTCATCTGGATCACCCCGAACGTCTGCAACGACATGCACGACTGCTCGGTGACGACCGGTGACCGCTTCCTGTCGCAGCTCGTGCCCCCGCTGCTCGCGGAACTCGGCCGCAACGGGCTGCTGTTCCTCACCTGGGACGAGGGCACGACGAACGACGGCTGCTGCCGGCTCGCCGCAGGTGGACGCATCGTGACGATCGTCGCCGGCCCGGGTGCCCGCGCCCACGCGACCCTGAAGACGCCCGTCGACCACTACTCCGTCCTTCAGACGATCGACGACCTGCTCGGCTTGCCACGGCTGCGCAACGCGGCCTGTGCCTGCACGCCGTCGCTCGCTCCGCTTCTGGCCGACCCCTGACGCTGGCCACGCGCTCCGCTGATGTCGACGAATCACGCTGTCGCGCTCCACACTCAGACCACCGGAGACCTGAACGCGCTGCGGCGCTCACGCGGCCGTCCGTTCCCCAGGGGAGCATCGCCTAGGCCACCGATGGCCAGGATCCGTTCGGACGCCGAGTGCCGCGGGTCGTGAGAGCTTCACGACTTGGTCGCATACTGACCATGGTCGCGCTCAGCACAGCGTTGACATGCTTAGCGGCACTCGCCCCAGGGATCGCTGATGCAGTGCGTGCGTCCCCAGCGCCGCTGATCGTCGATACTGATCTGTCCGACAACGCCGACGACGTTGGCATGCTCGCGACTGCGTTCGCCTTCCAGCAGCAAGGACAAGCGACCGTACTCGCCGTGATTCTGGACTCAGAGCCTGGCACATCGACCGTCCAGACGAACTCCTGGAAATGCATCGCTGCAATCGATGACTACTACGGAGCGCCGAGCGTTCCAATCGGCACCCAAGTGCAGGACTACGTCAGTGACGACGATACACCCGACCTGGTGGGGCCATGCGCTCAGCTCGCCCCTGCGCCCCTCGCCGCCCCCGACAAGGCGCTGAACGTGTACCGGCGCGTGCTCGCGGCCGCGGCAAACGACAGCGTCGTGATCGCGACCGGCGGCAGCCTTGGGAATATCGCCGATCTGCTGCGGTCTCCGGCCGACTCGATCAGCCCGTTGACCGGCGTTCAGCTCGTCGCGCAGAAGGTGAAGATGCTCGTGGTCATGGGTGGCGGCTACCCAAGCCGCGCGTCGGAGACGAACCTCGCCGCCGACCCGATGTCCGCCCAGTTCGTCTCCAGCAACTGGCCGACGACCGGCTGTGCGTCGAGCACCTGCCCGCCGCTCGTCTGGTCGGGATACGAGATCGGTGATGTGGTTGACAGCGGTCAGACGATCTCCTCCGACCAGCCTCACTACTCGCCGGTCCGCGCTGCCTACGAGGCGTTCGTTGGACCGAACAACTGGATTCCGTCGTACGACCTGACGCCCGTGTATTACGCCGTTCGTCCGACAGATCCCGTGTGGGCGGAGATCGGCCCCGGAACGAACGCGATCGACACGAACGGCGGAAACGTGTTCACGCTGGATGCCGCGACGACACCGGTAGGAGCCGGGAATCAGTTCTACCTGACCTGGTCGCAGTCCAGCTCAGGTCCGTCGACACTTGCAGCGTCGCTCGAGGGCCTGCTGGACGACGCTCCGCCCCCAACCGGCACTGCTCCGGCGAATACGGCGTCGCCGACGATCACGGGCTCCGCTGTACAGGGTGACACGCTGACCGCGTCGACTGGCTCGTGGACCCTCAACGGGATGCCATTCACGCCGGCGAGCTTCGCGTATCAGTGGGAGCAATGTGACCCGACCGGACACAACTGCTCGCCCATCAACGGCGGAAAATGGGGTGCGATCTCGGCAACCTATGTACCCACTGCGGCTGACGCCGGCTCGACCGTCCGAGCCGAAGTCTGGGCGAACGTCCCCGGTGCGAGCAGCAGTCCGACGCCCACGCCGCCCACCACCGTCGTGCCGGCGGTCAACGACTACCCGCCCGGCATCAGCGGCACCGCAGCCGAGGGCGAGACACTCACCGCAACGCAGGGAACATGGGAGCCAACGGCCGGCGTCACGATTGCCGACCGATGGCAGCGATGCGACAGCTCCGGCCTGAGCTGCACGGATATCGACGGGGCCACGTCGGACACATACTTGCTGACTTGGGCAGACGCCGGCCACACGATCAGGGTGTGCCAGACGGCGACCATAAACGGCGCGGCCGCCACCGTTAGCTCAGTGCAGACCGCCGTGGTGCAGCCGCTGCCGCCGACGAACGTCGGGCCACCGACGATTTCCGGCGCCGCGCAACAAGGCAGCTCCTTGACTGCAACCCCAGGGAGCTGGAGTCCTCCCAACGGGCTCACGGTCACGGCTCAGTGGCAGCTGTGCGACAGGTCCGGCGCAAGTTGCACGACGATCGCCGGCGCGACTGCAGACACGTACGTAGTTACACTCGCCGACGCGGGCGATACGATTCGCGTGCTCGAGACCGCCACCTTCGACGGCGCGGCCAATGCGGCGATGTCGGCCCAGACCTCGGTGGTGCTGCCGCTGCCGCCCGCGAACGTCACGCCGCCAACGATCTCCGGCCTCGCTCTGGCGGGCGAGACGCTCAGCGAAATCAGCGCGAACTGGGCCAACGACCCCACGGAGCGCGGCTACCAGTGGCTGCAGTGCGACAGTGCTGGGATGTCCTGCTCCGGGATCCCCGGGGCAACGTCGCCGACCTATAAGCTGACCGGCAATGACATCGGTCACACGATCGCAGTGCAGGAGACGGCGAGCAACGCCGGCGGCAGCACGGCTGCGACCTCCAGCACGACCGGAGTCGTAGCGGCCACATCCACGCCGGCGCCGACGCCGACGCCGACGCCGACGGAGCCTGTGGCAACGGTCCCGCCCGCGCCCACGAAGCCGAGCAGCGCGAGGCCCCCGGTGATTGCCGGCCGCGCAATCGTGGGCCAGACCGTGCGCGCGTCGGCCACGACATGGTCCGGGGGACCACCGACCTCGGAGACGTTCCAGTGGCTGCGCTGCAAGCCCCGCTGCGCACCCATCCCGGGCGCCACGAAGGACTCCTACCGCGTGCGCGCTGCAGACCAGGGCGCGATGCTGAAACTCGTGCTCACGGCTGCCAACAACGCCGGAAGCACGCAGACGACCTCAAGCGAATTCGGTCCGATCGCCCCGAACCAGGTCACGATCCGCGCTCTACTCGCCAGAGCGTCAGTGCCACGCGGAGGCTCCGCGACGATCGGGGGGCTGCTTCGCAGCGGCGGCTACCGGACGACATTTGACGCACCGCTGGGCGGTCGCTTGGTGGTCAGCTGGTACTACCGCCCCAACCAAACCGGGCGCCAGTCCAAACACGCCAAACGCGTACTGGTCGCCTGGGCAACCGTCGCGCTGAAGCGGGCGGGCATGGTCAGGATCAAGCTCACGCTGAGCGCTGCCGGGCAGACGCTGCTGAAACGTACGCACAGCGTGACGCTCACGGCCATGAGCAGCTACACCCCCACCGGCCATGGCACCACAGGGGTGAGCCAACGGTTCAGTCTCGAGCACTAGCAGTCGCCGCCGACTGCCTTGACGCAGGCCGCGGCGGCGGTCGCGCCCGCCTCGAGCTCGCGCGTGAGGCCGCCGATGTCGCGCGGGTCGGCGAGGAACCGCTGGAACAGCAGCCACATCCCCTGGTAGGGGTCCGAGCCGAACGCCGTCGGCTCCTGATCCGAGAGCCCGAACCGGACGGTCGCAGCGTCCACGAGCCGCTGGGCGAGCTTGCGGCTGAGCGGGTCCGGATAGTCGCCCAGCGGGAGGTTGCGGTTGGGCGAGATGAAGCCGCCGTCGCGGGCCCAGATCTGCCCGGCGGCGGGCGTCGCGAGGAACCGGATCAGCCGCTCCGCGCCTGGCCGCTTCGTGAACAGCACGGCCACGTCGCCGCCGACCTCGAGCGCCGGCGTCGCGGTCGGCGCAGGCGCCGGGAAGTCGAAGAAGCGAGCCCCACCGGACGGCAGCGACGCGGGCAGGTAGCTGCGGACGAAGTCGCCCTCGAACACCATCGCGGCGGTCGGATGCCTGCCGAAGACCTGGTCGACCGACTCGGCGAAGGTCGTCCGCGCAGCGACCGACAGGGGCCCCGACAGCGACCGGTTCCCGAAGATCTCCGCCAGCACTCGCAGCGCCCGGGTGACGCTCGGATCGGTCCACTTGAGCCTGTTGTCGGCCAGCTCCTGGTAACGGACCGGACCGGCCGTCGCCAGGTACACGTTCTCGAACCAGTCGGTCAGCGTCCAGCCGGTGGCGCCGCCGATCGCGAACGGCTGGATCCCGACGGCCCGCAGCCTGCGCGCGTCGGCGAGCAGCTGCGCCCACGTGCGCGGCGGGTGCGCGATCCCGGCCCTGCGAAATGCGGACGGCCGGTACCAGATCATCGACTTCGCCGCGCCCTTGAACCAGACACCGTAGAGCTTGCCGCCGACGCTGCCGAGCTGCTCCCACGCGGGCGTGTAGTTCCTGCGCACGAGGTCGCCGACGATCGGCGCGAGCGGCTGCAGCTCGCCGGCGCGGACGAAGTCGTCCATCGTCCCCGGCTGCGGCAGCAGCGCGACGTCGGGCGCGCAGCCGCTCTTGACGAGCGACGCGAGCACGGTCGCGATCGAATGGGTGTCGTAGGCGTAGATCACCTGGATCCCCGTCTGCTCCTGGAAGCGGCCGAGCGTCTTGGCGAACTCGGTTGCCTCGGCGCCGTACCAGGCGCCCGCGACGACGATGCGGCTGCCGCCGGAGCACTGCGCCGACAGCGGCGTGATCGGCACGGCCGAACGACTGCTGCCGGCGACCAGCCCGGACGGACGGGTGATCACCAGCGCGGCGATCAGCACCGCTGCTGCGGTGATCCCGACCGCCAGCGCGTGCCGCGCCGGGGCGCCGAGCGAGCGCACCCGCAGCGCCGGCACGCGCGGAAGCCCGCGGCGCGGCCGACGGGCGCGCTCCAGCTCGAGTGCGTCCGAGCGCTCGCGCTCGAGCGTGGCGAGCACCCGCACGTCCAGCCCCGGCGGCGGTGGGGGAATCTCCGACTGGATCGCCATCGTCGCACTCAGGACCCGATCGACCACGCGCGAGCAGCCGGTGCAGCTCGCCAGGTGCGCCCGGACCTCGTCGGTCAGCTCGCCGTCGAGCGCGGCCTCCCAGCAATGATCGTCGCGGTCGATCATCCGGCGTGGGTCCACAGGAACGGCGTCGGTGCGTCGAGCGCGTCGAGCGCGGCCTGGTCTCGGTCGGCGCCGGCGGCCCGCAACAGGGTCTCGACCGCGAGCAGCCAGCCGGCGTGCGAGCCGGCGCTGCGCACCTGCCAGCGTGGATGATCGGCCAGCCAGTGGCGCGCACTGGCGGGGGTCCGCGCGAGTGCGCCGTCGATCACCGCAAGCACTCGCAGCATCGGCGGAATCCGAACGTCGAGGCGGTCGAAGAAGTCGACGAGCCCGACGGCGCCGCGGACCGCACCGGCCGACTCGCGAAGGCGCTCGAGCTCGCTGCTGAGGTCGATCTGCTCGGCCGCCGTCCGCGCGCCAGGGCCGGGACCGGACCGGAAGCACGCGACGACCGCATTGTCCGGTGGCTGGTGGTAGACGCCCCAGATCTCGGCGGCCGGGTCCGCTCGCGCGCCGGTCAGCGCGGGGGCGATCAGACGGCGGGCGCGGCTCAACCGCGAGCGCAGCGTCGACGGCGCGGCCAGGCCGAGGATCTGGGCCGCCTCGTGGCTGCGGTAGCCGAGTACGTCGACGAGCACGAATGCCTCGCGATCCTCGGGCTCGAGCCGCGCGATCGCCCGGTGCAGGTCGACGCGCGCGTCCTCGTCGATGGCCGGCAACGGCGGCTCCGGCGCGTCCTCGGCATCGAACGAGACGTAGCCCCGGCGCTTGGCCGATCGCAGCCGGTCGAGGCAGGCATTGCGACAGATCGTCAAGAGCCACGGCCTCGCCGCCTCGACCGGGGTCCCCGAGCCCAGCGAGCGCAGGGCTCTCACGAACGTCTCCTGAAGGCAGTCCTCAGCTTCCGCGGTGTCGCGCAGCGTCAGGTAGGCGAGGTTCCACACGTCTGGCTTGTAGCGGTGGTAGAGCAGCGCGAACGCCTGCCGATCGCCCTCGCGAGCAGCCTCGACGAGGGCGCCGTCCTCCTCCCCCGGATCGCGCATGTTTGAACTTATAGACGATCGGCGGGCCCGGATTGACGACAGGCGTCGTCAGCCGCGCCCCGTCGGACGTCCTTAAGGAAGAAGTGTCAGCCCTCAGCCACTGGCTGCGGGCTGCCGGAGAGAGGAGGCGGGATGAGAAGGCGCAGGTGGCAGCACGCAGGTCGACCGATGGTGAAGCGATGCTCGGAACGCTGATTCGCGCCGGTGACGTGCTCGAGCTGATCACGCTCGAGGAGCCGGAGTGGGGAGTCACGGCTGCCGCCCAGCGGCTCGGAATCGGCAAGTCGCTCGCACACGAGGCGCTCGCGACGCTCACGGAGATCGGGCTCCTGCAGCGCGTCGGCAACGGGCGCTACCGCCTCGGCTGGCGCAACATCTCGCTCGCCACGGTGCTGCTCCGTACCGACGGGCTCAGCGCCCACGCGCGGCCGATCATCCGCGAGCTGGCGCAGGCTCACGGAGTTGCCGCCAGCCTGTTCGCCTGGGAGCGAGGGCGGATCATCTGCGTCGGCCGCTACGAGCGCGGTCACGGACGCGACGATCGCGGCCGGGCGCCCGCCGGCGGCAGGCCGGCGGGAAGCACCGCACCGGTCGACGACAGCGCGCCCTCGCGGGTGCTGCTCGCAGCCCGCTCCGACATCGAGGTCGCTGACCTGTGGGAGACGGGGCGCGTGCTGACGCGGCATGCGACGCTCGCGGACATGTCGGCGGAGCTCGCACGGGTGAGGCGGTGCGGCTGGGCGTACGACCCGCCGGCAGGCTCGCCGGCCGCGCTGTGCGTCGCCGCCCCTGTCAGGGAGGACGCGGGCGAGGCCGCCGCCGCGCTGACGGTGGTGGCGCGATCGGCGAGCCCGGCGCTCGACCTGTACCGGACGGTCAAGCTCGCGGTCGGCGCGGCGGCGAGGATCACCGCCGCGATGCGTTCCCACGCACTCGCGGCCTGACAGGTCCGCTGTCGGGTCGATCGCCGTCGTGGGCGCCGGTCACGGCCGGGTGTGGAGTGCCGGGAGGACCGTGCGGGTCAGGAGGACGCCCGTGATCCGTGATGGTCGGGGTCGCACGGTGCCCGGGGGAGTCGCGGGGCGTCGCAGGGTTCGGGTGGGTCCGGAGGCTCCCGTCGAGAGCGCACAAGCGCGACAGCATCGAGGTTTGCGGTTGGGGTGGTGCGGATCGGCTGCGTATGGGGGCGTGGCTGCACACGGTGTGGTCGCGGGGCCGGTGCTGGCGCGGTTGTGCCGGCCGGCGGCCGGCGGCCGGGGGCGAGCCGGTCGACGTCGCCCGCGCCCCGCGCCCCGCCTCGATCGCACCGCTCAGCGCTCGAGCCAGATCGCCGTATCCGACGGCAACTCCGCGGCCGAGGTGAGCGCGCCGCTGCAGAGCAGCATGCGACTGGCAGGCGGCACCGGCACCGGGTCGGCGCCGAGGTTGACGATGCACGTGAAATGCGGCTCCCGGGCGAAGCTGAGGACACCGTCGGGCGACGGCAACCAGCTGAGCCGGCCGTCGCCGAGCGCCGGGTTCCGGCGCCGGATCCGGAGCGCTGCGCGGTACAGCTCGAGCATCGAGCGAACCCGGCCGGTCTGTGCCTCCACGGACAGCTCGCGCCACGATCCGGGCTGAGGGAGCCACGGCGCGGCCGTCGCCCCAGCGGGGCTGAAGCCGTACGGCGGTTGCTCACCGGACCAGGGCAGCGGCACGCGGGCGCCGTCGCGACCGCGGTCCTTGCGCCCGGACTGCTCCCACGTCGGATCGCGCAGGAGCTCGTCGGGGATGTCCTCGACCTCGGGCAGGCCGAGCTCCTCGCCTTGGTAGACGTAGGCGCTGCCCGGGAGCGCGAGCATCAGCAGGGCCGCCGCTCGCGCGCGGCGCATCCCCAGGTGGAAATCGGCCGGCAGGTCGAGCAGATCGCTCAGGTGCCTGAGCCGGCGGACGCCCTGCGGCCGCGCGTAGCGCGAGACCTCGCGCGCGACGTCGTGGTTTGACAGCACCCAGGTGGGCGCGGCGCCGACCGCTTCGTGCGCGGCGATCGCGTCGTCGATCGTCGAGCGCAGATCCGCCGCCAGCCACGGCGTGAACAGGAAGTCGAAGTTGAACGCGGTGTGCAACTCGTCGGCGCGTACGTACCTGGCAAGCCGCTCGGGCCGGCCGATCACCCACGCCTCCGCCACGAACACGCGCGGATCGGCGTAGGAATCGGCCAGCGCCCGCCAGCCGCGGTAGATCTCGTGGACCCCGTCCAGGTCCCAGTGCGGGTGCTCGACCGGGTCGCCGGGCGTCGGCGGCCAGGTGAGCGAACCGACGTCGGGCAGGCCGTTCGCCTTCGCGAGGCCGTGGGCGACGTCGATCCGGAAGCCATCGACGCCGCGATCGAACCAGAACCGCATCGTCCGCTCGAACTCGGCGCGGACGTCGGGACTCGACCAGTCGAGATCGGGCTGCTCGGGCGCGAACAGATGCAGGTACCAATCCCCCGGGACGCCGTCGGGTTCGGTGACACGTGTCCACGCGGGACCGCCGAACGTGCTCTGCCAGTCGTTGGGAGGCTCGCTGCCATCCGTGCCCCGACCAGGGCGGAAGATGAAGCGCGCGCGTTCCTCGGAGCCGTGCCCGGCGGCGAGCGCCGCTTGAAACCACGGATGCTCCGAGGAGAGGTGGTTGGGGACGAGGTCGAGCAGGACGCGCAGGCCCAGCTCGTGAGCCTCGGCGATCATCGCGGTCGCCTCGGCCAGCGTCCCGAACCGCGGATCGATACCTCGCAGGTCGGCGACGTCGTAGCCCGCGTCCTTCATCGGCGACGGATACCAGGGGTTGATCCACAGGGCATCGATGCCGAGGCTGGCGAGGTAGCCCAACCTCGAGCGGATGCCGGCGATGTCGCCGACGCCGTCGCCGTTCCCGTCCGCAAAGCTGCGGATGTAGATCTGGTAGATGACGGCGCTCCGCCACCAGCGGCGACGCGCGTCACGCGCGAGCGGGTGCGGCGAAGCGGCGGGCGCAGCTCCGCCGGCGAGCAACTCGCCGGTACGTGGCTCGAGGTCTGGCATCGGTCGGATCGTCATCAGCCGCGGTTTTACCGGTCGAGGCGCTCGCGCCGCAGTCTTGGCAGCGCCCGTCCGGCATAGCCGAACAGCGCTGGGCAGTGGCGGCCACCGGCGCTAGGAATGCCGGGCGCGCAGATCGCGCCGAGGGGAGATGAGGACGCGCACAACCGTCAGATCGAGCGTCGGGACCAGACCCGCCGCTCCGGCCTGCTCGAGCGTCGGCTCACCTCGACCACCACGTTCACCGTCGATCAGAAAGTCGAGTCACAAGTGTCTCTAGTAGATGCGCTCCAGCGGAGTGCAACGCGCCGGCTGGGGACGGCCCTGTGCCTGGCGGCGTCGCTCGCAACCTTGATGGTCGTGCTCGACCTCGCCGGGTCGAGCGCGGCGGCCGCCAAGACCAGCCACATGTCGCCTCCGGGCAGCGCGACGTCGGGCACGATCACCTGGTGGGCGAGCCCGATCTCGACCAGCGGCCCGGACGTCCGCAAGGTGTGGATCACGGCGTTCGAGAAGGCCTACCCGCACATCAAGATCAACCTGATCAGCGCCCCGACCAGCACCGACACGAACCGGGCGACGCTGACGACCCAGATCTCGGGCGGCGCGGGGCCCGACGTCTACATGGGCGACGTGATCTGGCCGGCGCAGTTCGGCGCCCACCAGCTGGCGCTGCCGCTCAGCAAGTACCTGCCGTCGAGCTACTGGGCGACGTTCGCGCCCGGGCTGGTCGCCGGCGCGACGTACAAGGGACAGGTGTACGGGGCCCCGCTGTTCGAGGACCAGGGCTTCTTCTACTACCGCAAGGACCTGCTCGCCAAGGATCACCTGCCGGTCCCGACGACCTGGGAGCAGGTCGTCTCCGAGGCCAAGACGATGCAGGCCAAGAAGCAGGTCCAGTACGGCTACGTGTTCCAGGGCGCCGACTACGAGGGCGCGACCTGCGATTTCATGGAGTTCCTGACCGATGCCGGCGGCAGCGTGCTGAACAGCGCCGGTACCAAGTCGGCGCTGCTGGCCAACGGCGGCGCGCTGAAGGCGCTCTCGTTCATGCGCTCGCTGGTCTCGAGCGGCGTCAGCCCGTCGGCCGTCTCGACCTACCAGGAGCCGCAGGCGATGACCGCCTTCCAGAACGGCCAGTCCGCGTTCCTGCGCAACTGGGACTACGCGTACTCGACCTCGCAGGCAGCCGGCTCGAAGGTGATCGGCAAGGTCGGCGTCGAGCCGATGCCGACGTTCGCCCGGCAGTCCCAGCCGGGCTACTCGAACATCGGCGGCTGGAACCTGTACATCAACCCGCACTCGAAGAACATCGCCGCGGACCTGACGTTCATCAAGTGGATGACGGGCGTCCAGGCCCAGACGATCCAGGCGACCCAGTTCTCGCAGATCCCGACGATCAACGCGGTGCGCAACGCGCCGCAGGTCAAGGCGAAGAACCCGGTGCTGGCGATCGTGGGCAGGACGCGGCTGGTGGCGCGTCCGGCGCAGACGCCGAACTACCCGGCGGTCAGCCAGGCGATCTACCAGAACGTCAGCGCCGCGCTGTCCGGCACCTCGTCGCCGACGGCAGCGCTGCACTCGATGAACTCGGCGGTCAACAGCGCCCTCGGGGGCGGGGGCCTGTAGGCGCCCCGAAGAGCACCGGCCGTCCGCAGCGGGCTGACCTCCTCCCGCCTGCTGCGGGCGGCCGCCGCCGCCATCTGAGCGTCAACCGACATGGCCACCGTTACCGCCGCACCCCCCGCCCCTGACGCGCCGAGCGTCGAGGTGGTGGGCCGCCCCGACCAGCACCGCAAGCGGATGGCGCGGCTGGGCTGGATGTTCACCGCCCCGGCGCTGCTGTTCATCGGCGCGGTGACGCTGTTCCCGATCGGGTTCTCGGTGCTGCTCAGCTTCGAGCACGTCAACGTGCTCGGGTCGGGCTTCCAGCTCAACGGGCTGACGAGCTCGAACTACTCACTGGTGCTCGGCAACTCGACGTGGCACTACGCGCTCGCGTTCACGCTCGGCTACACGGTCGTGACCGTGATCGCCGAGTTGATCCTCGGGACGATGATCGCGCTCGTGCTCGAGCGGCTGACGTCCGGCCGCGGCTGGATGATGGCGATGCTGCTGATCCCGTGGTCGCTGATCACGGTGATCTCGGCCGAGCTGTGGGGCTACATCTACGACCCGACGTTCGGCGTCGCCGATTCGATCTTCGGGGTGCTCGGGCTGGGGCATCCGACGATCCTCGGCACGAACGCATCGGCGGTCATCGCGCTGTGCATCGCCGATATCTGGAAGACGACGCCGTTCGTGGCGATCATCGTGCTCGCCGGGCTCGTGATGCTGCCGCAGGAGATCTACGAGGCGGCCGACGTCGACGGCTCGTCGGACTGGTCGACCTTCTGGCGGATCACGTTCCCGCTGCTGCGCCCGACGATCGCGCTCGCGGTCCTGTTCCGGGTGCTGCAGGCGTTCGGGCTGTTCGACCTCCCGTTCGTGCTCACCCAGGGAGGACCCGGCCACGCGACCACCTCGCTCGCGGTGCTCGGCTATCAGGCGATGTTCCAGAACCTGGCGTTCGGCCCGGGCGCGGCGGTCGCGACCACGACCGCGGTACTCGTCGTGATCGGCTGCATGGCGTTCCTGAAGGTGTTCAAGGCCCAGGTCGGGGAGGAGGGGAGCTGATGCGCAATCGCAGACGCAGCGGCTGGCGCCGGTACGTCAACGGGATCACGATCGGAACCACGCTGACGTGCGTGTTCGTGCTGGTACCGGTGTACTGGATGATCTCCTCGAGCTTCAAGGGGCCGGCCGGGATCACGACCGCGAGCTTCATCCCGAAGGACGCGAGCACGTTCAATTACCACACCGCCTTCTCCAACTACAACTTCGGCCGCTACATCTTCAACTCGGTGGTCGTGGCGGTCATCTCGACCGCGCTCGTGCTGATCCTGTCGACGATGGCCGGATACGCGCTGGGCCGGCTCCCGATGCGGGGCAAGCTGCCGGTGATGGTCGTCCTGCTGATGATCTCGGTGTTCCCCGCGATCGCGGTGATCGCGCCGCTGTTCCTGCTGATGAAGCAGATCGGCTGGCTGAACAGCTATCAGGCGCTGATCTTCCCCTACACCGCGTTCAACCTGCCGTTCGCGATCTGGATCATGCGCAACTACATGCTCGGGATCCCGCGGGAGATGGAGGAGACCGGCCGGATCGACGGCGCCGGACCCCTGCGCGCGCTGTGGTCGATCGTGCTGCCCCAGGCCAGGCCGGGGCTGTTCACGGCCGGCGTGTTCACCTTCACCGCGTGCTGGACCGAGTTCCTGATGGCGCTGTCGTTCAACAGCGAGGACAACTTCCGCACGATTCCCGTCGGGATCGCAACGTTCGGCTCGCAGTTCACGACGCCGTACGGAACGATCTTCGCCGCGAGCACGGCGGCCGCCGTGCCGATCGCGATCCTCGTGCTGATCTTCCGCCGTTCGGTCGTGTCGGGGCTTACGGCCGGGGCGGTCAAGGGATAGTCCCGGACGCAACCGTGACAGGATGGCGCCATGATCGGTGAATCCGGTCGGGTGATCACCCGCGAACAGGAGGGATGAGGGCGATGGCGACGGTCGAGCTCGATGCTGTGAAGAAGGTGTACCCGAACGGGTACGAAGCGGTGCACGGGATCGACCTGAGCATCGCCGAGGGCGAGTTGATGGTGCTCGTCGGCCCCTCGGGCTGCGGCAAGACGACGGTGCTGCGGATGATCGCCGGGCTCGAGGACATCACCGCCGGGGTGCTCAAGATCGGCGAGCGGGTCGTGAACGAGCTGGGGCCCAAGGAGCGCGACATCGCGATGGTCTTCCAGAACTACGCGCTGTATCCGCACATGACCGTGGCGGACAACATCGGGTTCGCGCTCAAGCTGCGCAAGCTGCCGAAGGCCGAGATCAGCAAGAAGGTCGCCGAGGCGGCCCGGATCCTCGGGCTGACCGACTGGCTCGACCGCAAGCCGGCGCAGCTGTCGGGCGGGCAGCGCCAGCGGGTCGCGATGGGTCGCGCGATCGTCCGCAACCCGTCCGTGTTCCTGATGGACGAGCCGCTCTCGAACCTCGACGCGAAGCTGCGCGTGCAGATGCGCGCCGAGGTGTCCTCGATCCAGCGGACGGTCGGAGTCGCGACCGTGTACGTGACGCACGATCAGACCGAGGCGATGACGATGGGCGACCGCGTCGCGGTGATGCGCGACGGGCTGCTGCTCCAGTGCGACAGCCCGCAGGTGCTGTACGACCGGCCGGCGAACCTGTTCGTGGCCGCTTTCATCGGCTCGCCGGCGATGAACCTGTACGAGGCGCAGCTCGACTCGGGCGCCCAGCGCGTGCGGCTCGGCTCTCAGGAGCTGACGCTCACCGACTCGGTGAGGCAGGAGCGGCCCGGGCTCGCCGGCTACGGCGAACGGCCGGTGATCGTCGGAATCCGGCCCGAGAGCCTGCCCGCCGCGATGGGCGGCAACGGAGCGGCACCGGTGGTCGCGCAGGAGGCGTCCGATCAGCGGGCGCAGCTGGCGGCGGACGTCGAGCTGGTCGAGGCGCTCGGGTCGGAGCTGCAGGTGCACTTCGTGATCGACGCAAAGCGCGTGCTGGCGGAAGGTCCGACCGACGCCGACGAGCTCACCTCGAGCGGCGCCGGCGTCGCGCGGGTTGCGCCGCACACGGCCGTGCAATCGGGCGATCGGATCAAGTTCAACGTCGACCTGCGCGGGTTGCACTTCTTCGATCCCGACAGCGGCGCTGCGATCTGGAATTAGTGGCCGGGCTCGAAGGGCGGGTCGCGCTCGTCACCGGTGCGAGCCGGCGCTTCGCGATCGGCGCCGCGATCGCGCGGCGGCTCGCTGCCGACGGCGCTGCGCTGCTGGTCCATTCGTGGGAGCGCCACGACGTCGAGCTCGAGCAACCCCTCGACCCAGGTGGCGGTGCTGCGCTGGTCGAGGAGCTGCGCACCGGCGGCACACGGGCCGAGCATCTGAGCCTCGATCTGGCCGAGCCAGAGGCGCCGGCGGAGCTGGTCGGCGCCGCGCGCAGCGCGTTCGGGCGACTCGACATCGTGGTCGCAAACCACGCGCGGTCGTCGTTTCAGTCGGTCGCGCAGCTGACCGCAGCGGAGCTCGACCTCACGTTCGCAGTCAACACGCGCGCGACGCTGCTGCTGATCCAGGCGCTCGCCGCCGGCCGCGCCGACGAGCCCGGCGGGCGCGTCGTGCTGTTCACCTCCGGCCAGTACCACGGCGCGATGCCCGACGAGCTGCCGTACATCGCCTCCAAGGGCGCGCTGCACCAGCTGACCGGTTCGCTTGCCGCCGAGCTGATGCCGCGCGGGATCACGGTCAACTGCATCGATCCCGGCCCGACCGACACCGGCTACGCCGACGACGAGGTGCGCGCAGCCGTGAGCGTCCGCACGCCCGGAGGCCGCTGGGGGCGTCCGGAGGACGCCGCGCGGCTGGTCGGCTGGCTGGTGAGCGACGAGGCCGCGTGGGTGACCGGTCAGGTGATCGCCTCCGACGGCGGCTGGTCGATCCGGGGCTGAGGGGCGATGCGGGTGACGCTGGCTCCCGCCGCGCTACGGTCGGCCGACCTGTTCGACCTGCCGTGGTCAGAGCCGCTCGCGGGCTGGACCGGCGAGCGGCTCGTGACGCCACGGCAGCCTGGGCTGCATCGTCACGTCGTGCGCTTCATGGAGGACGACGGGCAGCTCCTGGCGATCAAGGAGCTGCCGGAGGAGCTCGCGCTGCGCGAGTACCGCGTGCTGCTGCACCTCGCGGACCTGGGGATCCCGGCCGTGCCGGTGCTCGCCGTGGTCGCCGACCGCGGCGGCGAGCTCGACGCTGCGCTCGTCACCAGGTATCTCGACTACTCCACCACGTACCGCGCGCTGTTCAGCGAGTCGCGCGGCCTGCACCCGCGCCAGCGGTTGCTCGACGCGCTCGTCGAGCTGCTTGCGCGGCTGCATCTGGGCGGCGTCTGGTGGGGCGATTGCTCGCTCTCGAACACGCTGTTCCGGCTCGACGCGGGGCAGCTGGCGGCTTACCTGGTCGATGCGGAGACGGCCGAGCTGCACCTCGAGCTGTCCCCGGGGCAGCGGCGGACGGACGTCGGGGTGGCGACCCTGAACATGGCCGGCGAGCTGCTCGACCTGCAGGCGGGCAAGCTGCTCCCCGAGGACGTCGATCCGCTCGAGGTGGTGACGCGGATGGAGCAGCGCTACGACGCCCTGTGGGAGGAGCTGACCGGCGAATGGCTGATCCCGATCACCGAGGTCTCGCAGCGCGTCGCCAAGCGGGTCCGTCGCCTGAACGACCTCGGGTTCGATCTCGAGGAGGTCGAGCTCGAGGAGGCCGGCGCGGGTCAGGTCCGCCTGCGGGTCACGACGCGCGTGTCCGAGCCCGGTCACTACCGCCAGCGCCTCTACCAGCGGGTCGGGCTCGTCGCCGAGGAGAACCAGGCGCGCAGGCTGCTCGACGACATCGCCTCGTTCCAGGCGATGCTCGAACGGCGCACCGGGCGGCCCGTGTCGAAGGCGCTCGCGGCGAACCGCTGGCTCGAGGAGATCTACCAGCCCGTCGTCACGAGCATCCCGGAGCAACTGCTGCACAAGCTCGACCCGGTCGAGGTGTTCCACGAGGTGCTGGAGCACCGGTGGTTCCTGTCGGAGGAGGCCGGTGGCGATGTCGGCACCGCGGCGGCGGCCGCGTCGTACATGACCGACGTCCTGCCGACCGTGCCCGACGCGCTCACCTCGGGCCGCCTGCCGGAGCTGCCTGCGCCGATCGCCCCCGATCCGGATCGGTAGCTCGCGGGGCGACGGCTGACAGGCGGAGCTCGTGCTGGGCCACGGCGATCAGCGCCGGGTCGTGCGTCGCGCAGATCACCGTCTGAGCATCCCGCGCCGCCGCCAGCGCCAGGCGGCCGGCCGCGAGCTCCGCGTTGGCGCGGTCCAGTCGGGAGGTCGGCTCGTCGACGAGCACCAGTCCGCGGCCGCAGAGCAGCGCCCGAGCGAGCCCGAGCCGCTGCAGCTCTCCGGCCGAGAGCGTCGCCGCACGATGATCGGCGCGGTCGGCCAGGCCGAGCTCCTCGAGCAGGTCGCTCGCACGGCGCAACGTCGCCGCGCAGGCGCGGCCGCGGATCTGGAGGGCGAGGGCGAGGTTCTCCCGGGCGCTGAGGAATCCGGCGAGCAGCGCCTCCTGCGCGAGCACGCCGATGCGCTCGCGCCTGGTCATCGCGAGCGCTTCGCCGTCGAGGCCGGCGAGCGCGCGGCCGTCGAGCACGACCGCACCACCGTCGGGGCGGTCGAGTCCGGCGAGCAACCGCAGCAGCGTGGTCTTGCCCGACCCGGAGGGCCCGGTGACGACGGTCAGCGCGCCGGCCGCGAAGGCGTGGGACAGCCCGTCGAGCACGACGCGGGTACCGGCGGGCTCGCGGAAGCGGCGCTCGAGCGCGCGCAGCTCGACGGTTGCCGGTGTCCAGCCGGCGTCGCTCGGCGGCGCCACCGCCGGAGTGGCTGCCGGCGGCGCCGTCTGTGGGAACGGCGCCGCCGGGGTCAGCGTCAGCCCGTCGGTCCCCGCTGCGATCGTCGCCCGCCCGCCGATCCCGACCTGTGACCGCAGACCGTCGGGCAGGCGCACCCAACCGGAATCCGACACGACCAGTGCCCGCGAGGCGCCGCGGCCCTCCTCGACGACCCGCCCGTCGCGCAGCGTGACCGTCCGGTCGACGTACGCGGCGGCGGCAGGATCGTGGCTGACGAGCAGCACGCTCGTCCCGGCGGCGCGCGCAAGCTCGGCGATCGCGCGGTGGACCTCGATGGCCGCGGCCCCGTCGAGCTCCCCCGTCGGCT
>DAHUYL010000102.1 GCA_027315255.1 Solirubrobacterales bacterium | reverse complement strand
GCGCCTCGCGCGCAGCGCCCTCCCGGAGGAACCGCAGCTCAACACCCTCGAGCTCGAGCCAGTCGAGCGCGTGCCGCTTCAGGACCCGAGCGACGGCGCCGGGTTCGGCCACCTCGGAACGCAGCCGCTCGAGCGCCAGCTCGAGTGCGAGCAGCCGCCCGAGGCGATCGCGCAGCTCGCTCGGGTGGAGCTCGGCGGCAGCCGATGCGCGGAGACCTGCGGCCGACGGCACAAGTCGCTCGACATGGTTCGCGTCGACGGCCGGAATCGCTCCCAGGAGCATTCCAGCAGCAAGCCGGTCCACGCCGCGCGCGGCCAGTCGTCGCAGGATCCCTTCGCAGAAGGCCTCCGCCGCCAGCACGGAGGTGACGTCCGCACCGGAGATCACGTCCGCACCGGAGATCACGGTCCCGTCCTGCACCCGGCGCCGCAGCAGTCGCCTCCGCAAGACCGCCGAGAGTTCGCCGACCGTCATCTCGCGGTTCCGCAGCCAGCGCACGAATTCGGCTGCGCTGATCAGGTGGTTGGCGTAGCGGAAGGCGGTCGCCTCGCGGTGGATCTGTTCGGTCGGCAGATCGCCGGCGTTCGCCCGCTCGAGCTCCAGCCCGACCGCGACCTGCACCTCGAATGCCGGCCACTCCCCGTCGAGCAGCCCCAGGAGGACGAGGTCGGCGACGTCGAGCGACACCTCCATCACCGTCACCGCTCGCTTCCGGGCGATCCGCGCAAAGCCCCCGTCGCTCATGTGTCCCGCGAATCCCAACTTCGGCGATCGGCCAGACCAACGGAGTGATTATCCCACCCTGGCGCTACGCGGCGGCGGCGATCAGCGCCTCGAGCTGATCGGCCGCCACCGGCCGTGCGAGCGCGAACCCCTGGGCCGCGTCGCACCCCAGCTCGCGCAGCTCGGCGAGCTGCGCGTCGGTCTCGACACCCTCGGCGGTGACCGTCATCCCGAGGGCGTGGCCGAGCTCGACCACCGCCGCGACCATCGCGCCATCGGTGCCCGTTCCGCCGAGCTCGGAGACGAACCGGGGGTGGATCTTGAGCAGGTCGGCCTGCAGGGTGCGGAGGCTGTGCAGCGGCGCCGACCCGGTGCCGTAATCGTCGATCGCCAGTCGAACGCCGGCCGCCTTCAGCAGCCGCGCGGCACGGATCACGGTGTCGGGCTCCTGCGTGACGGCACTCTCGCGGATCTCGAGGTAGACGGCCGCGGGATGGACGCCGGCCGCGTCGACGACGGCGAGCGCGGTCGCCAGCTGCGGGTCGCCGAGCTGGCTGAGCGCGACGTTGACCGATGCCCACAGCTCGGCGCCGGAGCGGCGCACGCGAGCGAGCAGCGCCAGCGCTTCGCGCAGCACGAACTCGCCGATCGCGACGGTCATGCCGTGCTCGTCGGCGACGGGCAGGAACTCCGCGGGGGCGAGCAGCCCGAGTTCCGGGTGCTGCCAGCGCACGAGCGCCTCGAAGCCCGAGAGCCGGCGTTCCTCGAGCAGGTAGTGCGGCTGGTAGACGACGCGCAGCTCGGCCGTGTCGATCGCGCGGCGCAGCTCTTCGGGCTCGATCGCGCGGCCGGGGGCCCTGGGGCTGCTGCGCTCGAGCGCGCCCAGGTCCGGAGGATCGTGACGGACGAATGCGGCCTCGCCGCCGCCGCGACCCTTCGCCTCGTACATCGCCGCGTCGGCTTCGCGGATGATCGCGTCGGCCGCGATCCCCGCGTCGCTGGTCGTGGCGACGCCGATCGAGACGGTCAGCTCGTGCTGCTCCTCGCCGATGCCGACCGGCATCGTGGCGACCTGCCGTACCCGTTCGGCGATCGCCAGCGCCTCGTCGGGGTTCGACAGGTCCTCGAACAGGAACGTGAACTCATCGCCGCCGAACCGCGCAACCGTGTCCATCGGCCGCAGCACCGAGCGCAACCGGTCCGCCAGCGCGCTCAGCACGCGGTCGCCGGCGTCGTGGCCGAGCGAGTCGTTGATCAGCTTGAAATGGTCGACGTCGAGGAACAGCACCCCGGTCACGGCGCCGGTCCGGCGGGTCCGCTCCAGCGCGATCCCGAGCCGGTCGACGAACAGCGTCCGGTTCGGCAGGCCGGTCAGCGGATCCTGGAGCGCGCGGCTCGCGAGCTGACCCTCCGAGCGCTTGCGCTCGATCGCGTGCTGCAGCGCCCGCCGCAGCGCCACCGGCGTCAGGTCGAACTTGGCGAGGACGTCCTGCGCGCCGGCGCGCAGCGACACGCGCGCACTCCCCTCGGCGTAGTCGGAGCCGAGCACCAGGACCGGCACCGCGGGTGCGATCGTTCGCATCCGCTCGAGTGCCGCCAGCTGCTCGTCGCCGCCCAGCAGGACAGCCGCGACCGAGCCGGAAATGATCCCGCCCGCCCCTGTCCCGAGATCGTCCAGGCGCTCGGCGTGCGTGACCGACAGCGGCCCCCGCCAGCTCAGCCGCAGCAACTCGTCGACCAGCGTCGCGGCTCTGCGATCTGGTTCGATCAGGACCACGTGCGCGGTCTCGTCAGGTGCCGCGTCGCGCATCGGTCTGCGTTTGTCGTCCGTTACGAAACCGCCGCTCACGCTGTACTGCTAGCCCCCTGGTGAGTCTCGATGCCCTGTCCGGGCGAGCGAAGTGTACCCGGGATTGCTCAAATTCCAAACTTTCTGTTCATGGGAATGGAGGCCCCTCTGTCAGGGAACTCTCATCGCCCTCTTAGTGAGATCTGAGGCTGTGCGCGCCAGAATGTCGTCCAAGATGGCTCCCAGCCGCATGCAAGCTCCTCCCGAAGGTCGTGCCAGCCGCGTCGAGGAAGTCCGCGCGCGTGCCGCCCGCGCCCGCGCCCACGAGCGCGAGGCCGCGTTCGTCCGGCTCGGCCGCGCGCGTTTCTGGGTGGCCGGCGGCGCCGGGGCGCTCAGCCTCGGATTCGCCGGTCTCGCGTACGCGATGGCGCCGGGCCACAAGCTCACGACCGCGCACGCCGGCGCCTCGACATCGCCTTCGGTGCCGGGATCCTCGTCGCAACCGCAGGGCGGCGACGACGCCACGCTTCAACCGCCGGCCGCTGCGCCAACGGGCAACAGCGGCTCGGGCAACAGCGGCTCGGGCAACAGCGGCTCGGGCAACAGCGGCTCGGGCAACAGCGGCTCGGGCAACAGCGGCTCGGGTCAGCAGGCGGCGCCCCCGAGCCAACCCGCGGCGCCCGTTGTCGTGTCCGGCGGCAGCTGACCGCGGCCGCGCGGGCGATGGCGTCGGGAGGCCAGGTCGAATTTCCCGTCTGGGGTGGCCAGGCGGTCGTGTGCGTGACCGACGGTGCAGCGCTCGAGACCGCGCGCGTCGCGGTGGAGGAGACGCTCGCCGAGTTCGACGCGGCCTGCTCGAGCTGGCGTGAGGACTCGGAACTGGCCGGCGTGAATGCCGGCGCCGGGGGGCCGGTGCGCGTCGGACGGGTGCTGCTCGAGACGGTGCAGGGTGCGCTGCGCGGAGCCGAGCTGACGGCCGGGGACTTCGACCCGACGGTGGGCCAGGCGCTGATCAACCATGGCTTCACGCCGGCGCCGGTCGGGGCGCCAGGGGGGCTGATCCAGCTCGAGGCGCAGCCCGGGTGGCGCGCGGTCCGCGTCGACGCCGAGCATGCGACGATCCAGGTGCCGCGGGGGGTCCGCCTCGATCTCGGGGCCATCGCCAAGGCGCGCGCGGCGGACATCGCGGCGAGCGCTGCAGTCGAGGCGATCGGCTCGGGCGGCGTGCTCGTCGGCCTCAGCGGCGACATCTCGACCGCCGGGGCGCCGCCGGCGGGCGGCTGGCGGGTCCGAGTGACCGACGACCACCGTGCCGATCCGTCCGCTCCGGGTCAGTGGATCGAGATCCGCAGTGGCGGGCTTGCGACCTCGAGCACCACCGTTCGGGTCCATGCCGGCTCGACGGCAGCTGCCGAGGGGGCGATCGAGCCGACTGCGGGCGCCGGGGTACCTGCCACAGTCCACCACGTGATCGACCCCGCCACCGGCGCCTCCGCCGCGGTCCACTACCGGACGGTCAGCGTCGCGGCGGCGAGCTGCGAGGACGCGAACATCGCCTCGACCGCGGCGATCGTGCGCGGCGCCGGCGCCGCCGCGTGGCTCGCGCAGCTGAGCCTGCCGAGCCGGCTGGTGCGCGTCGACGGCATCGTCCACCACGTCGCCGGATGGCCATCGGGGGCCGAGGACCTGCCGGTGGCGCCGCCGCCCGCCACCCAGGAGGCGGCGTGAGTGCACCGCAGGGCCTGCCGCGCCTGCTCGCCGGGCTCGACGACCGTGGCGGGCCGGTGACGCTCGCCGAGCACGAGCGGATCCATGGATCGTTGCCACGCCGTCCGGAGCTGATCGAGCTGGTCGGGGCTAGCGGTCTGCGCGGGCGCGGCGGCGCCGGCTTCCAGACCGCCGTCAAGCTCCGCGGAGCGGCCCGCGAGCAGCGCCCCGGCACGCTGATCGTGAACGGCTCGGAGACCGAGCCCGCCAGTGCCAAGGACGCGCTGCTGCTCGCGCGGCTCCCGCATCTCGTGCTCGACGGGGCGGTGGCGGCCGCGCAGGCGATCGGCGCACGCCAGATCGCGGTGGTCGTCCACGCCGGCGACGGCGAGGCGCTGTCGGCCGTGCGGGGCGCGATCGCCGCCCGCGGCGCCGTCGGGCGGATCACCGTGCACGAGGCCGGCGCCGGCTACGTCGCCGGCGAGGAGAGCGCCGTTGCGCAGGTGGTCGCGGGCGAGCTTGCGAAGCCGACGTTTCTCAAGCCGCGGCCGCTCGAGCGTGGCCAGCGGCGCCGGCCGGTGCTCGTCCAGAACGCCGAGACGCTTGCGCACGTGGCGCTGATCGCCCGCTATGGCGATGCCTGGTTTCGCACCGTGGGGACCGAGGCGGACCCGGGATCGGTGCTCGTGACCGTCTCCGGCCAGGTGGCGTATCCGGGCGTCTACGAGCTCGCGTTCGGAACGCCGATGTACGACCTGATCGAGGCGGCCGGCGGCGCCACCGACCCGCTCCAGGCGCTGCTCGTCGGCGGCTACTTCGGAACGTGGATTGCATCGGAGCCCGGCGAGCGGCTGCGGCTCTCCCGCTCCGAGCTCGAGTCCGCCGGCTGCGCGCTCGGCTCCGGCGTGCTGATCGCGCTCGGCGAGCACGCCTGCGGGCTGCACGAGAGCGCGCGGCTGGCCGGCTGGCTCGCCGACCAGTCGGCGGGGCAGTGCGGTCCCTGCGTCCACGGGCTGCACGCGATCGCCGCCGGGCTCGAGGCGCTCGCCCGCGGCGAAGCCGGCGAGCGCACGGCGGACCGGCTCGTGCGCTGGTGCGACGAGGTCGAGGGCCGCGGCGCCTGTCATCACCCGTCCGGCGTCGCACGGTTCGTCGGCAGCGCGCTCGAGGTGTTCGCCGACGAGATCGCGCGCCACCGCCAGGGACGCTGCGGGCGCCGCATGATCGGGCTGCCGCTCGGCCGGCCGGCAACCGCCGGCCCCGTGCCCACAGCCGGGGCCGGCGCCCGTCAGGAGGTACGCGTGTGAGCCCCCGCCTGCGCGTCAATCCGATCGCGTGCGAAGCCCACGGGCTGTGCGTGGAGCTGCTGCCTGAGCTGATCCGGCTCGACGACTGGGGCTACCCGATCATCGAGGTCGCGGAGGTGCCGCCCGACCTGGTCGCGCTCGCGCGCCGAGCGGTCGACGCCTGCCCGACGCTCGCGCTGCTGCTCGAGGACAGCCCGGGGCCGCCGCGCGGTGCTGCTGCTGCGACGCCCGGCGGACGTGGCTCTCGGGGCGGCCCGCCGCCGTCGCCGCCGCGCAGGTCGCGCTGATACCAGGCGACGTCGCGCCAGGCGCCGGCCTTGAACCCGATCGCGCGGTACACCCCGACCAACTCGAACCCCAGCGCCTCGTGCAGCGCCACGCTGGCGGGGTTGGGCAACGCGATCCCGCCGCATGCCTGCGTGAACCCCTGCGCGGCGAGGTGCGCGAGCAGCTCTGTGTACAGCGCGCGGCCGAGGCCGCGCCCGCGCGCCTGCTCGGCCAGGTAGACGGCCACGTCGGTCGCCCACCGGTAGGCGGCGCGCTCGCGATGCGGAGCGCCGTACGCGAACCCGACGGCGCCGGCGCCCTCGTCGGCGACCAGGAACGGGTGGGTGGGCGCCAGCCGGCTGATGCGCTGCGCGAACTCCTCCGCCGTCGGCGGCACCTCCTCGAACGAGACCGCCGTGTCGCGCACGAACGGCGCGTAGATCGCGGCGCAGGCGGCGGCGTCGCGGTCGGGCTCGGCGGGGCGGATCAGCATCCCGGAAGGGTAGGTCTGTCCCGCTGCGTCGGCTGTCTCGCGCGGACTCGCGGTAGAGTGGGGCGCGTGAACGCGCGTGAGTGGGTCGACGCCTTCGCGGCCGAGCTCGGCGCCGAGTCGCCCTCGCCCGAGGAGTGGTCGATGCTGCTCGACCTCGCGGCCGCCGCCGCCCACGGCTCCGAGCGCGTGGCCGCGCCGATCTCGTGCTGGGTCGCCGCGCGCGCGGGCGTGACGCTCGCGGATGCGCTCGCCGCGGCGCGCGCGCTCGAGCAGGCGGCGAACGAGGGCTGATGGCCGCCGCTCCGGGGCGTCCGCCCGGGGCTTTCCTGCGGGAGCACGGTCCGGCGGCGCTCGAGTGGGCCGCCTCGTACCTCGAACGGGTCGGGGAGCTGCCCGTGCTCGCCCAGGTCGCGCCGGGCGAGATCGCAGCGCGGCTGCCGTCCGCGTGTCCCGAGCAGGGGGAGGGGTTCGAGGCGATCATGCGCGACCTCGAGGAGGTCCTGCTGCCGGGGATCACGCACTGGCAGCACCCGCGCTACTTCGCCTACTTCCCGTCGACCACGAGCGAGCCGGCGGTGCTCGCCGAGTTGCTCGCGGCCGCCCTGAACCCGGTGCTGCTGCTGTGGCGCGCGGCGCCGGCGGCGACCGAGCTCGAGGGGGTCGTGTGCCGCTGGGTGGCACAGCTGCTCGGGCTGCCGGCCGGATGGCACGGCCACATCGAGGACTCCGCGTCGACGGGTGTGTTGTCGGCGGCGGTCGCAGCGCGGCGGGCGACCGGCCGCAACGTGCTGGTGTGCTCGTCGCAGGCGCACTCGTCGGCGGCGAAGGCGGCGTCGATGCTCGGGATGGAGCTCAGGACCGTCGCGTGCGACTCGCGCTTCCGGCTCGACCTGGAGCGGCTCGGTTCGCTGGCGGATGTCGCTTTGGTCGTCGGGACCGTCGGCACGACGGGGTGCGGCGCCGTCGACCCGATCCCGGCGCTGGCCGATGCGTGCGACACGGCGGGCGCGTGGCTCCATGTCGATGCGGCGTATGCGGGCACCGCGATGGTGGCGCCCGAGCTGCGCTGGGCGTTCGAAGGCGTCGGGCGAGCCTCGTCGGTCGCCGTCAACGCGCACAAATGGATGCTCACGCCGATGGACTGCTCGCTGTTCTGGTGCTCGCGGCCGGACGATCTTCGCGCCGCCTTCTCGCTGGTTCCTTCGTATCTGCGCACCCCTTCGGCGGAGGACGCGCTGTCGCTGAGCGACTACGGCCCGGCGCTCGGGCGTCGCTTCCGGGCGCTGAAGCTGTGGGCGGTGCTGCGCTCCTACGGCGCCGAGGGGCTGCGGTCGCACGTGCGGAGCGGGATCGAGCTCGCCGCCGCGTTCGAAGCCTGGGTGGTCGCCGACCCGGCATGGGAGGTGGTCGCCGAACGGTTCTTCTCGCTGGTCTGCTTCCGCCTGCGGGGAGACGACGAGCGCAACCGGTCCGTGCTCGAGGCCGTCAACGCGAGCGGTGTCGCGTTCCTGTCGGCCACCACGCTCGGGCAGCAGTTCGCGCTGCGCCTCGCAGTGGGTGGGCCTTTGACGACGTTGGACGATGTGCGGCTGACCTGGGACGTGCTCCGCGATTCCGCACAGAATCAGCTCGCCAAGTGACAGTCACGCTACAGATTGCCCGGGTAGTGGCGATGGAGTGGACGACTTGGTTGGAGAAAGTGACCGTGGAGGTATGAAACTCCAACCAAGTGACGTTTGGCGCCGGCGGTCGGGATCGAGTGGGCGATCGACTGCGTGTGGCGGGCCGAGCGCGCAGTCGTGGAGCTCGATCGGCGGCCGTGGCACATCTGCCGGCGTGAGCTCGAGAAGGACAAGCTCACGGACGTGAAGCTGGGGGCGTTCGCGTTCGTCCCGGTCCGGGTCACGACCCGGAGGTGCGAGCAGGACACCGACGGGTGTTCGCCGCCTGCAGGCGCGGCTCGCCGGGCGCCGCACGGACGCCGCGGGAGCGGGGTTACTTCAACTGGGCGGAGGACCGCCCCAGCAGCTGGCGCGCGATCACGAGCAGCTGGATCTGCTGCGTGCCCTCGAAGATGTCGAGGATCTTGGCGTCGCGCGCCCACTTCTCGAGCAGCTCGCCCTCACCGTAGCCGGCGGCTCCGCACAGGGCGACGCAGCGCAGCGCGACGTCGGTCCCCATCCGGCCGGCCTTCGCCTTGGCGATGCTCGCCTGCAGCGAGTTTGGGGTGCGGTTGTCCGCCATCCATGCCGCCTGGAGCGCCAGCAGCCGCGCCGCCTCCCAGTCCGCCTCGAGCGCGAGCAGCTCCGCTGCGGCGGCCGGCTGGGCGTGCGCGGGACGGTCGTAGTCGACCTCGACTCCCTCCTGCGCGAGCAGCTCGCGGGTCCGCTCGAGGCAGGCGCGGGCGAGTCCGATCGCCATCCCGGCGACGAGCGGGCGGGTGTTGTCGAACGTCTGCATCACCCCCGCGAAGCCGCCGGTCGCGGTCGCGGTCTCGGGCGAGCCGAGCAGGTTCTCGCGCGGGATCCGGCAGTCGACCAGGCGGAAGTTGGCGGTGTCGCTGGCGCGGATCCCGAGCTTGTGCTCGAGCCGCTCGAGCTGCAGGCCGGGGTTGTCGCGCTCGACCACGAACGGCTTGATCGCGCTGCGCCCGGCGGTCCGGTCGAGCGTCGCCCAGACGACGAGCAGCTCGGCCCTGTCCCCTGAGGTGACGAAGATCTTCTCGCCGTTCAGGACGTATTCGCCGGCTTGCTCGTCGAGCGTTGCGGTCGTGCGGATCGAGGCCGAGTCCGATCCGGCCTCGGGCTCGGTGATCGCCATCGCAGCCCAGCGGCCGCCGAACCGCTGGAGCTGCTCCTGATCTGCGACGGCGGCGATCGCAGCCTGCCCGAGTCCCATCCGCGGCATCGCGAGCAGCAGCCCGACGTCGCCCCAGGCGAGCTCGATCAGCCCGAGCAGCGAGGCGAGGTTCGACCCGTTGCGGTTCCCTGCGGCGCTGTCACCGGGGGCCGCGCCGTTGCCGCGACCGACGGCGCCCGCGCCCGCGCCCGCGAGGCCGCCGCCCTCGCCGATCCCGTCGATCAGCGCGGCGACCATGTCGAGCTCCTTCGGATACTCGTGCTCGGCCCGGTCGTAGCGGCGGGAGACGGGTCTCAGCACGTTGGCCGCCATCTGATGGGCGCGCGTGACGAGCCCGTCGAACTTGCGGGGGGTCTCGAGGTTGATCACCGCGGCGCTCCCGGACGCGCCGCCAAGCCGGCTCCGGCGCTCACAGCAGCAGCCCGCCCTCGACCAGGCCGGCGGCCAGCAGGTCGCGATACCAGCGCTCGACCGGATGCTCGCGGGTGTACCCGTGACCGCCGAGCAGCTGCACGCCGTCAGAGCCGATCTGCATGCCGTGGTGGGCGACCAGCGCCCGCGCGAGTGCGGCCTCGCGGGCGAACGGCAGCCCCTGGTCGGCACGGGCGGCGGCGCGGAGCGTGGCGAGCCGGATTCCCTCGAGCTCGACCGCGATGCCCGCGACCATGAACGCCACCGACTGGCGGTTGGCGAGCGGCTCGCCGAAGGCCACCCGTTCGCCCACGTACGGCCTCACGTATTCGAGCACCGCGCGCCCGGCGCCGGCCGCGACCGCGCACCAGCCGAGCCGGCCGCGGGCGACGGCCTCGGCGTAGACCGCCGGATCGCCGTCCCCGAGCAGCGCCTCCGGCGGGACGACGACCTCCTCCAGGTGCAGGCGCCCGGTCGCCGCCGCCCGTACCCCCATCGCCGGCTCGCGCTCGACCGACATCCCGCTCTGGCCGGACTCGAGCACGAACAGCGCGGGCCGGCCGTCGAGCTGCGCCCCGACCACGAACAGCTCGCAACCGGCGGCGCACGGGACGAGCGCCTTGACACCGCTCAGTACGAAGCCGCCATTCGCTCGCCGGGCCGTGGTCCGCAGCGTGAGCGGGTCGAACAGCGGCTGGCCTTCGAGCAGCGCCACAGCGGCGGCCGGCGGACGCTCCGAGACGAACTCGTGCAGGTAGGTGGCCTGCTGGCCGGCGTCGCCCCACAGCGCCAGCGCGGTGGCGACACCCGCGCCGGACAGCGCCGCGACGGCGATCCCGGCGTCACCCTCGGCGAGCGCCTCGGCGATCAGTGCCGCGGTCACAGTCGAGCGCGACTCGACGTAGCCGCCGAGCTCGACCGGAACGCCGATCGCCGCCAGCCCGAGCTCCGCGGCCTCGTGGAGCAGGTCGGCCGGCGCGGCGGCGGCGGCGTCCGCGTCGGCGGCGGCGGGCCGTACCCGCTGCGCCGCGAAGTCCCGCACCGACTCGGTCAGGAGTCGCTGCTCGTCGTCGGGAGCGAGGTCGAACAGGTCCGCGGGGGCGGTCGACTGTCGTGCCGGCCGTCCGAGCCGGCCGGCCGTCCGGAACGTTCGATTGGTCGCAGTCGCGAGCCGGACGGTCCGGCGAGAGCCCACCCGCAACAGTCGCTGGGCCGGGTCGCGCAGCCCGGCGCGTTCGATCAGTTCCGACGAGGCGACCCAGTTGATCGCCCGCAGCCCGGCTGCCATCCCGCGTTCGCTGAGGCTCGAACCTGGCATCCGCACTAGATGACGTCGATCTTTGTCACGTCAAACCGTGTAATCGTCGGCCCGACGCGAATCCTACACGATCGTCGCTTACGGTCCTTACAGACCTCTTAGCCGCCTGCGCTGAGGTATCAACGTGCGAGTTCTGATCGCCGAGGACGAGTCCCGCCTGGCCGATGCGGTCGCGCGTGGCCTGCGCCGCGAGGGGATCGCCGTGGACCTCGCGCCGGACGGATCGGAGGCGCTGCTGAAGGCGCGGGTCTTCCGCTACGACGTGCTCGTGCTCGATCGCGATCTGCCCGCGGTCCACGGTGACGACGTTTGCCGCACGGTGCGCGGCGAGCGACCGGAGATCGGCATCATCATGCTGACGGCCGCCGCCGGGCTCGAGGACCTCGTCGAGGGATTGTCGCTCGGGGCAGACGACTACCTGCCGAAGCCGTTCCGGTTCGCGGAGCTGGTCGCGCGGATCCGGGCGCTGGCACGGCGCACCCAACCGAGCCGGCCTGCGGTGCTCGCGCGCGGCGAGATCGTGCTCGACCCGGCACGACCGAGCGTGCTGCGCGGCGGCCGTCCGGTCGAGCTTGCCCGGAAGGAGCTGGGCGTGCTGGAGACGCTGATGGCCGCGGACGGGGCAACGGTGTCGGCCGAGCAGCTGCTCGAGCGCGTCTGGGACGAGCACATGGACCCGTTCACGAACGTCGTGCGGATGACGATCATGACCCTGCGACGCAAGCTCGGCGAGCCGACGGCGATCGAGACCGTGATCGGAGTCGGCTACCGGATGGTCTGATGCGGTTGCGGCCAGCGGGGGCGCGGTGGATGCTGCCGGTTCGCCGCATCACGGTGCGACTGCGGCTGCGTCGTGCGCGCACGATCCATGTGCGCCTGACGTTGCTCTACGGGGCCGTGTTCCTCGTCACGGGGGCGCTGCTGCTCACGATCGGCTACCTGCTCGTCCGGCACAACCTCGGCGCGCGGCCCGATTACCGCAAGGACGCGGCCAAGCTCGGGCTGAAGCCGCCGTTTCCACTCCCGCACGGGGGGAGCCCCCCGTTCAGGAACGGGCACCCGCTGTCCACCGCTGACCGGCGGCTGATCGAGGCCGCTTTCCGCCAGGCCGAGGCAAACGCGCTGCACCGGCTGCTGCTCGAGTACATCGCCGCTCTGCTGGCGATGACCGCGATCTCGGTCGCCGCCGGTTGGCTGCTGGCAGGCCGGGCGCTCGCGCCGCTGCGCAAGATCACCACGACCGCGCGCCGAGTGTCCGCCGAGAACCTCGGCGAGCGGATCGCGCTGGTCGGTCCAACCGACGAGCTCAAGGAGCTGGCTGACACGTTCGACTCGATGCTGGCCCGTCTCGACCGCACGTTCGCGAGCCAGCGCCATTTCGTGGCCAACGCATCCCACGAGCTGCGCACGCCGCTGGCGATCATGCGGACGGAGCTCGATGTTGCGCTCGGCGATCCGTACGCCCGCGCGTCGGAGCTCCGGACGATGGGGGAGGCGGTGCGCGAGACGATCGACCGCAGCGAGGGACTGATCGCGGCGCTGCTGACGCTCGCTCGCAGCGAGACGGTCACGGGCCGCGAGGAACAGGTTTGGCTCGACACACTCGCGGCTGACTGTGTCACGGACCTGTACGGTCAGGCGGAGGAGGCGGGGATCGAGATCCGGACGGCGGTCGAGCCCGCGGCCGTCCGGGGTGACGTGGCGCTGCTCGAGCGGATGGTCGCGAACCTGATCGACAACGGCATCCGCCACAACGAGCCGGGCGGCTACCTCGACGTGCAGACCAGGGCCGGAGGTGGCGACTGGGTGCAACTGGCCGTCCGCAATGGCGGCGCGCCGATCGGCAGCGAGGTCGCGAGCACGTTGACCGAGCCGTTCCGGCGGCTCCACCGCGGCGGCGGTGGGTTCGGGCTCGGCCTGTCGATCGTCCGGTCAGTGGCGGAGGCCCATGGCGGTTCGGTTCAAGTGCTGGCGCCGGTGGAGGGTGGCCTCGAGGTGCTGATCGCGCTGCCCGTCGATCCGAGCGTGGCGGCGGTCACTGCAAGGCCGCCGCGCATTTACAGAGAGCTGACGCCCCTCGCGCTAGAACCGAGACGACAGTCCAGTCGGTCTGTCTGAACGCACAGGCGTCTTACGGAATTGATATGACACGTAGCCGGGACCGGGGCACGCCCTGGGTTCTGTACCTGCTCGGCGCAATCGCCGCAGCGGTCATCGCAATTGGGATCACCGAGATCGGGCCGCCGACGAGCAGCGCCCGCACCTCTACGGAAACCGTCACGACGGCGGACGGGGTTGTCCAATCGACCGTGTCGGCGAGCGGCAACGTCGAGCCGTCAACCGACCTGACGCTCAACTTCGCCACCGGCGGCACCCTCCAGGACGTCTACGTGAAGGTCGGCCAGCACGTGAAGAAGGGCCAGCTGCTGGCGAGCCTCGACCCCGCCTCGGCGCAGCTCTCGCTAGATCAGGCGAAGGCGAATCTGACCGCTGCCAGGGACAGCCTGACCTCGCTGAAGAGCGGAAGCTCGACTGGCTCGACCGGTTCGAGCAACGTCGCCACGGCTGGGGTCGCGAGCCGGTCTGCGCAGTTCGTGTCGTACACGCCGCCGACGACGACGACCACGACGACCACGACGCCGACGACCACGACGCCGACGACCACGACGACGACCACGACGACGACTACGACGCCGACGACTACGACGCCGACGACCACGACGCCGACGACCACGACGCCGACGACCACGACGCCGACCGCCACGACGCCGTCGAGCCCGACGACGCCGAGCGCTGGCACGTCGCGTAAGCCGGCGGGTGCGGAGAAGGTCGTGACCGTGACTGTCACGACTCCGGCGACGACGACGCCCGGCTCGGGTACGCGCGGACCTGGCAGCTCGAGCGCTCACGCAACGGGAACCGGGACCGGGGCCTCGACGACGCCGGCGGGGAGCTCGACGACTCCCACCGTGACCACGACCACGACGAAGGCTTCGCCATCGCAGATCGCCTCCGCCCAGGCGTCGGTCGACAGCGCCGAGGCGAACGTCAAGAGCGCCCAGGCGGCACTCGCGAACACGAAGCTGTACGCGCCCTCGAGCGGAACGATCGTCTCGCTCGAGAGCGTCTCACCAGGTCAGTCGATCGGCTCGAGCGGATCGACCGGCGCGAGCTCCAGCAGCACCTCGAGCTCGTCGAGCGGCTCGAGCGGCAGCGGCGGCTTCGCAGGCGCGCAGTCGGCCGGTGGTCTCGGGAGCTCATCTGGCTCGAGCTCGACCTCTGGCTCGAGCTTCATCGAGCTGATCAACGCGAGCTCGATGACGATGACGGTCGCGCTCAGCGAGTCCGACATCTCGTCGGTCGAGGTCGGGCAGGCAGCGACCGTCTCGATCAGCGCTCTCAGCGGCGTCGAGCTCGGCGCGAAGGTGACCTCGATCTCGCCCGTCGGGACGACCAGCAGCAGTGTCGTGTCCTACAACGCGACGCTGACGCTGACCCAGACCAACCCTCAGGTGCGCCCGGGGATGAGCGCTACGGCGACGATCATCACCGCCCAGGCGCAGGGCGTCACGGTGCCCAACCAGGCGGTCACGGGCACCGGCTCGACGGGCACCGTCGAACTGCTGAAGAGCGGCAGGGCGACCGCGACCGAGGTCGTCGTCGGTCTCCGCGGGTCCAGCCGCACCGAGATCGTCAGCGGGCTGCGCGCCGGCCAGCAACTCGAGGTGACGGTCACGCTGCCCGCGCTCGGCTCGACCAGCACGACGAGCTCGTCCTCGGGTTCGGGGACGCTGGGGGGGAGCGGCCTGAGCGGGCTGGGCCGCAGCCTGGGCGGCGGCGGCTTCCCCGGTGGCGGGTTCTTCCGCTCAGGGGGCTGATCGATTGCCGGCCTCACGCCCGGACCGGAGCGCGGTCCGTCGCGCCCAGCGGGCGCTTGCGCGCGGGCGCGCCAAACCGCCGTCCGTGCCGGCACGCCAAGCCGGCACGGACGCAGATCACGCCGGCGATCGTCCGTCACCCGGGTCGCGCTTCGCGGGCCCCGTGATCGACGTCCGCGACGTGCGCAAGACCTACCGGATCGGCAACATCGCCGTACACGCGCTCCGGGGCGTCACCCTGCAGATCCAGCGCGGCGAGTTCGTCGCGATCATGGGCGCATCGGGAAGTGGCAAGAGCACCCTGATGAACATCCTCGGGTGCCTCGACCATCCCACCCGCGGGATCTACCGGTTGAACGGCCTCAACATGCGCGGCGTCGACGAGGACGCGCTGGCTGACCTGCGTAACCGCTACATCGGGTTCGTCTTCCAGAGCTTCAACCTGATCCCGCGCACGCGAGCGATCGCCAACGTCGAACTGCCCCTGATGTATGCGGGCCTCGCGCGGGGTGAGCGGCGCAAGCGCGCGCGGGCGGCGCTCGACTCGGTCGGCCTCAGAGACCGGGCGCACCACCTCCCATCCGAGCTGTCCGGCGGCCAGCAGCAGCGGGTCGCGGTCGCGCGGGCGCTCGTGACCAACCCGGCGATGATCCTCGCCGACGAGCCGACCGGAGCGCTCGACACCGTGTCCTCGTTCGAGCTGCTCGCGATCTTCGACCGTCTCAGCCAGCAGGGCCGGACGATCGTGCTGATCACCCACGAGGAGGACGTCGCCAGGCACGCGCGGCGCCAGATCCGCCTGCGCGACGGCGTGATCATCTCCGACGAGCGCCCCGACACGGAGGCCGTCGCGTGAGCGAGACGATCGCCGTGGCGCTGTCAGGCCTGGTGTCCAACAAGCTGCGCTCGGGGCTGACGATCCTCGGGTTGATGATCGGGGTCGGCTCTGTGATCGTGCTGATCGCCGTTGGCACCGGGTCGTCGACGGCAGTCGAGAACCAGATCAGCGCGCTCGGGTCGAACCTCCTGACGGTGTCCTCGGCGCCCACGCTCGGCGGGCTGTTCGGGCGCGGCGCGAGCGCGACCGCGGGGTTGACGCTGGCGGACGCCACTGCGCTGCAGAACAGGTTCGAAGCGCCCGACGTGGGGAGCGTGTCACCGGTCGTCAACGCGTCGAGCGTGACGCTGACATACGGCGGCACGACCTACCAGCCCGGCTCGTTCGTCGGGACAACCCCCAGCTACAAGCAGGCGCGCAACTACACGATGGCGGAGGGGTCGTTCTTCACCACGGCCGAGCTGAACAGTCACGCGCGCGTGCTCGTCGTCGGTCCGACCGAGGTGCAGGGGGTGTTCGGCGGCCAGGATCCGGTCGGCGACACCGTTCAGGTGAACGGCACGAACTTCGAGGTCATCGGTGTGACCGCTTCGAAGGGCACCAACGGCTCGACCAACCTCGACGACGTCGGGATCGCCCCGCTGACGACGGTGCAGGACACCCTCACCGGGTACGGCAACATCAGCCAGATCCTGGTGCAGGCGAAGTCGACGAACGCGCTCGGCGCGGCGCAGACCGAAGTCACCGACATCCTCAACCAGGTCGACCCGCCGTCGGCCGGCTCCACCAGTTCGAGCAACTTCGAAGTGATCAACGAGGGCTCGATCGTGTCGGCGTCGACCTCCAGCTCGAAGGTGTTCACCACGCTGCTCGGCGAGGTCGCGGCGATCTCGCTGCTGGTCGGCGGGATCGGGGTGATGAACATCATGCTCGTGTCGGTGACCGAGCGCACGCGCGAGATCGGGATCCGCAAGGCGGTCGGCGCCAGACGCGGCGACATCCTCGTGCAGTTCCTGGTCGAGGCGATGCTCGTGTCGGTGTTCGGCGGCCTCGCCGGGGTCGCGGCAGGGGTGATCGGCAGCCAGTTCAAGATCGCCGGCGTTGTCCCGGTGATCGCGCCGTACTCGATCCCGCTGGCGTTCGGGGCCGCGGTCCTCACCGGCCTGTTCTTCGGCACCTACCCGGCCGGGCGTGCCGCCGCGATGCGGCCGATCGAGGCGCTGCGCTTCGAGTGACATGCCGCTCCACGACTCCGACAAGGAAACGACCAAGGTGAACGCAATCCCGTATGAGAACCGCGAGGAGGAATGGGACAGCTATGAGAACGGGTTCGACGGCGAACTTCCCAACCGTCGCCGGCGCCAGCTGTTCAACAAGTGGAGCGCGCTGCTGTTCGCGCTGATCCTCGGTGGTGCCGGGTTCTACGCCGGCGTCCGGGTCGAGAAGGGCCAGCTGTCGACCTCTTCGCCGGCTGGCTTCGCGAGCTCGCTCGCTTCGCGATTCGGTCGCGCGGGGACGGGCACGACGGGCGCCACGGGCGCCACGGGCCGCTCGGGCACCGGCACGACGGGAAGCTCGGGCGCACCGAGCACATCGGGCGGCGCCGGTCGCTTCGGCGCGGGCGGCTTCTCTGGCCTGGGCGGCCTCGCTGGTGGCTCAGCGACGGTCGGCAGCGTCTCCAGCGTCGACGGGAACACGATCTACGTCACCGACACCTCCGGCAACACGGTCAAGGTGACGCTGTCGAGTGCGACCAAGATCACCAAGTCCCAGGCGGTGTCCAAGGCGAAGGTATATCCCGGCGACTCGGTCGTGATATCCGGCGTCAAGGGCTCGAACGGGTCGATCAGCGCGACGAACCTCACAGACTCTGGAGCCAGCTCGACAGGCTCCAGCACATCCGGCAGCTCCGGCTCTGGCAGCTCGGGCAGTGGCCTCAGCTCGCTGTTCGGAGGGTGACCCCGACTCGCCGGCCGTGAACCGCACCGAAAGGACCAGAAGCACAGTGAAGATCATCGAGGGCGCACATCGGTGGATGGCGGTGGGGGTGATCGCCGCGGTCGCGGCGGCCGGCATCGCCGCCTGTGGCTCGAGCGCCAGCCCGGGCTCGGGCGGCTCGCATACGAGCACCACCAACAGCACCACTGCGCCGGGCACCGCGACGACGACCGCGTCGGCGAGCAGCTTCGCGGCCCGCCGGGCGAAGCTCGCCGCGTGCCTGAAGGCGCACGGAGTGACGCTGCCGTCGCGGACTGCCGGCGGCGGCCCCCCCGGACGATACGGCGCAGGCCCGCCCGGTGCCGGCAATGGTGGCGGGTTCCTCGGCGGGGGCGGCAACTCGAAGTTCAGCGCCGCGTTCAAGGCGTGCGGCGCGGACTTCGGCGGGGCTGCAGGCCGGTTCGGCACGGGCCGTGCGCGCTTCTCGACCGCGACGCTCGACGCGTTCGTCGCGTGTGTGAAGCAGCACGGCTACACGCTGCCCAAGCCGAACACCTCGGGCAAGGGCCCGATCTTCCCGGCGAGCATCGAGCACGACGCGAAGTTCGTTGCGGCGTCGAAGAGCTGCACGAGCCTGCTGCGTCCGTCGTTCCGTGGCGCGCCACCCGGGACCGGAGCCGCCGGTGGGGGCTCGACAACGAACACAACGGGCACGACGTCCAGCACCTGATCGCCGTGAGCCCTCGAGCGCCCGCGACCTCCTTCGCCGGCTGGGTCGCGAGGAGGAGGCGCGCGCGGCCTACACACGCGCCCTCGAGCTGACCCAGGCAGAGCCCGAGCAGCGGTTCCCGAAGACCGCCTCGGTGACCTCTCCAAAGGCGCCGAACGAGACCCGGAACGTTGAGCCGCACTAGACCACCCTGAGCGAGCGCCGTCCTCCCGCCTGCCTGCGCAGTTGCGAGATCCGCGCAACTCATGTGCGGATAATCGCTATGCGAGATGCCCGTCATTTTGCTGCAGGAACTCCAAGCGATTGCCGAACGGGTCGTTGGCGTAAGCGCGGCGAAAGCCCGGTAACTCCTCGTCCCAGCGGACCGGTTGGCCGGCAGCGCTGAGGCGAGCTGCCAAGTCGTCGAGATCGTCGACCAGCACAGCCGGGTGGGCTTTGCGAGCCGGACGGAACGTTTCCTCGACGCCGAGGTGCAACTCGACCCCACCTGCTCGAAACCAGACACCGCCGCGCGACGCGAGTACCGCAGGCTTGGTGATCTGCGTCATGCCCAGAACGCCGACGTAGAACGTCCGCGCGGTGTCTTCCTGGTCACGCGGCATCGCCAGCTGGACGTGGTGCACGCGCTCGAACACTCCCGGCCAGTGTGACGACTCTGCCAGCTCAGCGGCGTGCTGGATGCCGTCCCGACATCAGTCATCTCTCGGGTAACGGCCACGCTCCGCTGGGGCCCGTGGATCCAGGCGTAAGATCAGAAGTTCGTAAGAGTCGTCGCGCTGTTACCGAAACGTGACGCCGATCGACGTACCCTTGCCCCATGCCGATCAGGCGTCGCGGAAACGGAGGTGGCGGGTGTGCAGCCGGGAATCCCCCGCATCCCGGCAGGTGCGCCAGCCGCTTGACCGGCGCTGCTCGGCTGCGACGAAGTGCGCCTCGTCGCCGGCAGGCGGATCGCCTTGCCACTCGCCGTTGCCCCGGCGAGCGCCCGGTCTGACTCCCGACCGGACCGCTCGCCGGGGCTCGGCATTCTCCACTGCGTGAGGTAACTCGGGCTACGCGTAGGCGCGCGCCTGGAGGGCGAACAGCTCCGCGTAGGTGCCATCGCGCGCGATCAGCTGGTCGTGCGATCCGGCCTCGACGACGCGGCCGCGCTCGAGCACGACGATCAGGTCGGCGGCGCGCACCGTCGAGAAGCGATGCGAGACGAGTAGCGTGATCGTCCCGTGCGTCTGCGCGAGCGTCCTCGCGGCGGCGGCGTACCGCTCGAACAGGGCGCTCTCGGTGGGCGCGTCGAGACTGGCGGTCGGCTCGTCGAGCACGACCAGGAGCGGCGCCTCGCGCATCAGCCCGCGCGCCAGCGCCAGCCGCTGCCACTGGCCACCGGACAGCTCGCGCCCGCCCGTGAAACGGTTGCCGATCCGAGTGGCGAGGCCGTCGGGCAGCTCGTGCTCGAGCGCCGCCAGGTCGGCGCGCTCCAGTGACGCGCGGACCGCGCCCTCGTCTCCGAGTCGCGGCAGATCGCCTACGCCGACGCTGTCGGCGAGGGTGAACTGGAAGCGCTGGAAGTCCTGGAACGCCGCCGACACGCGCTCCCGCCAGTCGGAGCCGCGCAGCGCCGCCAGGTCGACCCCGTCGAGCGCGATCCGGCCGGCCGCCGGCCGGTACATCCCGCACAGCAGCTTGACGAGCGTCGTCTTGCCCGCGCCGTTCTCGCCGACGAGCGCGACCGTGCGCCCCGCGGGAAGCTCCAGGTCGATCGGTCCGAGAACGGACCGGTCCGCCGCTCCCGGATACGCGAAGCGCAGGCCCTCGAGCCTGATCTCGCGCGCGAGTCTGGCTGGCACCGGCGCCGCGCTGCGCTGTTCGAGCGCGCGGGCGTGGTCCTCGAGCCAGATCAGCTGGCCCGCCGCGGCGAGCGACGAGCCCCACCTCGAGGCGGTGTCGGTCGAGCGCGAGATCTGGGTCTGGGCGCGACGCATCAGCGACACCGCCATCACGACCTGGCCGGGTGTGACGTGGCCGTGCGCGGCCCGCAGCACGAGCGCGACGATCGCGCCGACGAGGCCGGCGGCGAACACGAGCCAACCGATCGCCTCGAGCCCCGCGCTGACCAGCGCGGTCCTCACCGTGCGGCGCCTGACGCGCTCGGTGAGCTCGGCGTGGCGGTCGGCCAGCGCGCCCGTGATCCCGTAGGTGCGCAGCTCCCGGGCCGAGTCGGCACTGGTCGCGAGCGCGAACAGGTCCGCCAGCAGGCGACGGTCCTCGGCGGTTCGCTGTTCGGCGCGCTGCTGGGCGCGGCCCGCCAGCCGGTCCGAGTAGGCGGGCGCGAGCGCGAGCAGCGGCACGACCAGCACCGGCAGGTACACGGTCGCGAGCAGCACGACGATCCCGATCGCCCGCAGCGCCTGGCCGAGCAGCCCGATCAGCTGCCGCGGGGCCCCCGCGAGCGTGCGCCGGTCGTCCGTCAGCTGCTCGAGCCGGGCGAGCAGGTCCGAGCGCTCGAAGTGCTCGAGCGTGGGCAGCGTCGCGGCGAGCCGCGCGATCCTCACCCCGAGCACGAGGCTGACCCGATCGGTCAGCATCGTGCCCCGCGTGCCGCTGGTGATCGCAAGCGCCCAGCCGGCGGTGAACAGCACCGCCACGAGCGCTGCGCCGAGCGCGATCTGGCTCGAGTCGTGCGCGATCGCACCGTCGATCATCACCTTGAAGCCGTAGCTGTAGGTGACCGCCGCGGCGGCCGCCGCGACGCCCATCACCAGGCAGGCGAGCGCGGTCCACGGCGCCGCCCTGAATCCGGTCCCGACGAGCACGCCGAATCGGCGGCGTACGCGCCCGAGCCTCATGACGCGAACCTCTCGGCCTGCAGGGTGAACATGTGGGCGTAGGTGCCGCCGGCCGCGAGCAGCTCGTCGTGGGAGCCGAGCTCGGTGATCCGGCCGCCGTCGAGCACCGCGATCCGGTTGGCCCGGCGAACGGTCGCGAACCGGTGGGAGATGACGATGCTCGTGACCCCGGCGGTGAGCTCGAGGAAGCGCTCGTAGAACGCCGCCTCGCGTTGCGACGATCTCGGTGACGCCCGCCTGGGCAGCGGCGCGCTCGAGCAGCGACGGGTCGGGCGGGTGCTCGCGCCCGAACAGGGCCACGTTCTCGGCCGCGGTCAGGGGCAGCCGCGCGAAGTCCTGATAGACGACCGCGACCTGTCGCTGCCACTCGCGCGCGCTGAGCTCGTGCAACGGCACGCCGTCGACCGTGATCCGGCCGCCCGTGGGCTCGCGCATCCGCGCCAGCAACGTCACGAGCGTCGTCTTGCCGGCGCCGTTGACGCCGACGAGGCCGAGCGAGGTCCCCGCGGCCAGCTCGAGCTCGAGCCGGCGAAGGACGGGCTCGCGGCCTCCCGGATACGTGAAGCTCAGCCGCTCGAGCGCGATCGCGCGGCGCGGGAGACCGGCGGCCGGACTGCCAGCGGCTGGGTCGGCGGACCGCTCTGCCGCCGGCGTCCCCCGGCCGAGCGCGGCGCTCAGCGCGTCGAGGTCGGGAACGGCGCTGAGCAGCTGCTCGAGGCTGATGTCCGAGAAGGAGATCGAGCCTGTCGACATGCTCATCGGCAGCATCGGCAGCATCGTCGCCAGCGTCCGCAGCGTCACCTCGCGGTGGTCCGCCGCCCACCCGAGGACGCCAGCCGCGACCGCGTAGGCGCCCAGCACCACCGCTCCGGCGAGCCAGGCCCGCAGCTCGAGACCGCGCAGCGCCGCCCATGCCGGCGCGGTCCCCTCGAGCCACTCGTCGCGATGGCGATCGGCGACCCAGTCGCCGAGGCCGAACACGCGGACCTCCTTGGCCGCCGGCGGCTTCCAGGCGAGCCCGAGCAGGTACCAGCTGCGCCGCAGCGGCTCGCTCGCCGAGCGTCGCCGGCTCGCCTGGCGGCGCAGTCCGTCCGCCAGCGGGACGCGGACGGCGAGCCAGACGAGCAGCAACCCGGCCCCGAGCCACCACCTGAAGGTCGTCAACACCGCGCACGCGAAGATCCCCGTCAGCCGGTCGCCGAGCTGGGAGATCAGCGCCATCGGAGCCCCCGACGGCTGCCCGCCGAGCAGCTCACCGCGGGCGGAGGCAAGCTGATCGAGGACCTCGTGGTCCTCGAGGTGCTCGATGCCAACCGGGGCGCACACGGCGGCCACCAGGCGTCGCTGCATCAGCGCATCGACGCGGGCGCTCGCCGCTGCGGTCAGGGCATCCTCGACCGGGCCGCGCATCAGCGACAGCGCGTACGCACCGCCGGCTTCGGCCGGCCCATGGCGACGAGCGCGAGCACGGGCAGCGTCCCCTCGGCCAGCACGAACGCGACCGCGGCGGCGAACAGCGACGGGGACGCCCGCCACAGCAGCTCGAGCGTACGGAAACGGACCCTCACGGGCCGAGGAGGCTAAAGCGAGCGGGCGCCGGTCACCAGAGGCGGCGCCGAATCGTTCGATACCCGAGGCGCATCGCCGAACAGTTCCACGGCGAGTGCCGCGATCGTGCGTGCGGGGCCGCTCAGGAGTGGCGGGTGGATCAGCACGAGTCGCATCGCCGCGTCGTCGATCTCGCGGTAGACGACACCGGGATGCGGCGTCGCGGCGCTCTGCGGGAGCCGGTAGACGCCGACGCCGGCCGCGACCAGTGCCACCGCCTCACTCGGCGAGCGCGCGTGCTGGACGATCTGCGGCTCGAAGCCGCGCTCGCGGATCGCGGCCAGCTGGCCGTCGTACGCGCTCGGAACGAGCGAGCGCTGCAGCGCGATCATCGGCTCGGCCGCGAACGCCTCGAACGAGATCCGCTCGCGCGCCGCCAGCGGATGCGCCGCGGGCAGCGCGACAACCGACGGCTCGTAGCGGAGCGTCGTCTCGACCATCTCGGACTCCTGCCAAAGGTGGCGTCCGACGACCAGCTGGACGTCGCCACGTCGCAGCGCCGGCAGGATCTCGAGGAACGTGATCTGCGAGACCGCCAGCTCGATCTGCGGGTGGCGTTCGCCGGCGGCGGCGACCAGCCGCGGCAGGTAGGCGCCGAGCGTGCTCGACAGGAACGCGACTGCCACCCGGCCCGCGTGGCGGCGCGCGAGCGTGGCGCGCGCGCTGATCCGGCCCGTGGCGTCGAGCGCATCACGGGCGTCGGTGAGCAGCATGCGGCCGGCGTCGGTCAGCTCGGTTCGCCGCGGCGTGCGGACGAACAGCTCGACGCGAAGCTCGTCCTCGAGCGCCCGCACCTGGCGGCTGACCTGTGGTTGCGAGAGCCCGAGCCGCAGTGCCGCACGGCCGAAGTGCAGTTCCTCGGCGACCGTCACGAACGCCCGCAGGTGCGCGAGATCCATGCGCAGAGCGTATGAGGCTGTGGCGGTGGCGGTGTCCGCGGGCGTGCCTGGCCTGGTGGGCCTGGCACGCCCGTGTCCGCGATACTCCCGCGCGATGCCCGAACGCGAAGTCCTGTGGACCCCGTCACCCGAGCGCGTGGCGGCGGCGAACCTGACTCGCTACCGGCAGTGGCTCGAGCAGACGCACGGCGTCTCAACTGATGGGTACGGCGAGCTGTGGCGGTGGTCGGTCGAGGAGCTCGAGTCGTTCTGGGCCACGCTCGTCGAGTTCTGCGGGCTGCGCTTCACGACCGCGCCCGAGCGTGTGCTCGCCAGCCGCGAGATGCCCGGCGCTCGGTGGTTCCCCGGGTCCGAGATCAGCTACGCCGAGCACGTGTTCGCGGGCAAGCGCGACGACGCCCTCGCGATCCAGCACTGCTCGGAGCTGCGCGAGCTGTCGAGCTGGAGCTGGGGCGAGCTGCGGCGCGAGACGGCGCGCGTCGCAGCCGGCCTGCAGGGACTCGGCGTCGGTGCCGGCGATCGCGTCGTCGCGTACATGCCGAACATCCCCGAGACCGTCGCGGCGTTCCTCGCGTGCGCCTCGATCGGCGCGATCTGGTCCTCGGCGGCGCCCGAGTTCGGCGCCCGCAGCGTGATCGATCGCTTCGGCCAGATCGAGCCGAAGGTGCTGCTGGCGGTCGACGGCTACCGCTACGGCGGGCGCGAGTTCGACCGCCGCGAACAGGTCGACGAGATCGCTGCCGCGCTTCCGGCGGCGGCGGAGGTGGTGCGGTTCGGGTACCTCGACGGCAGCGGGTGGCCCTCGGGGTTCGGCGCGCGCGCCGGCGAGCAGCTCGGCTTCGCACCGCTGCCGTTCGACCATCCGCTGTGGGTGCTGTACAGCTCGGGGACGACCGGGCTGCCGAAGCCGATCGTCCATGGCCAGGGCGGGATCCTGCTGGAGCACGCGAAGATCGCCCACCTGCAGCTCGACTGCCGTGCCGGCGACCGCGTGTTCTGGTTCTCGACGACCGGCTGGATGATGTGGAACCTGCTGGTCGGCGTGCTGCTGTCGGACGCCTCGATCGTGCTGTACGACGGCAGTCCCGGCCACCCGACGCCGGAGGTGCTGTGGGAGCTGGCCGAGCGGACGGGGATGACGACGTTCGGGTGCAGCGCCGCGTACATCGCCGCGTGCATGAAGGCGGGCGTGCAACCCCGGCACGGGCGCGAGCTGCGGGCGTTGAGGGCGGTCGGATCGACCGGCTCGCCGCTCTCGCCCGAGGGGTTCGGCTGGGTCTACGAGCAGCTTCCGGGCGACACGTGGCTGTTCTCGACCTCGGGCGGGACCGACATGTGCACTGCGTTCGTCGGTGGCGTCCCGACCCTCCCGGTGCGGCTCGGAGAGCTTCAGGCGCGTGCCCTCGGTGCTGCCGTCGAGGCCTGGGACGAGCACGGCCGGCCACTCACCGACGAGGTCGACGAGCTCGTGATCACGGCGCCGATGCCGTCGATGCCGGTCGGGTTCTGGGGCGATCGCGACGGCGAGCGCTACCGCGAGGCGTACTTCTCGACCTACCCAGGGGTGTGGCGCCACGGCGACTGGATCGAGTTGACGGCGGACGGGGGCGCGGTCATCTACGGCCGCTCGGACTCGACGATCAACCGGGGCGGCGTGCGGATGGGGACGAGCGAGCTGTACCGGGCGACGCTTGCGCTCGACGAGGTCGTCGACGCGCTCGCGATCGACCTGCCACGGGCGGGGACCGACGGCTGGTTGGCGCTGTTCGTCGTGCTCCGCGCGGGCGTCGAGCTGACGCGCGAGCTCGAGGCCGAGATCCGGGCACGGATCCGCAGCGACTGCTCGCCGCGCCACGTCCCCGACGAGATCGTCCGGATCGCCGAGGTGCCGCGCACGCTGTCGGGCAAGGCGCTCGAGGTGCCGGTCAAGCGGATCTTGACGGGCACGCCGGTCGAGCGCGCGGTCTCGCGCGAGTCGCTTGCGAACCCGGCAGCGCTCGAACCGTTCGTGGCGCTCGCCGCCAGCGAACTTAGCCCGCTGCGCGAGAGTTCTTAGGCGGCTCTCAAACTCCTCGCCTTTCCTCAGTAGCAGGACGCCGGCTATCAGCGGCGGCGCCGGGAAGCCCTATCCGCACAGCGAACTTGATCAGGAGCAATCGAACATGAGCCGCGCCACCAGCATGCTGGCCGCGCTGGCCGGCGCGATCGCCGGCGGCGCCGTCGGCCTCGCCGTCTCCAGCGGAGGCAACAACACCACGCGGAACGTCACAACCGTCGTGAGCGGAACCACCTCGGGATCCTCGCTGCCGACGTCGTTCAGCAAGACCCAGCCAGGCCTGTCGATCAACCAGATCTACCAGCTCGCCAGCCCCGGCGTGGTCGACATCAACGTCACCTCGGTCCAGCAGGGCGGCAACCTCGGGTTCTTCGGCGGCAACGGCCAGCAGTTGCAGCAGGGCGAGGGCTCGGGCGTCGTCTACAACAAGTCCGGCTACATCATCACCGACGAGCACGTGGTCGCGAATGCGACCAACGTCAAGGTCAACTTCTGGAACGGCAAGAGCTACCCGGCCAAGGTCGTCGGCATGGACCCGTCGACCGACGTCGCCGTGATCAAGGTGAACGCGCCCGCCTCGGAGCTGCACCCGATCGCGTTCGCGAACTCCGACCAGGCACAGGTGGGCGATCCGGTCGTCGCGATCGGCAGCCCGTTCAGCTATCCGGAGACGGTCACGGCCGGGATCGTCAGCCAGGTCGGCCGCAGCATTCCGGCGCCGAACGGCTTCACGATCGCGGGTGCGATCCAGACCGACGCGGCGATCAATCCGGGCAACTCGGGCGGGCCGCTGCTCGATGCGGCCGGGCAGGTGATCGGCCTGAACGACCAGATCGAGACCTCCACGCAGTCGGTCACGGGGCAGGGTCAGAGCTCGGGCGTCGGGTTCGCCACGCCTGGCAACACCGACGTCCAGGTGGCGAATGACATCATCGCGGGCAGGCCCGTGCGGCACGCGTACGTCGGCGTCTGCCTGGCGGGGTCGGGCACCGGCAACACCGGCGGCGCGCAGATCGCGCCGACCAGCTGCAGCACGAACGGTGGCGGCTCGCCGATCACCCCCGGATCACCCGCGGCTCAGGCCGGCCTGCAGCCGGGTGACGTGATCACCGCGATCGACGGCAAGACGGTGCAGAACACCGAGAACTTCATCACGATGATCGCCGGCTACGAGCCAGGACAGACGATCACGCTGACCGTCAAGCGCGGCACCAGGACGATGCAGTTCAGGCTGACGCTCGCGAACCGCCCGCAGCAGGCGCCGACCAGCGGCTGAGCGCTCGCACTGCGAAACTCACCCCGGCGGCGAGCACGAGGATGATCGCCGCCGGGCCCACCGCGCCGCCGCCGAGCGCGTCGGCGAGCCACCACGACAGCGCTCCGAGCAGGCCAGCGACGGGGAGCGTCAACACCCATGCCGCGACGATGTCGCTCGCCACGCCCCAGCGCACGGCGGACAGCCGCTTGCCGGCACCGGCGCCCACGACCGCGCCCGAGACGAGATGGGTCGAGGACAGCGGATAGCCGAAGTGCGAGGAGACGAGGATCACCGCGGCGCTCGCCCCCTGTGCGCAGAAGCCCTGGGCGGAGTCCATCTTGATGATCCGTCCTCCGACCGTGCGGATGATCCGCCAGCCGCCGGCGTAGGTGCCGAGCCCCATCGCGGTGGCGGCGGCCAGCACCACCCACAGCGGCACCTGGAAGTGGCCGTGCAGGTCGCCGCCGGCGAGCAGCGCCACCCCGAGGATCCCCATCGTCTTCTGCGCGTCGTTGGTGCCGTGGGCGAGCGACAGCGCGGAGCTCGACAGCAGCTGCCCGTAGCGGAACACGCGGTTGACGGAGCTGGGGCGCCGGTGCCCGGCGTAGCGGTAGATGCACACGATCAGTGCGCCGGCGAGGACGCACGCGATCAGCGGTGAGACGACCGCCGGGATCGCCACCTTGGTCAGCAACCGGTGCCAGTGGACGCCGCCGCCGCCGACTGCGGCCAGCAGCGCCCCGATGATCCCGCCGATCAGCGCGTGCGACGAGCTCGACGGCAGCCCGTACGCCCAGGTCAGCAGGTTCCACGCGAGCGCCCCGAGCAGTCCGGCGAACGCGATCAGGTCGGTGACCCGTCCCGTGGCGATGATGCCCGTCGCGATCGTCGCTGCGACCTTCAGCGACAGCAGCGCCCCGGCGAAGTTCAGCACCGCCGCCAGCGCGACCGCGGCGCGCGGCGACAGCGCACCTGTCGAGATCACGGTCGCGACGACATTTGCGGTGTCGTGGAAGCCGTTGGTGAAGTCGAACGCCAGCCCAATGGCGACGACGATCACGAGCAGCGCTTGCGAGTGCACCGGGGGGTCGGCCGCCCGCGCGGGGCGGCTACGCGATCGGACCGGCCGCGCTCGAGAGCGCGAGGGTGCGGTCCATCAGCTCGCGGTGGACGGAGCGCGTGCCTCCGCTGCGGCGGTGCCAGGCGCCGTGCCGGTCGAGTGTCCACGCGTTGGTGTCGTCGGCGAAGCAGCGCTCGAGCGTGTCGTCGAGCTCGGCGCGGAGCTCGGCGCCCTCGACCGGGACGAGCAGCTCGACGCGCGTGTCGAGGTTGCGGGGCATCATGTCGGCCGAGCCGATGTAGTACGAGCTCTCCTCGCCGAAGTGGAACGAGTAGACGCGGCTGTGCTCGAGGAAGCGGCCGACGACGGAGACGACGTTGATCGTCTCCGAGACACCCGGGATCCCCGGCCGCAGGCAGCAGATCCCGCGCACGTTCAGGTCGATCGGGACGCCGGCCTGAGACGCGCGGTACAGCGCGCGGATGCACCGCCGGTCGACCAGCGAGTTCACCTTGAGCGCGATCCGGGCCTGCCGCCCGGCCTCGTGCGCTACGACCGTCCGCTCGATCAGCTCGATCAACGGCTCGCGCATCGAGTCGGGAGCGACGAGCACCTTGCGCTGGCGCTTGGGATGCCCGTATCCGGTCAGCGTGTTGAACAGGTTGGCGACCTCCTCGCCGAGTTCGGGATCGGTCGTGAACAGCCCGAGATCCTCGTACAGGCGCGCGTTCTTGGCGTGGAAGTTGCCGGTTCCGATCATCACGTAGTGGCGGATCTGGCCGCGCTCGCGGCGGACAACGAGAATCGCCTTGGCGTGGGTCTTGAGTCCCGGGATCCCGTGCACGACGTGCGCGCCGACCTCCTCCAGCTCGCGCGACCAGCGGATGTTGCGCCGCTCGTCGAAGCGTGCCTTCAGCTCGACCAGGCAGACCGCCTGCTTGCCCTTCTCCGCGGCGGTGATCAGCGCGGGGACGAGTGCCGAGTCGTCCGAGGTGCGGTAGACGGTCATCTTGATCGCCAGCACATTGGGGTCCTCGACCGCCTGCATCACGAACCGCTCGACGCTGGTCGAGAACGACTGGTACGGGTAGTGCACGAGGATGTCGCCGCGGCGCATCGGCGCGAACGTGTCGGGCTGGTCGTCGCCGTCGCCGGGACGCGGGCCGAACGCCGGGTGCGTGAGCGGCGTCCACCCCGGTTGGCGCAGCTCGGAATGCCCCTCGACGTCGGCGATCTGCCACAGGTCGGACAGGTCGAGCAGACCGTCGACGTCGTACACCTGGTTCGCGGTCACGCCCAGCCAGTCGATCAGCCTCGTGCGCATCGCCGGTTCCATCGCCGCACCGACCTCGAGCCGCACGACCTCGCCGAACCGCCGGCGGCGCAGCTCGTCCTCGACCGCCTGGAGCAGGTCGTCGGCCTCGTCGGAGATCTCGAAATCGGCGTCGCGCGTGACCCGGAAGAGGTCGTAGGACAGGATCTCCATTCCCGGGAACAGCGCGTCGAGGTGCCGGGCGATGATGTCCTCGAGCGGGATGAACGTGTCCTTGGCGATCTCGACGAACCGCGGCAGCACCTCCTTCGGCACCTTCACCCGCGCGAACACCTCGGTCTGCGCTCCAGGGTCGCGGAGGTGGACGAGCAGGCTCAACGACAGGTTCGAGATGTACGGGAACGGCCTCCCGGGACCGATCGCGAGCGGGGTCAAGACGGGGAAGATGTGCTCGCGGAAGTGGCCCGCAAGCTCCTCCGCGGAGGCGCCGGATTGCTCGCAGCTGACGACCCTGATCCCGTGCTCGAGCAGCGCCGGCCGGATCACGTCGGCGAACTGGCGCGCGTGGCGGGCGTCCTGCTCGCGTACCTTGCGCGCGATCCCGTCGAGCACCTGGGTCGGCGACAGGCCGTCCGCGCCACGCGCGTCGACTCGCGCCTCGATCTGATCGTGCACGCCGGCGACGCGGACCATGAAGAACTCGTCGAGGTTGGAGGTGAAGATCGCGAGGAACTTGACGCGCTCGATCAGCTCGAGCGAGTCGTCCTCGGCGAGCTGCAGGACGCGATCGTTGAAGTCGAGCCACGACAGCTCACGATTGATGTACAGCTCGGCGCCGGTGAGCTCGCCGGCACGATCGCCGGCGGTCGGAGTACGGATCCGCGTGGCGGCCGTGGTTGCGCCGCCATCGCCCCGCGCGGTCATGCTCATGTCCGGCTCTCCTCGGCAAGCGCGATCGCGCTCAGCTCCTTGGGGCGCAGCAGCACGATCAGCTCGCCCTTGTTGACCGCGGCGAGCCCGCCCTTCGACATCCGCGCCTGGACGCCGGTGAGGTCGTGCAGGCACAGCGAGATCGAGGGATCGTGGCCGACCAGCAGCGCGCTCTCGTGGCCCGCGGTCAGCTCGAGCGCATCGAACGGCGCGCCCGCGAGCTCAGGCGACAGCCTGACCTCGAGTCCGAGCGGCTCGCACGCCAGCTCAGCGGTCTCGAGCGCGCGCCGCTTGGGGCTCGACAGGCAGACCTCGACTTCGACGCCGAGCCGCGCGAGCGCGCGGCCCACGGCCTGCGCCTGCTGCACCCCACGCTCGGTCAGCGGCCGAGCATCGTCAGGGGCGCCGTCCGCAGCGTCCGCATGGCGCAGCAACCAGAGCAAGGATCCTAGGATACGACGGCGTCGCTGCAGCGTCGACGAATGCGCTCGTACGGGCGTGGCAGCCCTCCGAGGATTCGCTCCGCGCTCTCGAGCAGGTCGACCGCCCGCCGGGGCTCGCCCCAGCGGTCCTCGGCGGCCGCCATCACCAGCAACGTGTCGATCGCGTCCCGATGGTCCTGGTCGACCGGCCAGATCGTCGGTGGTCGCAGCGAGGTCACTGGCAGCACAGTTCAGCACGTTCTCGCCGAGGTTTGTGAGCCATCGGTGAACGATGGCTGGATCGTTCGCTGCCGCCCCGTCAGGGCGCCTAGCACTCGTGTACGCGCGCGTTCGGGCGTGGAACGACCGCAAGGTGTCAACCCCCCGGAGACTTGAAGGGCGTTGACACGGAGGGGTTGTGTGGGCGCCCGAAGGTGTCAACCCCCTCGGGATTCCACGGGGCTTGACACGCTGCGGTCGCGCGGATGGCTCGCGACCGCGTGCCGATATGCTGAGCACGCCACGCCGGGGTCGAGCATGCAAGGGACACGGGCGTCCCGGCAACGGGTTGCGAAGGCTCCGACCTCGAAGACTCAGTCGCGCTGCTCGGTCGGCCGGATCAGGATCTCGTTGACCGCCATGCGGCGCGGGCGGGTGACGATGAAGACGATCGCGTCGGCGATGTCCTGCGCCTGCATCCGCTCGACGCCCTCGAACCGCCTGCCCATCTGCTCGCGGATCTCCTGCCGATTGTGACTTGCGAGCTCGGTCGCGACGGCGCCCGGCTCGACCAGCGACACCCGCACGTGGCGTTCCGTGACCTCTTGGCGCAGCGACTCGGAGAACGCGCCGACGCCATGCTTGGTCAGGTTGTACACGCCGCTGCCGCTCCTCGCGACCCGTCCGGCGACGCTCGAGATGTTGACCATGTCAGCCACGCCTCGCGGCGAGCTGTCCGCGGCGTCGAGCAGGTGGGGGAGCGCTGTGTGGGCGCAGCGGATCAGGCCCTCGACGTTGACTGCGAGCATCCGCTTCCACTCCTCGAGTGGCGCGTTCTCGATCGGTCCGAGCAGCATCACCCCAGCGTGGTTGATCAGGATGTCGAGCCTGCCGAGCTGATCGACCGTCCGCTGCACCGCGCCGGCGGCCGCGCCCTCGGCGCCGAGATCGGCCTCGATCTCGAGCGTTCGGACGCCCAGTTCGCCGATCCGGCGGGCCAGGTCCGTCAGCCGATCCGCGCGACGTGCGACGAGCGCGACGTCGGCGCCCTCGGAGGCGAGCGCAAGCGCGGTCGCCTCGCCGATGCCGCTCGACGCGCCGGTGACGAGTGCGACCGTCTGCGCGAGCGCTCGCCCGGTCATCGCATCGGTCACCGGCCTGCCCCGATCGACGGCCCGGCCGGCTCGACCGGCTGGGTCACCGTCGGGCGCGGCGGGCGCGGCGGGCGCGCGCGGACGTAAAGCGTGCCGCCAGGCCCGCTGGCGTCGATCACGAGCTTCGGCGCACCCGCGACCGGCGCCTGCTGCGGTGACTGGATCTGCTGGCTGGCGAACAGCCCGCCTCCGCGCACGACCACCTCGACGCCGTCGGGGACGATCACGGTGACCGTGCCGAACAGGTTGAAGATCTCGATTGTGGTCTCGGGACCGGCGAGCCGCGCCTGGCGCATGTCGAGGTCGATCGTCCCGAAGATCGAGCGCCATGACGAGTCGCGCGCCAGCGTCCACGGCCCGCTGCGCACCAGATGCGAGCAGAACGCACGGTGCTGCTCGCGCGCCGGCGTTGCGGGCGCCGCCGCGGCAGCCTGGGCCGGCAGGTCGCGAACCAGGTCGGCGAGCTCGTGATCGGTGCGCGCCGCATGCGCGAGGCCGACTCGCTCGCTGAACTCCTCGAGCGTCAGGCGGCCCTCACCGACCGCCTCACGCAGTAGCGCGACGCTCCGCTCGCGCTCGGCGTCCGAGGCGAGGATCGGCAGCCGACGGGAATCGCTGTCCTCGTGCATCCCGATCACACCTTAGTGGCCGATCCGCAAATACGTCGTCATTTGAGCGGCCCCCGGAGGCGCCGGGGCGGCGTCCTCGCCGGCTCGCGCAGCTCTGCTGCCACCACCAGCTGCGCTGGCGGTGCCGGGCGCCTGCGTTCTTGCCCGGCACCCCAGGTGAGGGTGAGCACTCTCGCTGTCAAATCGAACCACTGGCCCGGCCGGCGGGTTATGCGTCTGAATCCTGGCCGGAGGCGAGATCGTGAGGCTGGCGGAGGCTCGCGTCGCCGCGCTCGAGGACCGGATCGATGCCGAGCTGGCGCTGGCCGGGCACGCGGCGCTCGTCGGCGAGCTGGAGTCGCTGGTGCGCGAGCACCCACCGCGGGAGCGGCTGCGCGGCCAGCTGATGCTCGCGCTGTATCGCTCTGGCAGGCAGGTCGAGGCGGGCGATGCCTACCGGCAGGCCCGCGAACGGCTGAGCCAGGAGCTCGGACTGGAGCCCGGACCGGAGCTGAGGGCATTGCAGGCTGCGGTCCTGAGGCAGGATCCCGCGCTGAGCGAGTCCGCGAGCGCCGGGGTGCAGGGCGAGCGCCCGTCAGGCTCGCAGGTCGCCCTTGCGCCCGGCCCCGGCGCGGCGGCGGCCGCGGACGTCGTGGCGATGCCGCGCAGGCAGCGCAAGGTGGTGACGGCGCTGGCCTGCGATCTGGGTGGCTTCACGGGGCTCGGCGAACCGGCGGATCCGGAGGTGCTGAGCAGCGCGATCAACCGCAGTCTCGGGGCAGGTGCGCACCATCGTCGAGCGCCACGGCGGCAGGCTGGACAAGCTCGCCGGCGCCGCGGCGATGGCCGTGTTCGGCGTTCCGCACGTCCGGGAGGACGACGCATTGCGGGCGCTACGTGCGGCGACGGAGATCAGGGATGCGCTGGCCGCGGCCGAGCCGTCGATGGGCGCCGGCTCCCGCTGCCGGATCGGGGTGAACACCGGGCTGGTGCTGGTCGGCGGTGCAGACGAGCTGGCGGTGGGCGATGCCGTCAGCCTGGCAGCGCGACTCGGGGAGGCGGCAGCGCCCGGGGAGATCCTGGTCGGTGCCGAGACGCTCCGCCTGGTCGGCGACGCGGCCCGCTGCGAGCCGCTCGAGGCGCTCCGGCTGAGGGGCGTGGCCGAACCGGTGGCGGCGTTCCGGGTCGTTGACCTGGACCGCCTTGCATCGGGGGCTGCCCGTCGCCTCCACGGTCCGTTCGTGGGGCGCGAGCGTGAGCTCGGCTGGTTGCGCGACGCGTGGCATCGATCGGTGCAGGAGCCCGGCTGCCAGCTCGTGACCCTGTTGGGTGCGGCGGGAGTGGGAAAGTCGCGGCTGGTCGCGGAGGTGCTCGCCGGCATCGGCCAGGACGCACTCGCGCTCAGCGGGCGGTGCCTTCCGTATGGGGACGGGATCACGTTCTGGCCTCTGCTCGAGGCGCTCGCTCCCGTCGCCCGGGCGGCCGATCGGGTGCTGGAGTGGCTCGAGTCGGGGAGCGCGCTGATCGCGGAGGAGCTGTTTCTCGAGATCCGTCGGCTGCTCGAATCGCTCGCCGAGACAGGCCGGTGATCCTGTGCATCGACGATCTGCAATGGGCGCAGCCGACGTTGCTCGACCTGCTCGACCATCTGGTCGATCTGTCGCGGGACGTGCCGATCCTGGTGCTGTGCCTGGCTCGGCTGGAGCTGCTCGAGGATCGCCCCGGGTGGGCGGGCGGCAAGCTCCGGGTTCAGAGCCTGCTGCTGGAGCCGCTCGCCGCGCGCGCCTGCGAGACGCTCGCCGGACAGCTCGACGACGAGCTCGACCCCGAGCCGCGAAGCCGGGCCGTGGCCGCCAGCGAAGGCAACCCGCTGTTCCTCGAGGAGTTGATCGGCGTCGCGCGCGAGCCCGGGGCGGCCAGGCTACCCCCGACGATCCAGGCGCTGCTCGCGGCACGGATCGAACGCCTGTCGCTCGAGGAGCGGGAGCTGCTCGAGCGTGGCGCCGTCGAGGGAGAGGTGTTCCATCGCTCCACGATCAGCGCGCTCGCTCCGGGGTCACAGTCGAGCACGCCGAACGCGGCGCTGGCGAGCCTGGTTCGCAAGGAGCTGATCAGGCCGCATCCGCCGACGCTTGCCGGGGACGAGGCGTTCCGGTTCCGCCACCTGCTGATGCGCGACGTCGTCTACGACGGACTGCCGAAGGCGGCGCGGGCACAGCTGCACGAGCGGCTCGCACGCTGGATGCTCGAGGACCCGAGTGGCGAGCTGGTCGAGCGTGACGAGTTCACGGGGTGGCACCTCGAGGAGGCGGTGCGCTATCAGCGCGAGCTGGGGCAGGAGGTCGAGGGCGGGCTGCTGCTGCTGGCCGCCGATCAGCTCCGCGCGGCGGGCCGGCGAGCCCGGCGCCGGGCCGACACACCGGCGGCGACGAGCTTCCTCGAGCGTGCGCTCGCGCTCACCCCGGACGATCCGCACCGCCGGGCGGCGATCTCGGCCGAGCTTGCGGAACAGCTGATCGAGGCCGGTGAGTTCGACCGGGCCGACGCGCTGCTGAGCGACGCCGAACGCGATCCGCAAGCCGGCACGCTCGCCGCGCTCGCGAGGCTCGAATGGCTCCTGCACGCCCGCACCAGCGAGGCCTCGGACGCGATCCGCTCGACGCTGCCGGAGATCCTGGAGCGGCTCTCGCGGGCGCGCGATCACGAGGGGTCGGCGCGCGCGCACATTGCCAGCGCGTCGCTGCACTGGCTCGAAGGGCACGCCGACGACACGGCCGCCGAAGCGCGGATCGCGGCCGAGCACGCGAGCAAGGCCCACGACCGTGGGCTGCAGGAACGGGCGCTGCGCTGGTACGCCTGGGGTCTGCGGTGGGGATCGGTGCCTGCCGGGGCGATTGCCGACGAGCTCGAACGGCTCGATCGTGAGCAGCCCGGCCCCTGCCTCGCCGCGGAGTCCGACATCTGCCGTGCCGATTTCGAGCGGTACCACGGACGCTTCGAGGAGGCGAGGGCTCTGCTGAAACAGGCGATCGAGACCTTCCGGGCGCTCAGGAGGTACGACGCGATGGCCGGCCACGGCCAGCGGGTCGCCGAGAACGAACTGCAAGCGGGCGATCCGGGGGCGGCGATCGACGCCCTCTTGCGCAGCGACAGCGTGCTCGCACAGCGAGGCGAGCGTGGCCTGCGCTCGACGATCCAGGCTCATCTCTCGCAGGCCCACGAGCGGCTCGGGAACACACGCGAGAACCGCCGGGCGATCGAGCTTGCGGAGACGCTCGGCGGCCCCGACGACATCGTCAACTACGTGATCACGCACGGCGTCGGCTCCCGCCTCGCGCTCCGCGAAGGAGCTCGCGACGCCGCCGAACAATGGGCACGCAGTGCGTCAAGTACGCCTACAAGACCGACTCGATCGACGAGCAGGGCCACGCGAGGCTGAACCTCGCTCACGTGCTCACGAGCCTCGGTCGGACGCAGGCAGCGGTCGAGGAGGCCCGCGCCGCGAGGCGCATGAGCGCTGATTCGGGCGCCGGTTGTCCACGCCGGCTGTTCGGATCCGTGTCACGTGCGCCGAGTTGCGGTCGTCTCGGCGGCCGCCTGGCCTAGTCCAGCGCACCTGTTTTCAGGGTCCGATTCGCCCCAAATCGCGAGCGGGATGCTCGCTGTGGGGCGATCAGGCTCTCCCAGCGCCCGATGGCCCAACGGCGCCGTTGCGGTGCGCGCTTTGGGGCCGATTGCGCCCTAGAAAGTGGGGTGACGGGTCGGGGGCGTGGCGCCTTCGCGAGGACCGCTGCGCCGGGACCGCCGCGCCGGGACCGCCGCGCCGGGACCGCTGCGCCGGGACCGCCGCGCCGGGACCGCCGCGGAGCGCGGGTGGCGGACCGCCGGCGCGTCCCACCGATCGCGTAGCCGGCGCCGCGGCGCGACCCGGACGGGCAGAGCGCGTCAGCCGATCAGCAGCGGTCGATGGAAGACCCGCGCGAACGCCTCGTCGTCGCCGTAGCGCTCGACGCTCCAGCGCGGCAAGGTGAGGTCGCCGTCGGCCAGCAGGTGCAGGCCGACCCCGTCGCCGTTGGTCCGCAGGCGCGCTTCCGACACGGACTGGTCACGGCCCCGTTCGAGGTGCTCGGCGAGGCGCAGGATCAGCGCGCAGCGCTCGAGCATCCGCTCGTCGCCGGGTCGGCCCAGCCTGGTCCACTCGCCGAGCTTCGGCGCCCCCTTGCGGTGGTAACGGGTCATCTGCGCGATCAGCGCCCGCTCGCGCGGGTCGAAGCCGGGGAGCTCGGTGCTCATGATCAGGTAGCGGGAGTGCTTGTGGTGGTCGTCGTAGGAGATCGTCATCCCGACGTCGTGGAGCATCGCCGCCGCCCACAGCAGCTCCGTCTCGCCCGGCAGCGGCTCGAACAGGCCGGCCTCGACGAGCGACTCGTGCATCTGCGCCGACAGCCGGGCGACGTGCTCGACGTGGGGGACGTCGGACTCGTACTGGATCGCGAGGTTGCGGACGGCCGCCTCGCGGACGTCGGCGAACAGCGGATGCTGCTCGCCGAGCAGCGTGCGCGCGAGGAACAGCCCGTCGCGCAACCCGGCCTCGGTTGCCTCGATGCCGTCGAAGCCGCCGGCCTCGAGCACCGCCTGCAATACGACCGCGGCGGCGAGGATGATGTCGGCGCGGCCCGGCTTGATGCCCGCGACCGTCCGCCGCTCCTGCGCGGGCAGCGAGGCGAGCATCGCGACCAGCTCGCCGAGCGCATCCGCGCCGATCAGGTAGCCCTGAACGCCGAGATCGATGCCGCCGGACTGGGGCTGACCGAGCCGCTGGGCGGCGGCGGCGAGGTTGCGCACCGCGCCGCCGGTGCCGACCAGGCGGCCACCGCGGCCGGGCAGCCACGGCAGCGTCCCCACTGCCCGCCTCGCGTGCACCCGCAGCCGCTGGAGGTCCTTCTTGCGCGGCTGTCCGGGATCGGGGAGGAACTCCTCGGTCATCCGCACGGCGCCGAGCGGGAACGAGGCGAACTGCGCCTCGCCCCGGTCCTGCACGAGCACGAGCTGCATGCTGCCACCGCCGATGTCGAGTACGACGCCGTCCCGAAGCGTGGTCGAGTTGACCGCCGCGACGTACCCGTAATGGGCCTCGGCGCGGGCCGACAGGACCTCGATCTCGTAGCCGGTGGCGGCGCGTGCGCGGCGCAGGAAGTCCTCGCGGTTGGAGGCCTCGCGGATCGCGCTGGTGGCGATCACGTGCACGTCCTCGTCGCGCAGGCCGCCGGCGTGGCAGAAGCGCGAGAACACCCTCAGCGTCTCCAGGCCGCGGGCGATCGCCCCCTCGGACAGCGCCCCGCTGGCGCCGACACCCTCCCCGATCCGGACCGCCTCGTAGAGCTCGTCGGTCTGCTTGAACCAGTGCGGCTCGCCGGGCGCGGCGCCGTACGAGAACACCACCAGCCGCCACGAGTTGGAGCCCAGGTCGATGACCGCCACCTGCTGGGGCGCGAACCCGCTGTGACCGGCCGCGCGGGTCGTTCGCCAGCTCATGGCTGCATCATGGGACCGGCGCCGGACGTCGCGGCCGTGAACGCCGCGCCGTTCCCGGAAGGTGCGATCAGATCGACCAGCAGGGTCGCGAATCCGAAGCCGCGCGCCCCGAGCCCGCGGCCGCCGATCGGGTTGTAGTACTCCCTGTAGCCGGAACGTGCGACCGCCTCGACGAGTGAGGAGACGATCCGGCGGGCCTCCTCCTCGTAGCCCAGCTCGCGCATCGCCGGAACCAGCAGCCACGCCGTGTTCATCCAGCTCGGCCCGCGCCAGCAGCGCCACAGCTGGAAGCCCGGCTCGAACGACGGCTCCTCGATCGACACCGACGGGATCCCGAACGGCGCGTGGTAGCGCCGCGGGTGCAGCAGCTGCTGCTCGACCAGGCGCCGGCGCACGTCCTCGGGCAGCCCCGGCAGCGCGAGCGGCGCCAGCGAGGACCAGGTCGAGACCCGCAGCGGCTGCTCGCGGCGCCCGGCGAGATCCCAGAACAGGCCGCGGGCCTCGTCGTAGGAGCGCCCGAGCAGCGCCTGCTCGACGCCGCGCGCGCGCGCCTCGTAGACCCCGCCGTCCTCGCCGGCGGCGGCGCAAAGCCGCGCCAGCGACCTCAGCGCGAGCGCGTAGAACACGTTGACGGTCACGTCCTCGACGTGCTCGTCGTAGCGCTCCGCGATCGACCCGGCGTCGTAGGAGAGGCGGCGGTAGCGCTCGATCAGCCAGAAGTACCCGGGCCGGTCGTGGCGCATCCAGCCGTACAGGGCGTCGTACTTGGGCGAGTCGTCGAGCCCGGACTCGTCGGGCTGGATGATCGTCAAGAGGCCGTCGCCGTCGACGTCGCGCGCCGCCGCCAGCCAGTCGTAGTGCAGGCGTAGCTGGGCCAGCGCCTCGCGCGCGAACCCCGGCTCGTCCGGCGAGGCATCGGCCACCAGCTCCCAGGCGAGCGCCAGCAGCGGCGTCTGGATCGTCGCCGTGGCCGAGCAGCCGAACACGGTGTGGGTGCCGTAGAACGGGGCGCGGCGCCAGTACGCGGGCCGGTCCCAGAAGGTCGTGTGGGGGATGAACCCGTCGAGCCGGCCGGCGCGCACGAGCGTGCGCAGCTCCGCCCGCGCGCGAGCGGGGTCGAAGTGCCGCCACGCGATCGCGTGAAAGCACGAGTCCCAGTACCACTGGTGGCGGTAGCGCGGGGTCGCCGGGCAGGTGAACGCGTACGCGACGCCGTCGCTCGAACGGTGCCCCTGGCGCCAGTTGTCCCGCAGCACCCGCTCGGCGCCGGCCACCACCCGAGCCCGGAGCTCGCGATCGACTCCGGGCTCAGCGCGCGAGCTGGTCGTAGGTGACCACCTCCCGCGCGGACGCGCCGCTGAGCAGCTGCTCGAGCGTCGCGACGTGCCGCGGCAGATCGAAGTCGGCCGGGTGCACGTCGAGTCGCATCAGCGCGCCGCAGTGGCCGGCGGCGGCCTTCACGACCGCCGGCGACAGCGCTCGCTGGAGCGGC
>DAHUYL010000090.1 GCA_027315255.1 Solirubrobacterales bacterium | reverse complement strand
TGATCGGGCGGTGAGCCGCCTGCTTGGTGATCCGTAGGACGGCGAGCAGTTCTCCGACCGAGATCCCGGGATCCCGGCAGACGAAGTAGAGGATCCGGTGATGCGCCCTGCCCAGTCCTCGCGCGGCCAGGATCCGGTCCGCAAGCGCGGTGAACGCGCGGTAGCCGAAGTACAGGTCCTCGATGGCCAGGCGCAGCTCGGCCTCGCGATCTGGGTCAATCACCTTGACTGATTCTCCCGATGCGGGCAAGCTTAGGTCAACAAGCTTGACTCAGTTGGGGAGGCCAGGTGTTCTCGGTCCGCTCGCCGCTCCCACCCTCGAGCCGTCCCCGGCAGCGCGCCAGGCACGCGCGCTTGAGCGGCGCCAGCTGGTAGGCGGCGCCGATCGCGAGCCCGCCCGCGCACAGCCAGCGCCCTCCGCCGCCCCAGGCGAGCCCGCCGCCGAGCGCGTCGCCTCCGACTGCGACAACCGCGTACGCGAGCAGGCCCGCGGCGGTCCACGCGAGCAGGTAGCCACCGACGAGCACCAGCCTGCGCGGACGACAGCGACCCCGACCACCGCGGGCCCGACGATCGCGGATCAGCCGCGCGAACGGCGGCCGTCGTGACGGACCCGGCGGGCCACATCCTCCGGATCGAGCGGACCTTCGCGGCGCCCGCGGAGGCCGTGTTCGACGCTTGGACGAGTCCAGAGGTGATGCGTCGCTGGCCGCATGCCGGCCCAGACTGGACGACGCCCGTGGCCGAGGTGGACCTCCGCGTCGGCGGTGGGGTCCGGGTCGTGATGCGACGGCCGGACGGCACCGAGGTCGAATCGCGCGCCGAGTTCGAGCTGATCGAGCGGCCGCACCGGCTCGTGATGGCCTGGACGTTCGACGTGGAGCCCGCAAACCGCCAGCTGATCGAGCTGAGCTTCGTCGAGATCGCCGGCGTGACGACAGTCGTGCTCCTCAACACCCGGATCTCGACCGAGCGGCGCCGCGACTCCCAGCACACCGGCTGGCATGCATGCCTGGACGAGCTCGAGCGGGTGCTGAGCGGCTGAGCCGCCTGCCGGCCCCCCTCAGCGATCGAGCTTGCCCTCGAGCCGGTCGGCGAGGTGGGCCGCAATCGCCAGCGACGACGTTGCGGCGGGGGAGGGCGCATTGCGCACGAACACCGCCTCGCCGAGCTCGTTGATCACGAAGTCCTCGACGAGCGCGCCGTCCGCCCCGAGCGCCTGTGCCCGGACGCCCGCCGGTCCGGCGAGGACGTCGGCGGCGCTCAGCTCGGGCACGTATCGCGCGCAGGCCGCGACGAACGCGCGGCGGCTCGCCGCCAGCCTCAGCTCCTGAATCGCGGTCCGGCCGTAACGGCGAAGCAGCTTCCAGGTCCCGGGCCAGGCAAGCGTCGCCCACAGGTCCTCCGCGCGGATCCGCCGCAGCTCGTATGCGTCGCGCGCGCCGACGATCAACGCGGTCGGGCCGAGCAGCACCTCGCCGTCGATCGTACGGGTCAGGTGTACGCCCAGGAACGGCAGCTGCGGATCGGGGACCGGGTAGATCAGCCCGCGGACGAGCTGACGCGCAGCGGGGCGCAGACGCAGGTAGGCGCCGCGGAACGGCACGATCCGAGGATCGCTGGAAGCGCCCGCAGTGACCGCGAGCCGGTCGCTCCAGGCTCCCGCGCACACGATCGCACGCCCCGCGCGGGTCTCTCCGTGGGCGTGCCGGACGGCGACTCCGCCGCCTGCCGGCAGCACCGCGCGCACCTCGCAGGCGGTGAGGATCTCGGCGCCGGCCTCGCGCAGCTCGTCAGCGAGCGCCTGCGCGACCGCGGCGAAGTCGACGATCCCGGTCGCGGGGGAGTGAAGCGCGGCGACGCCGGTCGCGTGCGGCTCGAGCTCGGCCAACTCCGCCGGCCCGATCCGCCGCAGGCCGTCGACGCCGTTCGCCCGGCCGCGCGCCTCGAGCTCGTCGAGGGCTGCGAGCTCGCTCCGGTCGGTCGCGATGATCACCTTGCCGCAGCGCTCGTGCGGGATCCCGCGCTGCTCGCAGAACTCGAACATGCGCCGCGACCCATCGACGCACAGCCTCGCCTTCAGCGACCCGGGTCGGTAGTAGATCCCGGCATGGACGACCCCGGAGTTGTGCGCCGTCTGGTGGCTCCCGACCCGCACCTCCCGCTCGAACACCGTGATCCGCAACCGCGGATGCCGCCGACCAAGCTCGCGCGCGAGCGCCAGCCCGACGATCCCCGCCCCGACCACAGCAAGATCGCAGCGCGGGCCGTTCACCGCGGCCAGCTTACGGATGAGCGCCGCGCCGGACGAGAAGGGCCAAAATGACGCGACCCCCCACGCGGATCAGGGGGTCGCGTCAAGAGGTGCCCTGTGAGGGCGCAGATTGCAAACCCCCGTCCTTCCCAAAGGGGGGTTGCGACATTCTGGCCCCGCAGCGCCAGGCCCGAACCGGACCAGCAGGCGGCAGACAGCAGCCACGCCCGCCCCCGCGCCCGCCCCGCTCCCGAACCGAAGCCAGACGCGCGGCGCCAGAAGCGACCCCCCTCGCCACCCAAAGACCAATGTTAAAGACCGACGGGGCGTCACGCACGTGACGCCCCGGCGGTTGAGGGAGGAGAGGGTGCTGCATTCGCCGGCGAGGATATGAGGCCGGCGAACCCGACCCGCCAGTCGCGCTCTCCTGTCGCCGGCGGGGGAAGTTGTATGAACAAATAATAGCTTAGCTGATCAATCCGTGAGCGGACGAAACGATCTTTTCAAATTGACCGGTGACGACCTTCGACTGGCGGTCGAGATCGCGGCGGACGTTGCGGACCTGCCCCTCCAACTGGCGGCGGTTCTGGCGGACGACGCGTTCGACCGAGCGCCGCCGGGATCGCAGGTCGCGCTCGAACTTCGTGCGGGCGCGTCGCACCTGCTTCTCGAAGCGGTTGCGCGCGGTCCCGCCGCGCCTCTCGTAGCGCTTCAACTCGCGCTCGATCCCCTCGATCGTCCCGTAGCGGGCGGCGAGGTCCCTGACCGTCGAGACGACGTCGTCGCGGACGATCAGCCCTGCGCCGACCGGAACGAACAGCGCCCGGCTGGCGAGATGCGTGGCCTCTTCGACGCGGGTCCGCGGCTGGGTCGAGGTCCTGGTCGAGCCACGCGCTGCCGCGGTCGCCGTCCGGGTCCGGCCGTTGCTGCGCCGAGTCGTGGTGCGCGTGCCGGTGGTTCTGCGTCCCGTGCTGCGCGCGCCCCGCTCGGTCGCGGGCGCCGGAGTTGTGAGGTCCGGCTCTCGGGCCGGATCTGATGTGTGATTGGTGGTAGTGGCCATGGCTGAATGCTTCGCTCCCGTAGGAATTAGCAGGTTAGCTCGCTTGCTAGCGCACCTTCAGCGTAGTAGCCGAACACACGTTTGTAAACCGCCACAGGACCAGCGTTACACGGATCGGGCACGAAATCCCGGATCTGGTCGGCGTGAATCCCCCGCCCGGGGGGTCCGAAGGGGCGCCGGTCACGAGTCGGTCACATCTGCGCCGCCGCAAGCAGCGCGCGTCAGGCGCCGGTCGCCGTCGCGCGTGCCCGCGCGGCAGCGGTCCGCGCCAGCCACGCGCCCGGATCCTCGAGCTCGGCGAGCGTCGGCAGCGCCTCGGGCGCGGACCACAGCCAGACGAGCGCCTCGCGACCGCCGTCGTCCACGATCCGGTCGCAGAACGCCTTGCCGCGCTCGTACTGGCGCAGCTTCAGCTCGAGCCCGAGCAGGCGGCCGACGAGCCGCGACAGCCGCGACTGCGTCCGTCGCCGCGCGTCGAGCGCCCGGCGCAGGCGCGGCAGCGACGGCAGCAGGTCGGGCGCGACCGCGTCCATCACGTGCTCGGCGTGACCCTCGACGACGGCCATCGTCGCCTGCACGCGGTCGATCAGCTCGCGCTCGGAGCGGTTCATCACGAGTCCGATCAGGTCGCCGCCGCGCAGCGCACGACCCAGCCTCGCCAGCTCGGCTCGGCGAGGGGGCGCCAGCCGCAGGCGCGGCCCGCGGGCGGACTCGAGCCGCAGCTCGGCGTTCGCCATCAGCTGGCGCACGAGTCCCGCGAGGTGGGCATGCAGCCACGGAACCGCCGCGAACTGGACGGCGTGGGTGACCTCGTGGAGCGTCACCCAGGTCATGAACTCGGTCTCCTCAGCGCCGAAGCTCGCGACCGCGTGGCCGAGGTTCGGCAGCACGAACAGCAGCCGCGGTGGCCGCTCGACGGCGGCTTCGTCGAGCAGCACGAGCTCGTACTGGCCGAGCACCCGCTGGCCCAGGTAGCCGACGACGAGCCCGATCTCGGAGCTGAGCATCAGCCCGATCCCGATCTGCGCGGCCGGCTTCAACGGGCCGAGCCCATCGCCGGCCCGCGCCAGCAGCGGATCGAGCAGCGCGCGCGTCGCGGAGATGTTGCTGGCCACCCATTCCGACCGGCTGACGCCCTCCGGTGGCGGCAGCGGCGCGCGCGGCCGCAGCCCGGTATAGGCGACGACCCGCCGCTCCGACTCGCCGGCGAGCGCCGCCAGGTCGACCTCCGGGGTCTCGCCCGCTCGGCCCCGGCCGGCGATGAACGCCGCGATCTTCTCGGCGACGATCCAGTCGATCACGGTCGCGCTCGTCCCGCCGCCCCGGCTCACCGCACGACCTCCTCGAGCGAGCGCAGCGCCTGCGCCGTCCGCGCCGCGACCACCGGCGAGCGCGGCTCGGTGTCGAGCGCGGCGCCGAGCGGCGGCGCCTCGCCGCGCGGGAAGGACACCACCCCACCCGCCTCGCGCACGATCAGCTGTCCGGCGGCGGCGTCGACCGCACGGCAGTTGCGCAGCGAGACGAGCCCGTCGAGCCGCGCCGCGGCGACCTGGCAGAGCGCTGAGGCGATCGACCCGATCGCCCGCAGCCGGTACGCGCGCTCGACCAGCGCGTCGATCGACGCATGCACCCAGCGCGGCTCGGCCGACTCGATCCCGAGCAGCTCGAGCCGCCCGCGACGGTCGCGCCGCTCGCCCGCCTCGGGGTCGAGCAGCTCGCCGTCGAGCCAGGCGCCCTGGCCGCGCCGCGCCCACCACTCCTCGCGGGGCCCGAAGTCGTACACGTAGGCGAACTCCACATCCGCCATCGTCGTCCCGGCCGCAACCGCCACCGACAGGGCATGGTGGGGCAGCCCGCGCTTGGCATTCAGCGAGCCGTCGATCGGGTCGATCACCACGCGCACCGAGTCCGACTCCCCGAACGGCACCCACCCGCGCTCCTCCGACACCGCGCAGAAGTCGAACCCCTGGTCGTGCAGCGCGCCCAGCTCGGCGAGCACGATCGCCTCGGCCGAGGCGTCGATCACGAGCGTGCGGTCGCCGCCGCTGCCGCGGCTGCCGGTCTCGACGACCCGCTCGGCGGTGCTCGGCGCGGCCGCCAGCATCGCCGCCAGCCCCTCGCGCGCCCGCCGGCAGGCGCCCAGCCAATCCGCCGAAAGCGCCGAGGAGGCTCCGTTCATCTGCGACCTATGCTGTCAGACGCAGTGCCGACCGCGACCCTGCCAGCACCGGGCGAGGCGCCCAGCCGCGAGGAGTTGATCGCCCACGCGGGCGGTCCTCTGCTGCTGCTCGGCCCCGCGGGCACCGGCAAGACCACCCTGCTCGAGGACCGTTTTCGCTGGCTCGCTGAGCACGGCGCGCTGCCCGACCGGATCGTCCTGCTCGTCCCCTCGCAGGCGCGCGCCGACGCCGCCCGGGCGCGACTCGAGCAGGCGCTGAGCGATGGCTACAGCGAGCTCCTGGTGGTGGCGCCGGCAGCGTTCGCCGCCGCGATCCTGCGGCGTGCCGGCAGCCGCCGCGAGCTGCTCGACGCGACCCTCGGCGCGGGCGACAGGCTGGCGATGCTGGCCGAGCGGATCGACGAGCTGCAGCTGCAGCACCACGACTTCGGCGGCAACGCGGCCGCCCTGTTCGGCGGCTTCATCCGCCGGATCGACCGACTCAAGGCCGAGCTGATCGGCGCCGAGGACTACGGGCGCTGGGCCGCCGCGCTCTCCGACGGCGACCCGGACGCCACGCTCGAGCGCGAGTTCGCCGAGGTGTTCCGCGCCCACGAACGGATGCTGCGCGAAGCGGGCGCATGCGACGCGGGCGACCTCGTCAGGCTCGCGCTGCGGCTCCTGCGCGAGCGCCCGAGCGCGCGCCAGCCGTTCGCCCACGTGCTCGTCGACGACGCCCAGGAGCTCGACCTCGGCCCCGCGACGCTGGCGCGCGCGGTCGCGGGTCCGGCACTGACCGCCGCCGGCGACGAGAACGCGGCGCTGCGGCGGTTCCGCGGCGCCGGTGCGCAGTGCCTGCGCGCGTTCGAGACGGCCGGCACCCGGGTCGTGCGGCTGCTCGGCTCGCACCGCTGCCCGGACCCCGTGATGCGCGCGGCGTGGGCGCTCGTGACCGGATCTGCGCCGGCGGTCAGCCCGCCACCAGAGCCGGCGAGCCCCAAGGCCGCCGGCGAGATCCCCGGCGTCGAGTTCTGGCGCTGCGCGAACGAGCGCGCGCAGGCGCAGGCGACCGCCGCCGAGATCGAGCGGCTGATCGCCCGCGAGCAGGTCCCTCCCGGCGAGATCGCGGTGCTCGTGCCCGAGGTCGGCCGCGAGGGCCGGGCGGTCTCGGTCGCGCTCGAGGAGCGGGCGGTCCCGCACCGGCTCGTCGGCGAGGCGGCGTTCTTCCAGCGCGCCGAGATCCGCGACCTGCTCGCGTGGCACCGGCTGCTCGCCGACCCGAGCGATGCCGCAGCGGTCGTCCGGGCGCTCGCGCGGCCGCCGGTCGAGCTGCGTAGCGTCGACATCGCCCGCTGCACCCAGATCGCCCGCCGGCGCCGGCTCGACATGGTCGCCGCGCTCGCCGCCGCGACCGAGTCGCCGCAGGTGCCGCCGGAGGCGCGCGAGCGGATCCGCCTGTTCCTCAAGCTCTACCGCGCGTCAGCCGCGCACGTCGACACGACGCGGCCCGACCTGTACGCGCACCGGCTGATCGAGCGTCTCGGGCTGCGCCGCCAGCAGCTGTTCGCCGCGCAGGCGGACGTGGTCGAGCGGCTGCTTGCGCTGGCGCGGTTCGGAGAGCTGGCGGCGGCGTACACCGCCCGCCGGCCCCAGTCGAGCGCCCGCGAGTTCGCCCGGCACCTCGCCGCGGTCGCCGACTTCGGCCTGCGCGAGCACGAGGAGCCCGACCTCGGGGCCAGCCGCGAAGCCGTCCAGGTGCTGGCGCTCGACGCGACCGGCGGGCTCGAGGTCCGCCACGTGTTCGTGCTCGGCCTCCACGCCGGGCTCGCGGTGTCGCACCCCGAGCCGATCCCCGACGCGCTGCTGCGCGAGCAGCTACCCCCTGACGGCGAGGCCGTTCACCGCGCCGCGCTGCGCCAGCGGCTGTACGTCGCCGCCAGCCGCGCCTGCGCCCGCACGGTGCTCGCCTACCCGGCCGCCGGCGAGCGGGACGCAGCCCTGGCTCCGGCCCCCGAGGTCGAGACCGCCCGGGTCGCGATCGGCGCCGACTGGCAGGACCGCGACGAGCAGCTGTTCGGACCCGCCGAGGCGCTGCACGCGACCTACCGGATGCTGCGCGACGAGCTGCTCGAGGGGACGATCCGCGCTGGCGGCCGGCTCGGCGAGCTGCGGTTCGACACCGATCTCGACGTCTCGCACGCGGTCGTCCGCTACCTCGAGCTGCTGAAGGTGGCGGCGCTGATCGCCCGCGGGGGCGGCGACGGCGTGGCCGAGGCGCTGCACGACGTCAACGGCCGGATCGCCCAGGCGGTGACGGCCGAGCAGCGCGAGATCCTGAGCTGCTCGCCGCTCGACGGCTACCTGCTCGACGCCGACCGCGACACCCGCCGGCGCGCCCAGGTGCTGGCCGCACGCGACGAGCCGTCGCTCGAGCGCTTCCTGCCGATCCGCGGCGACGGGGTGATCATGTCCGCGACCGACATCGACACCTACCGCGCCTGCCCGCTGCGCTACAAGTTCGCGCGCGTCTTCCGGATCCCGCAGGAGCCGACCGTCCATCAGCGCTTCGGGATCGTCATGCACCAGGTGCTCGAGCGCTTCCACGCGGGCGACGGCAGCACCGCCTCGCTCGCCGAGCTGCTCGGGCTGCTCGACGCGGCCTGGCGCCGCGGCGGGTTCGGCGACTCCGAGGAGGAGCGCCAGCTGCGCGGGAAGGCGGCGGCGGTGCTCAGCCGCTACCACGAGCGGGCGCAGACCGACCCGGGCGAGCCGGTCTGGTTCGAACGTAAGTTCAGCTTCAAGTTGGGGCCGCACCTGCTGCGCGGCCGAGTCGACCGCGTCGACCGGCTGCCCGGCGGCGAGTACGAGCTGATCGACTACAAGACGGGCCGTCCGCGCTCGGCGGCGCAGCTGGCCGAGGACGTGCAGCTGTCGCTGTACGCGATCGGCGCCCGCGAGGCATGGGCGCTCGAGGCGGGCCGCGGCGCCTACTACTACCTGCTCGACGACGCGAAGGTCGCGGTCGACGCCGACGAGGACTGGATCCGCGCGGTCGCACTCGAGGTCGCCGAGGGGATCCGCGCGCAGGAGTTCGAGCCGACCCCGTCGCCGGCCGCGTGCGCGCTGTGCGACTACCGGTTGATGTGCCCCGCCGCCGAGCGGTGAGGGCGGTTGTCACGGTGATGGCGGCTTGTGGCTCGCCATCACCGGCTACGCCTCGTCAGCTCGGCGGCCCGGACCCCGGCGGCTCGTCCTCCTCGCGCTGGCGCAGGAACCGCATCAGGTCGCGGGCGATCGTCTCGCCCGAGGGGAGCTCGGTCGGGTCCTCCTCGGCGCGCGCGGCCCGCTCGAGCCGCTCGACGAACGCCGCCACGTCCGGGTCGGACTGGACCGCGGCGTTGACCTGGCGCTCGTACTCGACGGCCGCCGTCTCGAGCCCGGAGGCGTCGACGACGACGCCGACGAGCCCCTCGAGCTTGCGCACGAGCGCCAGCGCCGCCTTCGGGTTCGGCGCCGCCGCGATGTAGTGGGGCACCGCCGCCCACAGGCTGGCCGACGGGACGCCCGCCGCCTGGCAGGCGCCGTGCAGCACGCCGACGATCCCGGTCGGGCCCTCGTAGGTCGACTGGGTCAGCCCGAGCCGCTGGACCAGCGCCGGATCGGACGCCAGCCCGGTGATCGCGATGTCGCGCGTGTGCGGCACGTCGGCCAGGAGCGCGCCCAGCGTCACGACCAGCTGCACGCCGATCGCCTCGCCGAGCTCGACGATCAGCGAGGTGAACGTCCGCCAGCGGAAGGACGGTTCGGCGCCGGACAGCAGCACGAGGTCGCGCGGCGCGCGCGGGACGCGCGCCTCGTACAGCTCGACCTCGGGCCATTCGATCGCGCGCGTCTGGCCCTCGACCAGCTTGATCCGCGGGCGGGTGGCCTGGAAGTCGTAGAACTCCTCGGGGTCGATCGTCGCGAACCGGCGCGCGCCGAGTGCCTCGCCGACGAACGTCAGCGCCGAGGAGGCCGCGTCGGCGGCGTCGTTCCAGCCCTTGAACGCGCACACCAGCGCGGGAGCGCGGAGCCCGTCAGGCCGGTAATCCCATTGCAGCGGCTGCATCCGGCCCACCGTACATGATGGGTGGGTGGCGCCGGAATCGGTGATCAGCCTGCTGCGCGCGGGCGACGCGGTCGACGGCGTGTTCGCCTGCACCCGTAAGGACCGGCTGACGACGCGGACGGGCTCGCCCTACCTGGCGCTCGAGCTGCGCGACCGGGGCGGCACCGTGGCCGCCCGCGCGTTCCGCGACGCCGACCAGCTCGCGGGCCGGTTCGAGCGCGGCGATCTGGTCCGGGTGCGCGGCGTCGTCGAGCGCTTCCGGGACGAGGTCGTGGTGGAAGTCCGCTCGATCGAGCGGGCCACGGACGCCGACCCCGCCGGCTTCCTGCCGGTCGCCTACCGCGACCTGGACGAGCTCGACGGCTTCCTCGAGCACCTCGCGCGCGAGGTCTACGACCCCGGCTACCGGGCGCTGCTCGACGCGCTGCTGGCCGATCCGCAGGTGCGGGCGGGCCTGCGCCGCTCGCCGTGCACGCGAGCCGGCCACCACGCCTACCTCGGGGGGTTGCTCGAGCACACGGTCGCGGTCGCGACGCTCGCCCGCGAGCTGTGCGACCTGCACCGCCGGCTGAACAGCGACCTGCTGACGTGCGCGTGCATCGTCCACGACCTCGGGCGGATGCGCGAGTTCGCGCTCGGCGCCGAGATCGAACTGAGCGACGAGGGGCGCCTGCTCGGGCACCTCACGCTCGGCGTCCAGCTCGTCTCGGGGTTCGCCGAGCGGGTCGGGCTCGACGACGCGCGGCGGCTGGCGCTGCTCCACTGCGTGCTGACCCACCACGGCGCCCCGAACGCCCCGGACGGCAAGTTTGCCTCGCCCGAGGCGCTCGCGCTGTATCGCTTGAATGCCCTCGACGCCTCCGTCAAGGGCTTCCTGGAATAGGAGCGATGGGCCTAATGCCGGCTATAGCCGGCATTAGGCCCATCGATCTCCTCCCCCTAGCCCTACGGAGACCCGCTGCCTCGGTCAGGAGCGCGAGGTCGGCGATCATCCGGGGATGAGCGAGGCGATCGCGCTGGCGGCGCTTGCCGCCAGCCTGGCGGCGGCGATCGCGCGCTCGCGCAGAGCGCCCGACTGGGCGGTGGCGGTCGCGGGCGCGGCAGTCCTCGTTGCGACCGGTGCGATCTCGCTCGACGGCGCGCGCCGCGCGTTCGACCGGCTGGGGCCGACGGTCGGGTTCCTGGCGGCGCTGCTCGTGCTGGCCGACGGCTGCCGCCGCGCGGGGGTGTTCGACGCGCTCGGGGCGCTGATCGCACGCGGCGCGTCAGGCCGGCCGCGCCGGCTGCTGGCGCTGGTGTTCGCGGCGGCGGCCGGCACGACCGCCGTGCTCAGCCTCGACGCGACGGTCGTGCTGCTGACGCCGGTCGTGTTCGCGACCGCCGCGCGGGTGCGCGCCGATCCGCGGCCGCACGTCTACGCCTGCTCGCACCTCGCGAACTCGGCGTCGCTGCTGCTCCCGGTCTCGAACCTGACGAACCTGCTCGCGTTCGCGGCCGCCGGGATCTCGTTCACGCGATTCGCGGCACTGATGGCGCTGCCGTGGATGGTTGCGCTGGCGGTCGAGTGGGTGGTGCTGAGCCGTGCGTTCGCGGGCGCGCTGCGGCCGGTCCGGGGCCGAGAGCCGCCGGGCGCGGCGGTGCCGGCCCGTGAGCCGGCACCGCCGGCGTATGCGCTGGCGGTCGTCGCGCTGACGCTCGCCGGGTTCGCGGCCTCGTCGGCGCTTCGGGTCGCGCCGGTCTGGTTCGCCGCGGCCGGCGCCGGCGCCCTGACCGTGCGGCGGCCGCCGCGGCCGCTCGAGCTTGCGCTCGCCGCCGAGCCGGCGTTCCTCGTGTTCGTGCTCGCACTCGGCGTGATCGTCGCGGCCGCCGGCGAGCACGGCCTGTCGTCTCTGATCCGCTCGCTGCTGCCGCCCGGCGACGGCCTGCCGGCGCTGCTCGGCGTCGCGGCGATCAGCGCGGTGCTCGCGAACCTCGTCAACAACCTTCCCGCGACCCTGATCGTCGTCCCGGTCGCGGCCGCCTCGGGGACCGGCGCGGTCCTGGCGATGCTGATCGGGGTCGGCGTCGGTCCGAACCTCAGCTACGTCGGGTCGCTCGCGACGCTGCTGTGGCGCCGGATCGTCCATGCCCACGACCACGACACCGACATCGCCGAGTTCACGTTGCTCGGGGTACGGACCGTTCCCGCCGTGCTCGTGGCATCGACGGCCGCGCTGTGGTTGGCTCTGCACGTCGTCTGATGCGAGCGCTTGTGTGGATCACGGAGAGCGGGTGGGAAGGATGCGTCGACCAGGCCGCGATGCTGCTCGCGCCCGACGCGGAGGTGACGCTGCTGCACGTCGCCGCGACCGACGTCGAGGGGCTCGTCGCCGGCGGCCCGGGCCGGCTGCTCGGCCGCCACCCGCCGCCACGGCACGAGCGCGAGCAGCCGATGCACGCGATCGCCGAGCACGGGGCCCGGGCGCTGCTCGAGTCGGCGCGCGACCGGCTCGAGGCGGCCTGGGGGCAGCCCGCGCGGTCGCCGTCGGGCGAGTCGAGCGTGCGGCTGCTCGCGCGGCGCGGGCGCCTCGAGCGCGAGGTGCTCGAGGCGTGCGCCGACGCCGACCTCCTGGTGCTGGGGCGCGACGGCGACGACAGGCGACCCGGGCCCGGCAGCCTGGGCCGCCACGCCCGCTTCGTCGTCGATCACGCTCCGTGCACGGTGGCGCTCGTCTGGCCCGGCGGCCCGCCCGCCGGGGCGATCCACTGGCCAGCGCACCTGCGACGCTAGCCCGGGCACCACGTGCTCGTCAAGCCTGACGCCAGGCGGGCAGCTGGTCCGCCAGGCGGGCGAGGATCCGGCGCGGGCGCGATCGCGCCGGCGCGTGCAGCTGCCGGGCCCGCCGCCGCAGGAGCTGCACGAGCTCGAGCGTCGGGTGGAACGGATCCGCCACCACCGTTCCGTCGGCCAGCGACAGCGCCACCCGCAGCTCGCCGTCGACCTCGGCGAGCAGCACCGGCGCGGGCGGTGGGGTCGCGCTGTCGAGCTCGGCGAGCCGGGCCAGCTCGAGGCTGTCGTCGGGCGATGCGAGCCGCAGCGTGACCGGCCAGTGCGCCGATCCCGCCGTCGCCTGCGGCTTGCGACTCCGCTGCCTGCGAGGGAGCGGTGGCATCGACGAACCGCCGACGCGGCCCAGCTCGCCCGCGCGGGCGCTTGTCAGGGCGTAGTTCAGGGCTGAGTTCATCGTGTTCGTCTCCCGGGTTCGATTCCTTCGTCTCATGGGAGCCTGGACTGCGCCGGCGCGGGTGTCATCGGCAGATCGCAACCGATCGGCGGAGCCGGGGCCTTACCCGCGGGCGCAGGGGCCTTACGTGCAGGGCTCACGCCGCCGTCTGCGAGGCCGCCGCGACCAATGCCTCGGCGACGAGCGCGCCGGGAGCGCTGGAGGCATCCTCCGGGTGCCACTGCAGCCCGACGGCGAACCGGCGGTCGTCGCGCTCGATCATCTCGACGAGCCCGTCGGCCGTGCTGGCGGTGACGCGCAGCCGCCTGCCGAGCCGCCGGACCGCCTGGTGGTGGCAGCTGCTGACCCGGGGCCGGACTCCCAGCAGGTGGCGGCAGCGGGTGTCGTCGTGGGTGTCCAATCGGTGATTTCCGAGCTCGTGGCCGCCCCCGGTCGCGCCGTCCTCCACGATGTCCTGGTAGAGCGATCCGCCCGATGCGATGTTCAGCAGCTGGTGGCCCCGGCAGATGCCGATCATCGGAAGGTCGAGTGTGAGCGCCGCCCGTACGACGGTCAGGTCCTGGCGGTCTTCCTCGAGCTTGGGATCGCCCCGCAGCGCCCGCGGCGACTCGCCGTACAGCGAGGAGTGCACGTCCCGGCCGGAGCCGGTCAGCACCAGCCCGCCGGCGAGCGCAAGCTCGCGCTCGCTCGGCTCGCTGCTGAGCTGACGGACCCGCGCGCCCGCGTGCTCGAGCCAGGCCACGTACGGTCCGAGCGGCTCGTCGTCACGTGCCAGCAGCAGGACGAGCGGCTGCGCCTCGGCCCGCATCGCTCGGTACGCGCTGAGGAAGCTCGAGCGCGCGCGGGCGACGCGCTTGCGCGCCGCCTCCTCGGAGACGTCGAGCAGGCGTGCGATCTCGGCGTGAGCGAAGCCGGCATCGAAGCGCAGCAGCAACACGAACCGCTCGTGTGCGCTGAGCGACTCGAGTGCCTCGCGGGCGGCATCCGGCTCGGCGTCCTCGTACGACGCCAGCTGATGCGGCGCCGGCGCCTGACCGCTGGTTCCGGCTGCGCTTCGCATGGTGTCGTCGAGCGAGACCGCGGGCCTGCGCGCGCGCCGGCGCAGCTCGTCGAGCGCCAGGTTGCCGGCGGTCCGGCGCAGCCAGGCTCGCTGCTGCTCGTGCTCGAGCTCGCGCGGGAGGCGTTGCCAGGCGCGCGCGAACGCCTCCTGGGCCAGATCCTCGGCTGCATGAACGTCACCGCCGAGCGTCACCGCCAGCCGTCGGGTCAGCCGTCCGTGCTCGGTTGCGATCAGGCTCTCGATCTGCATCTATGGTTTGTAGACGACGTGGCCGTCCCAAACCGGACGCGGCGGGGGCCCCGCTCAGGTGCGGAGGGCTGCGGCGCAGCGAGCGAGGTAGTCGGCGCCCGACCAGGCGGTCACGGCGGCGGCGATCACCATCGCCCACTGGTCCAGCCACACCCCCGCCAGGCTCAGGTCGGGCCGCAGGATCGCGAGCGCGATCGCGACGAACTGCACCGTCGCCTTCCACTTGCCCAGCAGCGAGGTGGCGAAGTGGACTCCCGCTGCCTCGACGGCTGCACGCAACCCGAGGATCGCGAGCTCGCGGGCAACGATCACCAGCGCCACCCACGGCGAGGCGCGGTGGACCGACACCAGGCCGAACAGCGCCGTGGTCACGAGCAGCTTGTCGGCGGTGGTGTCGAGGAACGAGCCGAACCGGGTCGTCACCCCCCAGCGGCGGGCGAGACGGCCGTCGAGCCAGTCGGTCGCGGCGGCCGGGACGAACACGATCGCCGCCGCCGTGAACGAGCGGCTCAGCAGCAGCGCCAACAGCACCGGCGAGGCAATGACCCGCACTCCGGTGCCGGCCGCGAGCGCACGCGATGATCGCAACCAGGGCAGCCTAACGGCCTCCATCTATGGGAGGCTACCCGCGGTGCCCGAGCCGCGCCTGGATCCAGAGGTGTTCCGTCTCCCGGTCGACCGGATCCGCGAGGGCTACTACTCCGACGCCTACTTCGTGGCGACGAAGCACCTGCTCGAGGAGCAGAACCATCACCCGCGCGTCGTGATGCAGGTGTTCCAGAAGGAGGGGTCGCTGCTCGGCGGGATCGACGAGGCGATCGCGATCCTGAAGCTGTGCTCGGGCGCGTTCGACGGCGGCGGCCGCTGGCGCGACGGCTGGGAGTTGCTCACCGTGTACGCGCTGTCGGAGGGCGACCCGATCGCCTCCTACGAGACAGTGCTGACGATCGAGGGCGACTACAGCCTGTTCGCGCACCTCGAGACCGTCTATCTGGGCTCGCTGGCGCGGCGCTCGCTGATCATGCGCAACGTCGCCACGGTCGTCCGGGCCGCCCGCGGCAAGCCGATCTTCTACTTCCCCGCGCGCCACGACCACTGGCACGTGCAGACCGGCGACGGCTGGGCGGCGCACGTCGCCGGCGCGATCGGCGTGTCCACCGACGCGCAGGCGTCGTGGTGGGGCGGACGTGGGATCGGCACTGTCCCGCACGCCCTGATCGCGGCCTATGGGGGCGACACCGTGCGGGCGGCGCGCGTCTACGCCGAGCGATTTCACACCGAGATGAACGTGACCGTGCTGGTCGACTTCGACAACGACTCGGTCGGGACCGCGCTCGCGGTCGCGGAGGACCTCGGCCCGCTGCTGTGGGGAGTGCGGCTCGACACCTCCGAGACGCTCGTCGACCGTTCGCTGATCGACGAGCTGGGTGGGTTCGATCCGCGCGGCGTCAACCCGCGCCTCGCCGAGAAGGTCCGCGCCGCGCTCGATGCGGCCGGCTTCGAGCAGGTCCGGATCGTCGCCTCGGGCGGGTTCAACGCCGCGCGGATCGAGCACTTCGAGGAGGTCGGCGTTCCGGTCGACGCCTACGGCGTCGGCTCCTCGCTGATCCGCGGCCAGAACGACTTCACCGCCGACGTGGTGATCGTCGACGGGCGGCCGTGCGCGAAGGTCGGTCGTCGCTACCGGCCGAACCCGCGCCTGCAACGGGTGCAGTGAGGCCCGCGGGTATCCTCCGCGCCCGATGCCGCCCGCGATCGATCTGTCGGCCGTCGACCACGTCGGGATCGCCGTCGAGGACCTCGACGCGGCGCTGGCGTTCTATCGCGATGTCCTCGGAATGCCGGTCGTGCATCGCGAGACGCTCGTCGACCAGGGGGTCGAGGCGGTGCTGCTCGACGTCGGCGACGGGCACGTCGAGCTGATTGCACCGCTCGGTGCGGACACCGGCGTGGCGAAGTTCCTCGCCCGGCGCGGCGCGGGCCTGCACCACGTTGCGTACCGAGTCGCCGACATCGATTCGACCCTGGACACGCTGGCCGCGGCCGGCGTGCGGTTGATCGACCAGCGGCCGCGAACCGGGATCCGGCAATCGCGCGTTGCGTTCATCCATCCGAGCGCCGCGACCGGCGTTCTGACCGAGATCGTGCAGCCCGCCGGACCGCACTGACGTGAGCCCGAAGCAACAAGGAGACCGCGATGAGCACGAGCGACAAGCCACAGAAGGTCAGCATCGGATTCCACGGCGGGCACGTGCTCGCCGCCCGGGGAGGGGCGGCTGAGCTGACGAAGCTGCGCGGGGCGCTCGGCGGCAACGGCTGGCACGAGCTGACTGCCGAGGACGGCACGGTCGTGCTCGACCTCGGTCGCGTCGACTACGTGCTCGTCGACCACGAGGAACACCGCGTCGGCTTCTGAGCCCTGCGGAGCCCTGAGCTGATCGCCCGGTCCTCGCCTGCCCCCAGGGCGAGAACCGGGCGGGCCCCCGGACGGGTGGTGGGCAAGCTCTGGTCGCGACGCTCGCTGATCCCGGGTGGGCGCACGCCCCGGCGCGGGGCCGGGGCGCGTGTCCGTAGCAGAGGCCACCGGATCGGGTGGTCAATCCGACCGCGGGAGCCTGCGCAGGCCCCCAGTTTGGGCGTCGTGACACATGATCGGTCCAAGAAGGCCCGGCTGCCAGGGTAATTACACCGTGTCCCGTTCCGTACTTAGTACTCCGACTGCTCCGAGAGGATCCCGCGCCGCGGTGCCGTGGGCGGTCCCGTACATTCCGGCCCGTGACGCTCCCAGACTCCGACCAGCGGCTGCTCCTGCTGATGCGCACGCGTGCCCACGACCCGCGGGCCGAGCGCGCGGTCGCGGTCTTCTCGCGGGCCGGTGAGCATGCCGGCTGCTGGCTGGCGCTCGGGGCGGCCGGGGCGCTCAGCTCGCGCGAGCCGGGAGCCAGGCGCGCATGGCGGCGCGGCCTGCGCGTGGTCGCGGCCTCGTACGTGCTCAACTACCTCGTCAAGGTCACGGTCCGGCGAACCCGTCCGGAGTTCCCCGAGCTGCCGCAGCTGACGCCGGTGGTATCGCAGTTCTCCTTCCCGAGCGCGCATGCGACCACTTCGTTCGCTGCGGCCCAGGCGTACCGGCACGTCGCCCCGGGGAGCGCGTTGTACGCCGTCGCGGGACTGCTGGCCGCGAGTCGCCCGTACCTCGGCGTCCACTACCCGAGCGACGTGATCGCCGGGGCCGCGCTCGGGACGCTGGTCGCCGTCGCATGGCCACGATGAGCGCTCCGGGCGGACGGGCGCGATGAAGGTCGGCATCGTCGGCATGCCGAACGCCGGCAAGTCGTCGCTGTTCTCGGCGCTCACCGGCGTCGCCGCGGAGGCGGCCAACTACCCGTTCACGACGATCGAGCCGAACGTCGCGGTCGTCCCGGTCGCCGACGAGCGGCTCGATCGAGTCGCTGCGACGGTCCGCGCGTCGAAGATCGTGCCCGACACGATCGCGTTCCACGACATCGCCGGGCTGGTCGCCGGCGCCCACCGCGGCGAGGGCCTCGGCAACCAGTTCCTGGCCAACATCCGCGAGACCGACGCGATCCTGCACGTCGTGCGGGTCCACGACGATGCATCGGTCGTGCACCCGGAGGGGCGTGTCGACCCGCTCGCCGACATCTCGACGATCGAGACCGAGCTGGTCTACGCCGACCTGGAGCAGGCCGAGCGCCGCCGCGAGCGGGTCGGGCGGGCGGCAAAGAGCGGCGAGCGCCGCGCCGTCGCCGAGGCCGCGTGGCTGGATGTGCTGATCGAGGCGCTCCAAGCTGGGCGGCCGGCGCGGACCGTGCCGGCTCCCGACGATGCTCCCGAAGCGCAGGTGCTGCTCGGTTCGCTGACCGCGAAGCCGGTCCTGTTCGTCGCCAACGTCGCCGAGGGCGACCTCGAGGTGCCCGCCGGGATCGCCGCCCACGCCGAGGCGGTCGGCGCGGCCGCGGTCGCCGTATCGGCCCGGCTCGAGGCTGAGCTCGCCGAGCTGGATCCGGTCGAGGCGGCGGCGATGCGCGCCGACCTGGGGCTCAGCGAGTCGGGGCTCGAGGCGGTCGTCAGGGGCGCGTTCGGGTTGCTCGAGCTGGTCGCGTTCTTCACCGCCGGGGAGGACAAGCCGGCGCAGTCGTGGCACCTGCGCCATGGCCTCACCGCCTGGCACGCGGCCGGGCAGATCCACTCCGACATCCAGCGGGGCTTCGTCCGCGCCGAGGTCGTCTCGTGGGACAAGCTGGTCGAGTTCGGCGGCTACGCGGGTGCGCGCGAGCACGCCGCGCTGCGGCTCGAAGGTCGCGACTACGTGATCCAGGACGGCGACGTGATCACGGTCAAGTTCACGCCCTGAGGTGCTCCTCGCGCCGGCGACTTGGAGTTCGCCGGCGCGAGCCCGGGGCGCGTGCCGGGGCCGTCCCCGTCAGAGCTCGTCGAGCGAGGTCGCGGCGGCGAGCCGGCGCGACAGCTGCCCCAGGCCGAACCGCTCCGCGATCGCGGCCCCGGCGGCGAGATCGGTGTCGGCGTCGGGAGGCCGCGCGACTTCGACCGCTCGCAGCTGCGCGATCTCACGGTAGGCGCGCAGCGCGCTCGCATGCTCGCGCAACGCCTCGGCGACTCGCGGCCGCTCGCCGCTCGAGAGCTTCGGCGCCGCCGGCGAGCCGACCGCCGCGAGCACGCCCTCGAGCGACCCGTGGCGGCGGAGGATCTCGGCAGCGGTCTTCGGCCCGACCCCGGGCGCCCCGGGGAGGCCATCCGACGGATCGCCGCGCAGCGCGATGAAGTCGGGCACGAGCGCCGGCTCGATGCCGTAGCGGCGGACGACCTCCGCGGCGTCGACCGCCTCGAACCCGGTCGTGCCCGACTTCAGGTACAGCACGGTCGTGTGCTCACCGGCGCACTGGTACATGTCGCGGTCTCCGGTCAGGATCAGCGTCGAGCCGCCCGCGGCGGCCTCGACGGTCGCGAGCGAGCCGAGCAGATCGTCGGCCTCGAGCTCGGCCGAGCTGGTCGACGTCCAGCCGAAGCCACCGAAGTACTCCTCGGCGACCGAGAACTGCCACGCCAATGCGTCCGGCACTGGCGGCCGCGCCGCGTGGTAGCCCGGGTACAACGCGACCCGGTAGTCGGCGGCCTCGGCGCCGAAGCACAGCACGATCGCCCGTGGGTGCCGGTCGGCGGCGACTCGCAGCAGCACGTTCGCAGCGCCGAGCAGCGCGCCCACCGGCCGGTCGTCGACCCCCCTGATCGACTCGGGCAGCGCGAAGAACGAGCGGTACAGCAGGAACGGCGCGTCGACGGCCAAGAGCGGAGCTGGCATCGCCGCGGCAGCCTAGCCGCCGGGACCTACCGGGCGCGGCCTGCAGGCGAGGTTGAGGCCCCACACCGGCCCTGACCTCGCCAGCAGTTCGTCGAGAGTCGCGGAGCGCCCTAGCCGCTTCCGGGGGCTGCGGCTGCGGCTCCGCCCGACGGCGGCGCCGGTCCGGGGCTCGGACTGGCTGCGCCGGTGGTCGTGGTCCCCGTGCCGGCCCCGCTCGGCGTCGCCCCGCTCGGCGTGGTGTCGGTCGGAGTGGTGTCGGTGGGAGTGGTGTCGGTCGGCGTCGCGCTCGTCGTCGCCTCCGTGGGGCCGGCGCCGCCCACCACCGTGCCGGTCGGGGTGACGGTCTCGAAGCTCATGTACGTGCTGCGCAGGCCGAGCCGCTGCTGGAGCTGCGGTCCGCTGACGAGCGTGCGTCCATCGGTGCCGATGATCGCGGCCGACACGACCCGCGGCGAGACGCCGCGCTTGAGCACCTGGATGGCGGTGAGCGAGCCTCGGACGAGACCGCGCAGCCTTCGGGCCGCCGTGGCGAGGCTGATCGACACCTGCCAGCGGTGAAACGGGTCGTCGCCGGCTGAGTCGAACGGGTCGGGGACTCCTTGCAGCCACGGCTCCGGGCCCACCCCGAGCCAGACGTTCTGGATGTCCTCGGTGTAGCCACCCGAGCTCGAGAAGAAGTACGTCGTTGCCGGGACCCCGCTGTACTCGACCACCTGGCCCGCGGTCGCCTCGACGGCCGCGTCGGTCTGCGGAGTCTCGGCTGCGACCCCGCCGTACATCTGGGAGCGGGTGTCGTCGTAGACGTCGAAGTTGACGCCGACCGGATCGGACGCGAGGGCATAGGTTCGCGCCGCGACGGCCTGCGCTTCGAGCGCGGCCGCCGGCCAGCTCGACGGCATCTCCTCGGCGACCACGCCCCGAACGTAGTCCTCGATGTCGACCTGGTCGACCGTCTGCACCCCGCCGTGGCCGTCGAGGTCGAACACGAGCGAGCCCCGGTAGCGCCCGTGACCGGCGAGCTCCAGCGGTCCCGGTCCGGAGACGGTCAGCGGTGGCGCGAATGTGGCGAGCGTCCGCGTGCCATCGAGCAGCGCGAGGTCCGGCCCGGCCGGAGCGACGGCGTAGGTGGTCGAAGCCGTGAGCGCCGTGGCGCCGGCGCGGGTGGCGCCGCTGAACGCCGCAGCTCGCCCGTCGGCCAGCAGCACCGTCACGGTCTTGCCTGCCGGGATCGTCGCAAGCGTGGTCTGCTCGTAGTAGTGGGCGAGGATCTGCTGGTAGCCGAAGCCGTGCAGGGCGAACCCGAGCGCGCCGTACTGGCTCATCCCGACGCCGTGCCCGAACCCCCCACCGCTGATCAGCAGATCGCTCGCGCCGGCCGTGCTCGAGCTTGCGGCGGCAGACGAGGCGGGCACCAGGCATGCAGCAGCGATCGCGGCGACGACGGCGACCGCGCGGCAGCGGCCGGCAACGCGGTGCGGGCAGCTCGCGGGCATCACTCTCGGTGTCGACAGCTCTCGCACGAAGTTGAGGGCTGCGCGCCGAACCGTCAAACCGCACGCATGCGCGATGCGCACGCCCCGCTACAGCACGAGCGTGGACCCGTGGCGGCGCAGCCATCCGGCGTGGTCGCGCGCACCCGGGCAGCGCGACTCGAGCAGCGCCCAGAAGCGGCGGGAGTGGTCCATCACCTCGAGGTGGCAGACCTCGTGCCAGACGACGTAGTCGAGCACCGGTTCGGGCGCCAGCAGCAGCCGCCAGTTGAAGCTCATCGCCCCGGCCCGGGAGCAGCTCGCCCAGCGCGTGCGCTGACCGCGGATCGTCAGCTTCGTGTAGCTCGCGCCGGCCTGGGCGCAGGCGCGATCGAGCCGGTCGGCGATCTCCGTGCGCGCTTCCCGCCGGTACCACCGCTCGAGCGCGCGGGTGCGTTCGGCCGCGCCGGCCGGCACGAGCAGCCGGTCGCCCGCGAGGCGCACGCGCTCGCGCCCGGGCTCGGGGACGAGCGCGAGCGCCCGCCCGAGGTACGGCACCGTCGCCCCGCGCGCCGCGACCGCCGCGCGCACCCGGCCGAGCTCGTGCAGGCGTCGCTCGATCCACGGGCGCAGCTCCCAGACCGCGGCGGCCGCCTCGCGTTCGGTCGCGCGCCGCGGCAGCACGACCTGGACGCCGTCGGCGGGGTCGACGGTCACGCGGATCCGACGGGCTCGGTCCGACCGCCGGACCGTATAGGGAATCTCGCTCGTGGCGGGAGCCATCGCCGGACAGCCTACGTTCGGCAACGGATGTGTACGGTGCGGTCGTGGACGAGCTGATGAGTCCCGCGCCGCCGGCGCGCCTGAGCGACGGAGTCGTCGGACTGCGTGCGATCTCGGAGTGGGACATCCCCGAGATCCTGATCGCGCATCAGGATGACCCCGGGCTGCACGTGGCGCTGCGGATGGCGCGCCCGCCGAGCGGCGCCGAGCTCGGCCGCGAGGTCGAGCGGTCCGAGCTCGACCGGCTGCGCGGGCTCCGGATCGCCCTGACGATCGTCGCGCCCGGCAGCGACGACTGCATCGGACGGGTCGTAGCCCGCGTGACGGACGTCGCGGGCGGAGTGGCCGCGCTGACGATCTGGGTCGCGCCGCAGCGGCGCGGGCAGGGGCTCGGCCGCCGGGCGCTCGCGCTGGCGAGCGAGTGGCTGCTCGGCCCGGCGGGGCTTCGCCGCCTGACGCTAGAGGCGGGCGCCGAGGACCCGGTCCTGCGTGCCGCCGCCACGGCCGCCGGCTTCGCCGCCGGCGCGTCCGAACCACGGTGCCTGGAGCTTGAGCGCTGAGACGATCGCCCGCGTCGCGGGCGATCGGTTGAGCGTGAAGAAGTGGATCCCCGGGGCGCCGGCCGCCAGCAGCTCGGCGCACTGGAGCGTCGCGTAGGCGACGCCCAGCTCGGCCGCTGCCTCGGGCTCGCTGCGCTGCTCGAGCGCCGCGAGCAGCCCGGGCGGGAACGTGGCGCCGCACAGCGAGGTCATCCGCTTGATCTGCGCGAGATTCGTGATCGGCATGATCCCCGGGATGATCGGGACGTCGATGCCCGCCGCGCGGGCGGCCTCGACGTAGCGGAAGTAGTGGGTGTTGTCGAAGAACAGCTGGGTGATCAGGAAGCTCACGCCGCGCTCCACCTTCTCGCGCGTGTAGCGCAGGTCCGAGGCGGCATCCGGCGCCTCGAGGTGGACTTCGGGAAAGCAGGCGGCACCGATGCACAGCGCGGGGTGGCGCTCCGAGATCAGCTCGATCAGCTCGCTCGAGTAGCGCAGCCCACCTGGGTGGGGCAGCCACGCAGCCTCGTCGCGCGGCGGATCGCCCCGCAGCGCCAGCACGTTGTCGATTCCGGCTGCGGCGAGCGCATCGATCGTCGTCGCCAGCTGCTCGCGGGTGGCTCCCACGCATGTCACGTGTGCCATCGCCTCGATCTCGAGCTCCTCCTTGATCCAGCGGGTGAGCTCGAGCGTCCGCTCGTGGGTCGAGCCGCCGGCCCCGTAGGTCACCGACGCGAAGCCAGGCTCCAGCTCGCGCAGCGTCGCCAGCGCGCCCCGCAGGTTCTGCTCCCCCTCGACCGTCTTCGGCGGGAAGAACTCGAACGAGAAGACCGGCTCCTCCCGGCTCGCGATGATCTCGTCGATCCGCACGGCGCCAACATACCAACCTTGACACGAGCGTGTCAAGGTTCCCGCACCGCCAGGTCCCGCCTAGACGCGCTGCCAGCGCTCGACCCCGCCCGCGTCGAGCTCGACGGCCACGCGGCCGGCGGACTCGAGGTGGCGCAGGTAGCAGAGCAGCTCGAGCAGCCGCCACGGCGCCGCCGGCTCGAGCGGCTCGCCGAACACCGCTGGAGCCAGCTCGACGGCGCTTCGCGGGTCCTCGACGACGCCCTCCAGGGTGGCGGACAGTCGCTCGTTCACGAGCGCCCGCTCCGCCTCGACGTGAGCCCGGACATCGGTGAACGTCCGGCCGTGGCCCGACAGGCAGAGACGGGCATCGAGTGCGTCGACGAGCTCGAGCGAGCGCATGAACTCGGCGATCGGGTCGGGGCTGAAGCCGTACTCGAAGAACAGCGAGATCCGGCCGAGCACGTGGTCGCCCGAGATCAACAGGCGCCGCTCCGGCTGGAACAGGCACACGTGCGAGGGCGCGTGGCCGGGAGTCTCGTACGCGCGCCACTCGCCGAGATCGGTCTCGACCACGACCCCGTCGACGAGCTCGCGATCGGGCCGGATCACCCTGGCGATCCCGGCGCTGAGCTCGCGGGGATGCTCCGCGTAGGCCCGCAGGGCTCGCTCGGGCACGCCGCCATGGCGACCGACCTCGAGCTGGCGCGCGAGCTCCGCCTCGGGGTCGGCGACGCCGGCGACAGCGTGCTCGTGGTTCGGGTGCATCAACAGCTCGCAGCCGGCGCGGTCGACGACGCTCGCCGCCTGACCCCAGTGGTCGACGTGCGCGTGCGTGATCACCAGCCGGCGCACCTGCTCGAGCGCGAGTCCCGCCTGCGCCAGCGCCAGCTCGAGCTGGGCCAGCGACCCGCGCTGGTGCATCCCGCAGTCGACCAGCACGATCCCGTCGCCGGCGGCGATCGCCCATGCGTTGCAGTGCGGGATTCCGGGCCACGGAAGCGGCAGCCGCAGCCGCCACAGGCCCGGCAGCACCCGCTCCCCGCGGCCGAGCTCGCGCCTGCGCGGACTACTGCTGCGTCGGGCTGTCACGCTCCGGAAGATACGTAGACTGGCCGCAGATGGCGTCCGCGTCGGAGATCGTGCGCACCTACTTCGAGGCGCTGTCGGCGCACGACCTCGACGGCGCCGCGGCGCTGTGGCAGCCCGGCGGGATCGAGCGTGTCGGTGGCGAGGAACTGCGCGCGCCGGACGCGCTCAGGGGATATTTCGAGGAGCTGTTCGCCGCGTTCCCCGATTTCCGCTTCACGGTGCTCGACACCACCACGTACCGCAACCGTTGCGCGGTGCGCTGGCGGGGGACCGGGACGTTCGCCGGCCCGGGGTGCTTCCAGGGGTTCGCCCCGAACGGGGCGCGCGGGGCGCGCGCGCCCGAGCGCCTGGCGTCGATCGCGAACGTGCGAACGCGCGTCCGGCAGGCGCTCCACGGCGGCGAGCCGGAGGTGATCGCGCCGGGCGTGTGGGTGCTGCGCGGCGGGCGGGCGGGCGGGCGCTTGATGAACGTCTACCTGCTCGAGGAGGAGGGGGGCGGCGTCAGCCTGTTCGACGCCGGGATCGCTGCGATGGCGCCGGCGATCAGGGCCGCCGCGGCCAGGTTCGGCGGCATCCGCCGGGTCGTGCTCGGCCACGCCGACTGCGATCACCGCGGCGCCGCGGCCACGCTCGGCGCTCCGGTGCTCTGCCATCCCGGCGACCGTGACGCCGCCCGGGCACACGCGCCGACCCGCACGTACTGGAACCTCGGCCTGCTCAAGAAGCCGGCCCAGCTTGCGTATCCCCGCCTGTTCCGCAGCTGGGACGGCGGCGGCCTCGACGTCGCCGGCACGGTCGAGGAAGGCGAGCAGATCGCGGGCTTCCGCGCCGTTCACCTGCCCGGCCATGCGCCCGGACTGATCGCGCTGCACCGCGACAGCGATCGGCTGGCGCTGATCTCCGACTGCCTCTACACGGTCGACGTCGAGACGGGCCGGCGGCGCCAGGCGCGCGTGCCCCACCCGGCGTTCAGTCAGGACACCGAGCAGGCGCGCGACTCGATCCGCAAGCTGGCGGCGCTCGAGCCCGCCGTCGTATGGGCCGGGCATGGCGATCCCGTGTCGGGCGAGGACGTCGCGGGGCAGCTCGAGCGGGCGGCCGCGGGCCGCTGAGGATGGGTAAGCGCGCTCGGCAGCGGGCCCGTAGGGCCGGCACACAAGCCGGCCCGGTCGATTCCCTGACCGCGCCCACCTCGACCTACGGCGATCCCGACGCCGGCGAGCTCGAGCTGCGCGGCGTGCTGAGCGCCAAGGCCCGTGCCGAGTACGCCGCGGTGCTGCACGGCGGCCTGAACCGGGAGGACGCGTGGCAGCGGGCGAGCGAGCTGCTGTTCGAGCGGCTCGCGGTCTCGTGGACGATCGCCGGCCTGCGGATCGACCGCCAGAAGGAGCTGCTCGGGCGCTACCGGATGGCCTCCCAGGACGAGCGGCGGTTCGTGCGCGAGGCGCTGCGCACGCACGTCGTCGAGCACTTTCCGGAGCTGGAGGCGCCGTGATCGACCCGGATGCGTTCGCGTCGCTGATCTGTGACTGGTGCCTCGAGCCGCAGCCCGGTCAGCAGGTGCTCGTGATCACGACGACGCTGGCGCAGGAGCCCGCCGTGGCGCTCCATCGGGCGCTGCTCGAGCGCGGCGCCTGGCCGCTGCTGCGCCTGACCCCCGGTGGCCTGCAGCCCGACTTCTTCCGCCACGCCCGGCCGGAGCAGCTCGACTCGTTCGCACCGTTCGAGCTGCTCGAGGCGCAATCGGTCGACGCGCGGGTGCGGATCGACGCGCCGGCCAACACGACGGAGCTGACGGGCGTCGACCCGGCGGCGATCGTCCGCGCGGCGCGGGCGCGCCAACCGGTGAGGGAGGCACAGCTCGGCTTGCGCTGGTGCGGCACGATCTGGCCGACGCCCGCGCTCGCGCAGCTGGCTCGGATGAGCGACCGCGACCACGCCGAGTTCATCCGGCGCGCGCTGTTCCTCGACCGTCCCGATCCGCTGGCGGCCTGGCGCGAGCTGTCGGCGCGTCAGGCAGTGCTCGTCGAGCGGCTCGCGAGCGCCGCCGAGGTCCACGTCGAGGCCGACGGCACCGACCTGCGGTTGAACGTACGCGGGCGCACCTGGATCAACTCCGACGGGCGGCGCAACATGCCGAGCGGCGAGGTGTTCACCGGTCCTCACGAGGATTCGGCAACCGGCACGATCCGCTTCGACGTGCCATCGGACCGGCAGGGCGTGGAGGTGTCCGAGGTCGAGCTCGAGTTCGCCGGTGGGGAGGTGGTCGGCGCGCGCGCCGGCCGTGGCGGCGACGCCCTGCGGGCAGCGCTCGCCACCGACCGGGGTGCGGCCAGGCTTGGCGAGCTCGGGATCGGCACCAATTCCGGGATCGACCGGCCGACGGGATCGACGCTGCTCGACGAGAAGATCGCCGGCACGATCCACCTCGCGCTCGGTCGCTCCTACCCGGAGACGGGCGGCACGAACGTCTCGGCGCTGCACTGGGACCTGATCTGCGACCTGCGGAGCGGCGGGCGCGTGACCGTCGACGGCGAGCCCTTGATCGAAGATGGCGCGCTGGTTGGATAAGTTCCCTGGTGTGAGCCCGGACCGCCGCCTCGCGCACGACTAGATGCGCCGAACGAAGATCGTCGCCACCATCGGTCCGGCGTCGCGCGAGCCCGAGGTGCTCGCGCGGATGGTCGAGGCCGGGATGGACGTCGCCCGGCTCAACTTCTCGCACGGCAGCCGCGAGCTGCACCACGAGAACGCCGAGCTGATCAGAGCCGCCGCCAGCCGCGTCGGCAGGCAGGTCGCAATCCTCCAGGATCTGCCCGGCCCGAAGCTGCGGATCGGCACGATCGCGGGCGGGTTCGCCGAGCTCAAGCCGGGCGAGCGGCTGGTGCTCGCGTGCGGCTCGAGCGAAGAGGGCAGCGAGCGGCGGCTGTCGGTCAGCTGGCCGGGGCTCGCCGAAGCGGTCGACCCCGACGACGTCATCTACCTCGCCGACGGGGCGATCCGCCTGCGGGTGACCGCGGTCCGCGCGGGCGACGGTGAGATCGAGACGCTGGTCGAGGCGGGTGGCTCGGTCGCCTCGCGCCAGGGGCTCAACATCCCCGGCTCGACCCGTGGCCTGCCGGCGGTTCCCGAGGAGGACCTGGAGATGCTTCGCTTCGGCGAGTCGATCGGCGTCGACCTGGTCGCACTGTCGTTCGTCCGCACGGCGGAGGACGTCGAGAGTGTCCGCCGCCACACGCGGTTGCCGCTGATCGCGAAGATCGAGAAGCCGCAGGCGGTCGATGCCGCCGAGGACATCATCCGCGCCGCCGACTGCGTGATGGTCGCGCGCGGCGACCTCGGGATCGAACTGCCGATCGAGGACGTGCCGCTCGCGCAGAAGCGGCTCCTGCGGATCGCCGGCCAGCTCGCGCGCCCCTCGATCACCGCCACCCAGATGCTCGACTCGATGGTCGCCTCGAGCCGCCCGACGCGCGCCGAGGCGACCGACGTCGCCAACGCGATCTTCGACGGTACCGATGCGGTGATGCTGTCGCAGGAGACCGCGGTCGGCCAGTACCCGGTCGAGGCGATCGCGATGATGGCGTCGATCGCCGAGCGCACCGAGCAGGGGGTGCCGTACCGGACCTGGAACGAGCAGCGCGTGCGCCGCGACGCCCGCGACCCGGCATACACGGTCGCCTACAGTGCGTGCGCCGCAGCCCACGACCTGCACCTGGCGGCGCTGGTCGTGCCGACGCTGTCGGGCCGCTCGGCGCGGCTGATCAGCGCGCACCGGCCGTCGGTGCCGATCTACGCGCTCTCACCCGGCCGCGAGACGGTCCGGCGCTGCGGGCTGATGTGGGGGGTGCAGGCTGCCTCGATGCGCCGCCACGAGGTGACCGAGGCGCTGATCGCCGACGCCGCCCGGCGGGTGGTCGAGCTCGGCTGGGTACGGCCGGGCGCTCGCGTCGGGATCACTGCGGGATTGCCGAGCGGCCGGCCCGGGACGACCAGCCTGCTCCAGATCCAGCGGGTGTAGGGGCGCTGCCTAGAAGGCGCCCCCGGCCCGCGGTCGGCGGGGCCGGCGTTCCTTCGCCGAGGACAGGATCGAGCCTCCGAGCAGCGTCAGCATGCCGGCGAGCACGGCGACTGCGAGGATCACGTTCAGGATCACGATCGTCACGGTGGTCATTCGAGACCTCCTTGGTCGGGGTTGGAAAGGACTGCACGACCAAGGTTCCCCGCCCGTCGCAAGCGGGCGGTGAGATGCAGGTTGGAAGGAGGTAAGAAGGTGCCAGGGCACTGCCACCGCCTGCGCCTGGGGGTGCGCAGGCGGTGGGGTCGGCGCCGGAAGGGCCGTCAGCCTCCGGCGGGCAGCACCCAGCCCGGAATGCCCTTCTCGCCGGCCGGCCCGTAGACCGGCGTTGCGGGCAGATGCAGCGCGAACACCGCCCCGCGGCCCGTGCTCTGCACGGTGCAGCGACCTCCGTGGCGCTTGGCGATCGCGTCGACGATCGCCAGCCCGAGCCCGACGCCGCCGGTGCTCCGGGCACGGGCCGCATCGGCCCGACCGAAGCGCTCGAAGATCCGCGCGAGCGCCTCGCGGGGGATCCCGCAGCCCTCGTCCGCGACCTCGATCACGATCTCGGCGGGCCCTACGCGCCGTGCGCGCAGCTCGATCGCGTCTCCCTCCTGCGAGTACTTGACGGCGTTCTCGAGCAGCGCGTCGAGCGCCGCTCGGATCCGCTCCGGGTCGACGGCGAGCGCGCCGTCGGGCAGTGGACCGAGCCGCCAGCTGCGTCGCGCGACCTCCGACCAGCGCATGAACAGCTCCTCGAGGAACGGCTCGACCTCGACCTGGCTGATCTGCAGGAAGTCGGGATGGCCGGCGGTCGCGAGCAGCAGCAGCCGCTCGATGATCGCGTCCATCCGGCCCAGCTCGTCGAGCGCGACTGCGAGCTCCGCCGAGCCGGGATCGCCGGCGCGCAGGAGTTCGAGGTGGCCGCGGGCGATCGTCACCGGCGTGCGCAGCTCGTGCGAGGCGTCGTGGATGAAGCGGTCATGGCGCTCGAGCATCGAGGTGAGCTCGCCCGCCTGGCGCTCGGCGACGAGCTGCGCCTCGACCCGTCGCTGCGCGTGCCACGCCATCGCCAGGAACATCGCCGCCATCAACGGCACCTCGAACAGCTCGCCCCACAGCTGCGTGCCGTTGAACGCGTCCAGCGAGATCGACTCTGCCGTCAGCGCCATGACCGCGCCGAGGATCATCAGCATCGGCCGCGTCGGCCACACCCGGAAGCCGTACAGCAGCGTCAGGCTGATCCAGATGAAGTGAAACGGGATCGTCTCCCAACTTTCGAAGGCGACCATCGCCACGTAGTTGGCGAGCGCGAACAGCGCCCACAACAGTTCGGGCCGGTAGCGCGCGAGCAGCGAGCCGCCTCGCGTCGGCAACGATCCCGGCCCGGGGCGGACGACTGCCCCGGCGACCGCGCCGGCGAGCCGGCGCACCCTGCCGCGGTCGGGCGGCTGCGCGAGCGTCGACATCTTCAGGCAGCAGCGCGGTAGCCGGCATTGCGGACGGTCTCGATCGGCGCCTCGGGCCCGAGGCGCCGCCGCAACCGCCGCACGCACACGTCGACGACGTTCGAGCGTGGGTCGAAGTCGTAGCCCCACACCTCGGACAGCAGCCGTTCGCGGCTGATCACCTCGCCCTGGTGCAGCATCAGGAAGTGCAGCAGGCGGAACTCGCGGTCGGACAGCTCGGAGACCGTCTCACCGACCTGCGCGCGCCGCGCGGTCAGGTCGAGGACGAGCGAGCCGACCTGGATCAGGGCGGGCTGGTCCGGCAGGACGGCGTTCGAGAGCATCGACATCCGTCGCAGGTGCACGCGGACGCGCGCGAGCAGCTCGGCGAGCGCGAATGGCTTCTGGACGTAGTCGACCGCCCCGAGCTCGAACCCGCGCAGCTTCGTCTGCAGATCGTCGCGCGCCGACAGGATCAGGATCGGCAGCTCCGGCTGCTCGCGATGCAGCGAATCGAGCGTGTCGAGGCCGCCGCGACCGGGTAGCAGCAGGTCGAGGATCACGAGGTCGTAGCTGCCGCGCCGAACTCGCTCGAAGCCTCGCTCGCCGTCGCCGACGCCGTCGACGCCGATCCCCTCGGCCTCGAACGCGCGCGTCAGGAAAGCACGGATCCGCGCCTCGTCCTCGACGATCAGGATCCGCATCTCGCCCCGGGAAACTGTCCGTATTCCAACGCACCCTCCTCCGTAGATGACGCGGAGATGACGGCGCGATTACAGCTCCGTCATCTCCGGTCCCTTGCTCCTGGCGGCAATGTATAACCCTCGCCGTCGTGAATGCAAAGCGTTTCATGGGCGTGGCGACGGCCACTGCAATCGTCTGCGCGGCGATCGGGCTCTACATCGGGCTCTACCTGGCGAACGTGCCCGGCTCGGCCGCGGCCGTCACCTCGTCGCAGGGCACCTCGCTGTATCTCGCGACGGTTCCGGCGGCGGCGCTGAGCGACCCGCACAACACCTGGGTCTCCTACTACGCGGTCAACTCGAGCGGCGGCGACTGGCGGCACGACACGACCTACGTGCTGCCGGCGCACACGCTGGTCCACGTCACGATCTTCCAGTACGACTCGCCGTCCGGGATCCGCAACCAGTTCCTCTCGCAGGCCCAGGGGACGACCGGCGGCACATTCCAGGTCAACGGCGCCGCTCCCGAGCAGGCGATCGCCTCGGCCAACACGTCGCACATCTTCGCGGTCCCCCAGCTGGGACTGTCGGTCCCGCTTCAGGGCGTCTCGGGCACCGCCAAGAACGCCTGCGCGAACGCGCCCTGCAGCCCGACCGCCAACGCCGTCGAGAAGGTCACGTTCACGTTCCGCACCCCGGGCAAGGGCCTCTACCGCTGGCAGTGCTTCGTGCCGTGCGCGGCGGGCTACATCGATGGGTTCGGCGGACCGATGCAGACCGTCGGCTACATGGACGGGTTCCTCAAGGTCGTCTGACCGGTTCGCTCCAACCGACGGACGACGAGACACAGCTGATGGCTCAGACCAGACACTTCCGCAACGTCGTGATGCTGTGGCTGATCGTCACGGTGCCGTTCGAGGCGCTGATGATCTTCGTGCTGGCGCCGGGGATGCCGCCCGGCAACGGCTCGGTTCAGGCCGCCGGGCAGGTCACCGACAACACCGTGCTGTTCGGGCTGGCGACGCCGGTGACGACGGCGGTGCTGGTGTTCCTCGGGTACTGCCTGTACGCGTTCCGCGAGCGCGACCACAGCTCGGCGCTCGAGGGTCCGGCGATCCGCGGCGACGCCGGCGTCCAGTTCTGGTGGCTGCTGACGACCACGACGCTGGTCCTGTTCCTCGCCGCCTACGGCTCGATCCGCCTGCTCCAGGACGGGTCCGGCGGGGGCCAGGGCCCGAACCCGATCGCCGTCCCGGCGATGGCCAAGGGCGACGCGCCGCTGCAGGTCCAGGTGGTCGCGCAGCAATGGCAGTTCGACTACCGCTACCCGAAGTACGGGTTCGAGACTCCGGATCTGATGCTGCCCGCGAACACGATGGTCGAGTTCCACGTGACCTCGCTCGACGTGATCCACTCGTTCTGGGCATACCAGCTCGGCGTCAAGGCCGACGCGAACCCGGGCGTCGACAACATCGCCTACGTCCACACGCTCGGACCGCTGACGATCAACGTGCGCTGCGCCGAGCTCTGCGGGCTCTGGCACGGATACATGTTCGACACCGGCCACGTCGTCCCGCAGGCCGAGTTCGCCACCTGGGCGCAGCAGCAGCAGACGCTGCTGGCGCCGGGTTCGAAGCGGCTGCCGAAGTACTCGAGGACTTACTTCCCGTCGCCCGTGAGGAGGAGCGGATGAGCGCGATTGCGATTTCGGCGTCGAGGCCTACCAAGTCGTTCTGGCAGCGGCTCGGTGGCTTCAACATGTTCACCGGGATCGCGCTCGGGATCGCGGGCTGGTTCATCGGCTACTACGCGATCGGCGAGAACATCACCGGCCACACGCTGACCTACTACAAGGCGCAGGCGGGCGAGAACGACATCGCCGTCTGCCTCGGGTACGTGCTCGGGGTGGTCGGCTTCCTGGTCGGGATGGGCTTCGCCAACTATCCGGTGCGGCGGATGCTGGGTCACCCGCCGAGCCTGACCGAGCACGAGTCAGAGGGCGAGGGCGCCGCCCGCTACTTCAGGCTGTGCACCGACCACAAGGTCGTCGCCGTCCAGTACCTGATCGGGATCGGCACGTTCTTCTTCGTCGGCGGCCTGAACGCGATGTTCATCCGCACCGAGCTGCTGTCGCCCAACACGCACGTGTTCGGTCCCAACCAGTACCTGACGCTGGTCGGCATGCACGGCTCGATGATGATGGGGATGATGACCTCGGGCATCCTCGGCCCGTTCGCCAACTGGGTCGTGCCGCTGATGATCGGCTCGCGCCGGATGGCGTTCCCGCGGATCGAGGCGCTCACGTTCTGGCTGCTGATGGCGGCCGGCGTGATCCTCGTCACGACGATCTTCTGGGGCGGCTTCCAGACGGGCTGGACCGGGTATCAGCCGCTCGGCGACGAGGGCACCGCGGGCTACGACGCGTACATCGGCTTCTTCGGGCTGGTCGGGCTGTCGATGACGCTGCTGGGGCTGAACCTGATGGCGACGATCATCACGATGCGCGCGCCGGGGATGACCTGGTCGCGGCTGCCGATCTTCTGCTGGGGCGTGGTCGCGACCGCGATCCTGATGGTGCTGGCCGCGCCGATGCTGATCGCGACGCTGCTGATGGCGGGCATGGACCGCACCGTGCAGACCGGCTTCTACATCGCTGCGATCGGCGGCAGCGCGTACCTGTTCCAGAACCTCTTCTGGGTGTTCGGACACCCCGAGGTGTACATCCTCGCGCTGCCCGGGTTCGCGATCGTGATGGAGCTCCTGCCGGTGTTCACGCGCAAGCCGCTGTGGGGCTACCGGCTGGCGGTCGCGGGCCTGCTCGGGGTGGCCTTCCTCAGCTTCTTCGTGTGGCAGCACCACCTGTTCGTGAGCGGCATCGACGCCGACCTGCGGCCGTTCTACATGCTCTCGACCGAGATGATCTCGCTGCCGACCGGGTTCACGTTCCTGGTCGTGATGGGAACCCTGTGGCGCGGGCGGATCCGCTTGACGGTGCCGATGCTGTTCTGCGTGGGTTGGATCTTCAACTTCCTGTTCGGCGGCATCTCCGGCGTGTTCCTGTCGGACGTCCCGAGCGACGTGACCACGCACGGCAGCTTCTTCTCGATGGCCCACTTCCACTACACGATCATGGGCGGCCTGGTGTTCACGTTCTTCGCCGCCGTCTACTACTGGGGCCCGAAGATGCTGAACGTCAAGTTCGACGAGCGGCTCGGGAAGATCCATTTCTGGACGCTGTTCGTCGCCTTCAACTCGACGTTCGGGCCGCTGTTCGCGCTCGGCTTCCTGGGGATGCCGCGCCGCGTCGTCACCTATCCGCTCGGCCTCCAGGGCCTGAACGACTGGGTCTCGATCTCGGCCTACTGCATCGGGCTGTCGATGCTCGTGTTCCTCTACAACGTCGTCAAGTCGACGGTGTTCACGCGTGAGCCCGCCGAGGACAACCCGTGGCAGGCGAAGTCGATCGAGTTCTCGCTGCCGACGCCGGTACCGGTGCACGACTTCGAGCGGCTCCCGACGTTCGACCCCGACCCCTACCCGTACGGCGTCGAGCCGGCGCCGATCGGCGCGCCGGTGCCGGCCGGCGGCGTCGCCTAGGCAGGAGGCAGTCCGATGGAAGCTTCCGCGGTCCACCTCGAGCTCGAGCCCGAGCCCCGGCACTGGCAGCGGCGCGCACTGTGGGTCGGTGCCCGCCTCTGGTGCGGCTCGATCTCGTTCTTCTTCGTCTCGTTCGTGTTCGCGTACTTCTACCTGAAGTCGCTGGACACCAACCACGGCTGGAAGATCGGGCACGTCACGATCGCCGCGGGCATCGGCGTCTCGATCGCCGCACTGCAGCTTGTCAGCGCGGTCGCGCTGCGGCTGTCCTCGCATCGCCGGCCCGGCGACCAGCTCGCGGCGGGCGTGATCGCGCTGCTGATGGGACTGACGGCGGTGGCGCTCCAGTTCTACGAGTACACGATCCTCAACTTCGGCGCCGCCAGCGGCGGCTACGCCAGCGTGTTCTTCGGCTGGACGTCGATGTACGCGATCTTCGAGCTCGGCGGCCTGTACTGGATCGAGACGCAGGTGGCGACGATGTTGCGCGCGCGGCGCAACGGCGGCACCGGGGTCGATCACGCGCTCGCGCAGGCCGGGTTCGAGGCGTGCTCGTTCTACTGGGCGTACTTCGTCGCGATCGGCGTGCTCGCGTACGTGATCCTCTACATCCTGTAGGGCCGTGCGCGGGGCAAGTGACGTGTAGGAGGCTTCACGGTGTCGCACTGGTCGCTCAACCCCTCCCTGTTCTACGTCGTGGTCGCCGGCTCGCTGTACGTGCTGGGCGGACTCGGCCGGCGCCCGGCACCCGGACGGGAGCTGGAGGCGCGGCTGCGGGCGGCCTGCTTCGCGGTCGGGCTGGTGGCGATCGTGCTGGCGCTGGACTCGCCGGTCGACTACTACTCCGACCGGCTCTTCTGGGTGCACATGAGCCAGCACATCCTGCTGCTGAGCGTCGCGCCGCCGCTGATCCTGCTCGGCAAGCCGTGGCCGCGGATGTGGCGAGCGCTGCCGCTGCGCACGCGGACGACGACCGGCCGGGCGCTCGTGCGCTCGCGGTGGGCTGCCCCGATCAGGCTGCTCGCGCACCCGGTGTGCGCGTGGCTCGCGTTCGGCGCGACACTGCTCGCGTGGCACATCCCGGCGGCGTACAACGCCGCGCTCACCGACGGGACCGTCCACGACGCCGAGCACGCGTGCTTCTTCTTCCTCGGGCTGCTGTTCTGGGCGCACGCGCTCGATCCCGGTCCGCTGCGCCCGCGGCTCACGTGGATGTGGCGCGCCGTGTACCTGCTCGGGGCGATGGTCGTCGGCTGGGTGCTGGCGATCACGCTGGTCGTCGTGCAGACCCCGATCTACGGCCACTACGCCGCGCTGGCGGTGCGACCGGGTGGGATCACGGCGCTGACCGACCAGCAGCTCGCCGGCGGGATGATGTGGGTCCCCGGCTCGATCGCCTACGCGCTCGCGGCGTGCTTCGCGGTGTGGCGCTGGCTCGAACCGGACAAGCCGCTGTGGCCCCGGTTGGCCGCGCCGGGTTCGGGCAGCCCGGTCGGGCCGCCCGCTGGACCCGCGGCGGTGCTTCGAGACGCCGACGCGGTTTCCGATCGCGTCCTCACCACCACCTGACGTCCACCGACCGCCGACCCGTACACCTGCCCGATTCACCGACGACCTCGACGATCCGAGAACCTCACAGGAGACCCGATGACCACGCTTCCGCTAGCCAGCTTCCTCGCAGGTTCGCTGATCTCGCTGCTGATGCCGACGATCCTGCTGGTCTCGATCGTCGTCTGGTACATGCGCGCCGTGAGGCGGCCGCCGGGTGACGGCGGCCCGAGCGTAGGCGCTCCTGCAGAAGGGCACCAGCCGACCGTCACCGTGACAGGTCCCACCAGCACCGCCATCACAGGCCCTTCCGCCGCCGGCGATCCGGGCACGCCATCGGCATGAGGGCCGTCGCTGCACCTGCTTCCGGCCCGCACGCATGACGCCTGTCCTCGCCACGTCGATCGCTCCTCCGCTGGCCGCCCCGGCAGCCGCGAGCTGGCGCGACTACGTGACCCTGACGAAGCCGCGGATCATGTCGCTGCTGGTGCTGACAGCGGCGTGCGCGATGGTCGCGGCGGCCGGTGGCGACCCGGCGCCCGTGCGACTCCTCGCGCTGGTCGTCGGCGGCGGCCTCGCGTGCGGTGGCGCGAGCGCGCTGAACCACGTGCTCGACCGCGACATCGACCGCCTGATGGGCGAGCGGACCGCGTCGCGGCCGGTGGCCGCCGGACGGATCGCACCGCCCCGGGCGATCGCCTTCGGCCTCCTGCTGGCGGCGCTGTCGTTCGCGCTCCTGTCCGCGGTCGACAACGTCCTGTGCGCGGTGCTGTCGCTCAGCGGCGGCGCCTTCTACGTGGTCGTCTACACGCTGGGGCTGAAGCGGCGGACGTCCTCGAACATCGTGATCGGCGGAGCGGCGGGCGCGATCCCGGCGCTCGCCGGCTGGGCCGCCGCGTCCGGACGCCTGGATGCAGGCGCGTTCTACCTGTTCGCGATCGTGCTCGTCTGGACCCCGCCCCACTTCTGGGCGCTGGCGCTGCTCCTCCAGCGCCATTACGCGGCTGCCGGCGTGCCGATGCTCCCGGTCGTCAAGGGTCCGCGCGCGACCGCCCGGCAGGTGCTGATCTACTCGGTGGGACTCGTCGTGCTGACGCTCGTGCCGGGCACGTTCGGCGTGTTCGGGGTCGTGTACACGGCCGCCGCGGTGGTGCTCGGCGGCGCCTTCCTGTGGCTCGCGTGGCGACTGTGGCGCAGTGGCACGCCGTCGCGCGCGGGGCTGCTGTTCCACTTCTCGCTGCTGTACCTGGCGCTGCTGTTCGCCGCGGTCGCCCTCGACGCCGCCGTCCGCTGATCCGGATCCGCCGGGCGGCGACGCTCGTGCCGGCGCCGTCGGCGCCTGCAGCGTGGCGATCTGATCGCTCAAGTCGCGGGCGCGGCTGCCGATGAACCCGGTGAAGATGTCGAGCATCGCCGGCGCCACCGATCCGACCCTCCCCGGGGGGGCGCTCACCCCCCAGCAGCTGACCGATGAGGCGCTGCTCGGAGGCCTGAGCGGCACCGGTGCCGGCACTGGCGGCCTCACGCTTCCGCCCGGCGCGACTCCTCAACAGCAGACCGATGCCGCACTGATCGACCTCAGTAGCGCCTCCACGGCCGCCGGCAACCTCACCTCCGAGCTCCTGTCCGGCGCCCCCAGCACCGCCAGCGAGGCCTCGGGACTTGTCGACGCTCTGACCGCAGAGGTCACCGCCCAGGGGTCGAGCGCGCAGGTGGCCCACAACCTCCTCTCCCCGGCCGCCGCCTACTCGCTGCTCAGATAGCAGCGAGTAGGCGTGCGCGGCTGCGGGCCGCCCGCCCGTCTCGTCGTTCGGGACGCCCTACCTCGTGAAATGGCAGAGGTGAGCGCAGGCGCGAGAAGGCCGTCGGCGACTGGGTCGTGGGCCCGAGCGAAAGCCCGCAGTCGCCGCGGCTCCCTGCGCGCAGCCGTCGCGGGCGAGGTCGGCGTCTGAGATCGCCGCACCCGCCCGCGGCAGGCGGTTCTGTCTACGGGGTGGCGTATACGAGGTGGACCGCATCGCGGTTGACCGCGACGTGGTACCCAGTGGTCCACTGGATCGTGACCGCTATGTACTTGGGGCTGTAGATCGTGGCTGCCTTGGGCGGCAGCGGACTCGGACGCCAGATGCTCGAGAAGACACTGGCGTACCCGTAGGTCTGATATCCGATCCCGCGCGTATCTTCGGTCAGCCGGGGTCGGAACGGGTTATAGAGGCTCGCGAATGTAGTTGACGTGCGGACGATGGATGGAACAGCACTCGTGCCTCGGATGATCACCTTGATCGACCGGGCGTAACCGCTGCCGCCATTCACACCGTTCGTCACCAGCGGCGCAAACTGCAGGTAGACGGTGCTCGTGCGCGCGCTTCGGACGCCATCCGCGCTGAACGTCCAGGTTGCGCTCGCGCTCGTCGTCCGCAACCACCACCAGTCGGATATCAGAGTTGCGTTCGCTGGCGTGAACGCAGTCGGACTCTCGACGATGACTTGCGCTGACGCGATCGGCGCGAGAGACGCCCCGAGGGCGCTCGCCGCCAACGTGGAAACGACGACCTTGCGAATCGGTCGCATCGTCGCTCCCTTCCTGAATGTGTGCTCGTAGCCAAAGCTACACGTCGCCTCCGCGCCCGGTATCCGAGTCTTCTACGCGGACGAATCAGGATGAAACCACTCTGTGGAACGCGCCGAGCATGAGTGCACCGATCGGCGCCGAGCATCAGCTGCTCCTTGCGCCGAGTGCCGGAGTGGTGGCCGCGGCAGGTCCAGCGTCGTCGATGGCGAACTGGGGTTCCGATGGCAGTTCGCGCTCGAGAGGCCTTTACGCAGCACGAGCAGCGGGCGCGTTACCGCGTGGGTCTGGCGTACGGGTCGGTTTCGGAGTTCCTGGACCCGCGCCTCGAGTACCGCCGGGTGTTCGCCGAGGTGCTGGGGACGTTCCTGCTCGTGCTGGCGGCGGCCGGTGGTGGGCTTCTGCACGGCAAGGGCGAGATCAGCCTGGCCGCGGCGGTCGTTGCGCCGGCTCTGATGGTGACGGCGGTCATCCTGTTCATGGGCGCCGTCTCCGGCGCTCACCTGAACCCGGTCGTGTCGGTCGCGTTCGCACTGCGCGGAGACTTTCCGTGGCGGCGGGTGCCGGGCTACGTCGTCGCCCAGCTGCTCGGGGCGACGCTCGCCTGCCTGTTCCTGTTCGCCGTGTTCGGCAACGTCGAGCATCTCGGGGCGACGCTGCCCGGCCCCGGGTACCGGGACTGGCAGGCGCTCCTGATGGAGATCGCGCTGACCGGGGGGCTGGTCAGCGTCATCCTCGGCACTGCCTCGCAGGCGCAGAACGTCGGCTTGTTCGGCGCGTTCGGCGTCGGCGGATACATCGCCTTGGCGGGCTTGTGGGCCGCGCCGGTCAGCGGGACCTCGATGAATCCGGCTCGATCGTTCGGTCCCGCGCTGGTCTCCGGCGACTGGAAGGCCTACTGGGCGTATGTCGCCGGGCCACTGCTGGGGGCGGTGTTCGCGCTCGGCTGCGCGTGGATCCTGCGCGGGCCAGGTGGAGATGCCACCGCCCGGGCGGCGGCCTCGGGGCGCCTCGAGGAGCTGTCGACCCCGCGACACGAGGAGGCTCAGTAGTCAGATGCCGAAGTCAAAGGCCGCACAACCCGAGGTCGGGACCGTCGCGATCCGCTGGCGGGCGGACGTCGCGCCGCACGACTACGCGGCAGCGCAGGCGTACCTGTCGCTGAAGCTCGATCAGCAGCAGGGGGCAAGGGTCGTCGCGCGGCTGCGGAAGGCCGAGCTCACCAAGCGCCGCGCGAACGACATCCTGCGAGCGGCGGGGCTGAACCCCGCTCCGCTCGAGGATCCCGGAGTCATCAAGGACCTGATCAAGGTCATCGAAGGCAAGCGGCTGAGTCCGGTCCTGTTCGTCTGCGGATCCGAGCTCACCGATATCGCCGACGGGTTTCACCGCGTGTCGTTGGTCTACCGCGTCGATCCGTATGGGGAGATACCGCTCCGGGTAGCCGACTCCCGAGCGTAGCCCTCGCTCGCGGCCTACGGCACCGCCTCGCCCCCGACCAACGGACAGCGCTGCCGCTACCGGCGCGCCGGGGTGGCCCCCCGGTAGAACTCCGCTTCCTGCTCGCCGAGCTCGGTCGCCGGCGGGTCGCCGTACAGCCACTCGCGGGCGATCCGGTGAAAGTTCCCGCGCGCCCGCAGCTGCGACAGCACTGCCAGCGTCAGCACCTCCATCCGGCGCCCGAACAGGTGGTCGGGGGGCGCCGACTCCTGGCGCAGCTGCGAGAAGTACTCCGAGCGCGGGTCGCTCATGTCGATCAGCACCTGCGTCGCGGTCTCGGGGACGAGCTCGACCTCGGCGTCGACCGTGTACCACCACGAGGCCGCGCGGAAATGGTCGAGCACGCGGTCGGGATCGAACTGCTCCGGCCGGCGGAAGAACCCGACCTCGGTGCCGCGCTGCATGATCGTCTCGGTGTCACCCTCGATCACGGCCCGCAGCACCTCGATCTCGAGCTCGACCGCCCCCGGCGGCATCCGCTTGAACAGCCCGAAGTCGAAGAACGCGACCCGACCGTCTCCGAGCAGCAGCGAGTTGCCGGGGTGGGGGTCACCCGAGAACTGGCCGTGGCGGTACAGGCAGCCGAGGTAGAAGCGGAACAGGATCTCCCCGACCCGGTCGCGCTCGGCCTGCGGGTAGCCCTTCAGCTCCTCGAACCCGACTCCCTCGACGTACTCGGAGACCAGCACCCGCTGCCGTGACAGCGACGTCACGACGGCCGGGATCGCGATGAACGGATGCCCCCGGAAGATCCGGTGCAGCGTCCGCTGGTTCTGGGCCTCGAGCTCGTAGTCGAGCTCCTCCTCGATCCGGTCGCGGATCTCGGCACCGACCGCCTTGGGGTCGATCCCGGGCGCGATTCGCCGCGCCAGCCGCAGGATCATCCCGAGGTTCTGGAGGTCCGCGCGGACGGCCGCGCCGACGCCGGGGTACTGGACCTTGACCGCCACCGCGCGCCCGTCTTCGAGCCGCGCGCGGTACACCTGGCCGATCGAGGCAGCGGCGATCGGCTTCTCGTCGAACTCCGCGAACAGCTGCTCGACCGGCTCTCCGAGGTCGTCCTCGATCACCTTGCGCATGTCGCGGAAGGTGACCGCGGGGGCGGCGTCGCGCAGCGCCCCGAGCTTGCGTTGGAACTCGTCGCGGTAGGCGGCGGGCACGAGGCCGGTGTCGAGGAACGACATCACCTGGCCGACCTTCATCGCGGCGCCCTTCATCGTCCCCAGGGCGGTGACGATCTGCTCGGCCGCCTCGATGTGGCGGCGCCCGAGCGCGGCGTCGCGCCCCTCGGGGGTGCGGGCGACGTTGGCGGCGAGCGTGCCGGCCTGGCGAACCGCCTGGCCGGCGGCGAGGCCGCCGAGCCGCGCGGTGCGCCGGACGCGGCCGGTCGGGATCCTGTTGTCGGCCATCAGCCGGCGCTCACCTGCGAGCCGGGGACGATGTCGTCGGATCCGTCGGGCCAGCGAACCCACGCCTTGTGGCCGCCGTCGTAGTCGTCACCCAGCAGGATCAGCGTGGCCGGCTCGCCGAGTGCGGTGCACGGGCTCGACCCCTCCGGGTCGAGCCCGCGCCAGATCCGCACGAACGCGTTGTGCTCGAGCTCGTCGGCGACGGTGCTCGGATCCGTGTGGCCAGGATGGATCCGGGTTTCCGGCGCCAGCCTCAGCAGCGTCTCCATGATCGAATGCCTGAGGTCGGCGTAGGTCGTGTGACCGGGCGCGCGGACGCCGCCGACCGAGCCCTTGAACAGCGTGTCGCCGGTGAACACGTCGGTGCCGCCGACGAGCAGCGACACCATCCCGGCGGTGTGGCCGGGCGTGTGCAGCGGCACGAGCTCGAGCGCGCCGCAGCGGACCGCTTGACCCGGCACGAGGTCGCCGGTCGTCGCCGGGACGCGTTCGCGCTCGAGCGGGTGTGCGAGCACAGGGGTGCCCGGGTGCCGCGCGAGCACCGCGTCGAGCTCGGCGACGTGGTCGTGGTGGTGGTGGGTGAGCAACACCGCGCTCAGCGTGTAACCGCCCGCGTCGATCGCCTGAAGCAGCGGGGCGACCGGTCCCCCGGCATCGATCAGCACAGCGTCGCCGCCCCGCTCGGCGGCGACGAGGTAGGTGTTCGAGAGCCACACGGGGCTCATCGAGCGCTCGACGACCATCTCCAGAGCAGAGCGTATCCTGTCCTCGGTGGGGCTCATCCACACCTGCTACCGGATCATGGACATCGACCGCTCGGTCGCGTTCTACGAGGCGCTCGGCTTCGAGGAGATCCGGCGGATGCCGATCCGCGACGAGGCGATCAACGTGTTCATGGGCCTCCCCGAGGACGGGCCGGAGCCGCGGCTCGAGCTGACGTACAACTTCGGTCGCACCGAGCCCTACGAGCTCGGCACCGGCTACGGCCACATCGCGATCACCGCCGAGGACCTCGACGCGACTCTGGCGCGCCTGGCCGAGCTCGGAATCGAGCCCGAACGACCGCCCTACACCGTCCGCGACGGTGGCAACCGGATCTGCTTCGTCAGGGATCCTGACTCCTACCGCATCGAGATCATCGAGCGCTCGCCGTAGAGGTCGATGGCCGAGAAGAGCAAGATCGCCCACCTGCTCGAGCGCCTCGCGATGGGCGTTGCCGCGCACGATCGGGAGAACCCCGACCACCACACCTGGGGGATCGGGATGGCGAACTTCGACATCGAGCGCCTCGGCTTGGAGGAGGGCGAGCAGATCCTGCCGGGCATCGTCCTCCAGGCCGACGGTGGGGTCACCGGCGCCTTCCGCGTCCTCTGCGACGGCGACCACGACCGGGGCCTCGTCGAGCAGGAGGAAGAGGCGATCGACGCGGTCGCCGAGCGGATCCGCGAGCTCGAGCACGAGGAGGAGGAAGAGCTCGAGCCGGCGCATCCCTGGCGCGCCGCGCCCCCGCCGCTGCGCCCGCCGCTCTAGTAGACCGGCGCGGGGATCCCGGCGCGCGCGGCGATCTGCCCCGCGAGCTCGGCGACGACCGGACACGCGATCCCGTGACGGGCGGCGGCCCGCAGCACCGACCCCTGGATCGCGTCGAGTTCGGGCGTGCGGCCGGCGGCGAGGTCGCGCTGCATCGACGAGCGCAGCGACGCGTGTGCGTGCTCGAGCTCGTCGAGCGCCGCCGCGGCGGTCGCCTGCAGGGCGCCCTCGGCGGCGGCGACCGCGGCGCCTTCGTAAACGCACGCGTGCAGCCGCGCGCGCCAGTCCGGCTGGTCGCGGATCTCGCCGAGCGTCAGTTGCGAAGCGGCGGTCGTCGAGGCGAGCGCGTTCAGCCGCACGAGCTTGCTCCACATCACGTCGGGCTCGCTGCCCGAGACCCGGACGCTCAGCCCCGCCCGCTCGAGCGACTCCGCCAGTGCCGGCAGGCGCGCGGCCAGCGCCGGGTGCCCGGCGGCCAGATCGATCCGCGCGCCGGGGCTGGTCTGGTGGACCTGCCCCGGCGCGAGTCGCTCGGATTCGACTCTGATCACTGCAGCGGGCACGCGCGGCGCGCCGAAGCGCGCGCGCAGCAGCGCGAGGTGGTCGAGCCCGTTGAGCAGCGGCACGACCAGCCCCGGCTCGGCCGTGACCCGCGCGAGTGCGTCCGGCAGCGCCGTCGCCTTGGTCGCGACGAACAGGACGTCGACCGGCTCCGTCAGGCGTGGCACGGCCGCCGCCGGCCGCGCCGTGAAGTCGCCGAGCAGCGCGCTGTGCAGCTCGAGCCCGCCGCGTGCG
>DAHUYL010000066.1 GCA_027315255.1 Solirubrobacterales bacterium | reverse complement strand
TGCTGCTGTCCGGCGCGTTCGGGACGATCGCGGGCGGGCGGCTGGCCGACCGGTTCGGCAGGCGTCCGGTCCTGGTCGGCTGCATGGCGGTGCTGCCGCCGCTGATCCTGCTCGTGCTCGTCAGCGGGCGGGTCGAGGTGTTCGTGCTGCTGGCGCTGGTCGGCTGCTTCACGATCGGCAACTTCTCGATCACGGTCGTGCTCGGGCAGGAGCTCCTGCCGAACCGGATCGGGATCGCGGCCGGGGTCACGCTCGGCGCTGCGGTCGGGATTGGCGGCGTCACCGCCACGTTGCTCGGGGTGATGGCCGACGCGACCGGGCTGACCGCGGTGATGGTCGTGATCGCGCTGCTGCCGCTCGGCGCGCTGGCCTGCGCGCTCGCGCTGCCCCGCGAGCAGCGCACGCCGGCAGCGCTGGCTCGACAGACCCCGAGCTGACGGCCCTCCCGGTCCGGGCACGCTGATGTGGCGGATCCCGGCCACGTCGTCCTGCCGCTACGGATGTGCGGCCCGCCGGATCGGGAAACGCTCTCAGAACCCGTGGGCTCGAACAGCTTCACAGCGCGCGCGGCCCGGTGGAGTGCGGCCCACCGCCGGCTCGCGGTGCTCGGCTGGTCGCTGTTCGTCGTCGGCGCGTTCGCGCTCGGCAGCGCCGCCGGGATCGTGAAGCTGTCGACGCTCGAAGCCGAGAACGGGCAGTCGCGAGTCGCCGACGAGATCCAGGCGCGCGAGTTCCCGCAGCAGCGCGCGGGCGAGTCGGTGCTGATCGAGAGCCGGCGCGGGCCGCTGGCGGCCAGCGGCTACCGGGCGGCGGTGACGCAGCTCGTGACGAAGCTGTCGCGGATCGGGTCGGTGTCGGCGATCCGCTCCCCGCTCACCCCGTCGAACAGCGGCCTGATCGCCCGCGACGGCCGGGCCGTGCTGGTCAGCTTCCAGATCTCGGGCGATCCGAGCACCGCACAGGACCGCGTCGTGCCGGCGCTGAACGCGACCGCCGCCGTCGCCCGCGCGTTCCCGCAGCTGTTCATCGGCGAGCTCGGGCTGGCCAGCACGAACCGGGCGGTGAACCGTCTCGTCGCCGACGACTTCCGCAAGGCCGAGATGACCTCGGTGCCGATCACGCTCGTGATCCTCGTGCTCGCGTTCGGGGCGCTGGTGGCCGCGGCGCTGCCGCTGCTGCTCGGGTTCAGCGCGGTCCTGGCCGCGCTCGGGATCACCTACCTGCTCAGTCACCTGCTGCACGTCGAGGAGTCGATCGCGTCGGTGATCCTGTGCGTCGGGCTGGCGGTCGGAATCGACTACTCGCTGTTCTACGTGCGCCGCACGCGCGAGGAGCGAGCCCGCGGTCGCACGGCGTCCGATTCGCTGGCGGTCGCCGCCGAGACCTCCGGGCGGGCGATCCTGATCTCGGGGCTGACCGTGATGATCGCGATGACCGGCATGTTCCTGATGGGCAACCAGGTGTTCAGCTCGTTCGGGGTGGGGACGGTGCTCGTCGTCGCGATCGCGCTCGTCGGCTCGCTGACCGTCCTGCCGGCGCTGCTCGCGGCGCTCGGCGATCGCGTCGACCGGGGCCGGATCGTGGTCCTCCAGAGGCTCCGACCGCCGCCCGGGGAATCGCGGTTCTGGGGACCGCTGGTGGCGGCGGTGCTGCGCCGGCCGGTCCTCTGGGGCGGTCTCACCGCAGGGCTCCTGATCGCGCTCGCGATCCCGGCGTTCAACCTGCACACGGTCAGTCCCGGGATGCAGGGACTGCCGTCGAACCTCGAGGTGATGAAGGTGTACGGCCGGATGCAGCAGGCGTTCCCGGGCGGCGCCCAGCCCGAGACGGTCGTGATCGACGCGCCCGACGGGATCTCGCCACAGCTGCGTGCCGCGACCGCCCGGCTCGAGCGGGCGGCGCTCGCCACGGGCGTGATGTTCGAGCCGATCACGGTCGACGTCAGCGCTTCGGGCCGCACCGAGCGCGTCAGCATCCCGCTGGCCGGCACGGGCGTCGATTCCGCCTCGCTGAACGCGCTCGCGGTGCTGCGGGGCAAGGTGATCCCCTCGACGATCGGTCAGGTTCCGGGTGCCACCGCGCACACCACCGGCACCGCCGGACAGACGATCGACTTCAACGCCACGATGAAGTCGCACGCACCCTACGTGTTCGCATTCGTGCTCGGGCTTGCGTTCATCCTGCTGCTCGCGAGCTTCCGCTCGCTCGTGATCGCGCTGACCTCGATCGTCCTCAACCTGCTGTCGGTGGGCGCGGCCTACGGGGTGCTCGTGCTGATCTTCCAGCAGGGCAAGCTTCACTGGCTGTTCGGGTTCGCGAAGATCGGCGGGATCGTCAACTGGCAGCCCGTGTTCCTGTTCGTGATCCTGTTCGGGCTGTCGATGGACTACCACGTGTTCATCCTCAGCCGCGTCCGCGAGGCGCACGACAGCGGCATGCCGACGAGCGACGCGGTCGCGCACGGGATCAGGACCAGCGCCGGCGTCGTGACCAGCGCCGCGATCGTGATGGTCGCCGTGTTCGCGATCTTCGTGACGCTCGGCGAGATCGTCTTCCAGATGCTCGGCCTCGGCCTCGCGGTCGCGATCCTGCTCGACGCGACGCTCGTCCGAGCGGTCCTGCTGCCGGCGACGCTCGAGCTGCTCGGCGAGCGCGCGTGGTACCTGCCGCGCTGGCTCGAGCGCGTCTCGCTCAAGCCGAGCTGGCTGAAGCCGGCCTGAGCAACGGCGCGCGATCCGCGCCGAGCGCCGCCGGTGGGGATACGCTGCTGAGGGGGAAACCGAAGCGAGGAGGGAGTGATGCGTGGCGATCAAACCGGCGGAGGCTGAGACCGAGCTGATCGGCACCGTCTGCGAGGTCGTGCGCCGGCGGCTCGCGGGTGAGGAGGCCGTCGCGTGCGAGGCGTTCGTGCGTCAGTACTACCGCTGGGTCCCGCTCGAGGACCTCGCCGAGCGCAGCCCCGACGATCTGTACGGCGCCGCGGTCGCGCACTTCAACCTGTGCCGGCAGCGCCGGCCGGGTGAGCTCAAGCTTCGCGTCTACAACCCGCGGCTCGAGCAGCACGGCTGGCAGTCGCCGCACACGGTGATCGAGATCGTGTGCGACGACATGCCGTTCGTGGTCGACTCGGTGACGCTCGAGCTCGGACGCACGGGCTACGGCACCCACCTCGTGATCCACCCGGTGATCCGGGCGCTGCGCGACGCGGACGGGACGCTGCTCGGGGTGTCGGACCCGACGAGCAACGGCCAGCTCGCCGAGCGGGAATCGGTGCTGCACGTCGAGCTCGACCGCGAGCCCGACCCGGACCGGCTGGCCGCGGTCGAGCAGGACGTCGCCCGGATCGTGCGCGACGTCCGTGCCGCGGTCGAGGACTGGCAGCCGATGCGCCGCCGCGCGCTCGAGCTGGCCGCCGAGCTCGCGACCGAGCCGGCGATCGCCGAGCACGACCGGACCGAGGCGGCGAGCTTCCTGCGGTGGCTGGCCGACGAGCACTTCACGTTCCTCGGCTACCGCGAGTACGACCTGGTCTGCGACGCGCACGCGCAAGCCGGGGACGCCGGCATACCGGCCGGCGTCCCCGGAAGCTCCGCCGGGACGGAGCGCTCACAGTTCGACGGCGCCCGGCTCGACGCGATCGCAGACTCCGGGCTGGGGATCCTGCGCGGCCAGCCGGCGACGCCGAGCACATCGCTCAGCACCGGCGCGCTGCGGCTGGCGCTGGCGGCCTCGCCGCTCGTGCTGACGAAGGCGAACTCCAGGGCCACCGTCCACCGCCGGGCGTACCTCGACTACGTCGGCGTCAAGCGCTACGGGCCGGGCGGCGCGACGCTCGGCGAGTACCGCTTCCTCGGGCTGTACACGTCGGCCGCCTACCGCGACAGCCCGCTCGCGATCCCGCTGATCCGCGGGAAGGTGCGGTACGTGCTGGAGCGGGCCGGGTTCCCGCCCGACTCCCATGACGCCAAGGCGCTGACCGCGATCTGCGAGACGTACAGCCGCGACTCGCTGTTCCAGATCGGGCGCGACGAGCTGTTCAGGATCGTGCGGGGGATCCTCGGGCTCGGCGAGCGCCACCGGGTGCGGGTGTTCGTCACCCCCGACATCCTCGACCGGTTCGCCGACTGCATCGTGTGCCTGCCGCGCGACCGGTTCAACACCGAGAACCGGCTGAAGGTCGCGCGGATCCTGCTCGACGCGGTCGGTGGCAGCCACTTCGACTGGCACCTCGAGCCGATCGAGTCGGCCGTGCAGCGGGTCCACTTCGTCGTGCACTGCCCCGACGGGGTGCCGGCCGAGATCGACGAGCGCGAGCTCGAGCGGCGGATCGTCGAGGCGATCCGGGCGTGGGCCGACGATCTCCGGGGCGCGCTCGTCGAGGAGCACGGCGAGGAGCTCGGGCTGGCCGTGTTCACGCGCTTCGAGCGCGCGTTCCCCGCCGCCTACCGGGCCGACTGGCAGGCCCGCGCCGCGGTCGCGGACATCGCCCGGATCCAGGAGCTCGAGGCGGGTGGCGAGTTGATCATCCGCCTGTACCGGCCGCCCGGCGCGGACCTCAACACCGTCCGCTGCAAGCTGATCACGCGGGGCTCGATCTCGCTGTCCGAGGTGCTGCCGACGTTCGAGCACATGGGCGCCCGGGTGATCGAGGAGCACCCGTACGAGATCGTTCCGGCCGGCTCCGAGCCGGTGTGGATCTACGACTTCGGGATGCGCTGCGCGATCGACGACTTCGACCGCGGCCGCGGGCTGTTCGAAGAGGCGTTTCTCGGCATCCGTCGCGGTGAGTACGAGGATGACGGGCTCGGCGCGCTCGTGCTGCGGGCGGGGCTGTCGGCGCGCGAGGTCGGCATCGTCCGCGCGATCGGCAAGTACCTGCGCCAGGCCGGGATCCCGTTCTCCGATGGCTACATGGAGCGCACGCTGATCGGCCACCCGCGGATCGTGGTGCTGCTGATCGAGCTGTTCACCGTGCGCCTGCACCCGGCCGAGCGCGACGACGCCGAGGCCGAGGCGGTCGGGCAGCGGCTCGAGGCGGAGATCGACGCCGTCGAGAGCCTCGACGAGGACCGCATCCTGCGCAACTTCCTCGCGGTCGTGAAGGCGATCACGCGAACCAACCACTTCCAGACCGACGGCGACAGCGCGCCGAAGCCATACCTCAGCTTCAAGCTCGACCCGCAGCTGCTGACATTGCTGCCGCTTCCGCGCCCCAGGTTCGAGATCTTCGTCTACTCGCCGCGGGTCGAGGGCATCCATCTGCGCGGCGGTCGCGTCGCGCGCGGCGGGATCCGATGGTCTGACCGTCGCGAGGACTTCCGCACCGAGATCCTCGGCCTGATGAAGGCGCAGATGGTCAAGAACGCGCTGATCGTCCCGGTCGGCTCGAAGGGCGGCTTCGTCGTCAAGCGCCCACCCCTCGGCGGCGCCCGCGAGGCGGTGCTCGCCGAAGGGATCGAGTGCTACAAGACGCTGCTGCGGGGGCTGCTCGACGTGACCGACAACATCGTCGGAACCGAAGTGGTGGCGCCGCCCGACGTCGTCCGCTACGACGGCGACGACCCCTATCTCGTGGTCGCCGCCGACAAGGGCACCGCCACCTTCTCGGACATCGCCAACGCCGTGTCGGCCGACTATGGCTTCTGGCTCGGGGACGCGTTCGCGTCAGGCGGCTCCCGCGGCTACGACCACAAGGCGATCGGGATCACCGCCCGCGGCGCCTGGGAGGCGGTCAAGCGCCACTTCCGCCGGCTCGGGATCGACACCCAGACGACGGACTTCACGGTCGTCGGGATCGGCGACATGGCCGGCGACGTGTTCGGCAACGGGATGCTGCTGTCCGAGCACATCCGGCTGCTCGCCGCGTTCAACCACCTCCACATCTTCCTGGACCCGGACCCCGATCCGGCTCTCAGCCACGCCGAGCGCCGGCGCCTGTTCGAGCTGCCGCGCTCGAGCTGGAGCGACTACGACCCGGCCCTGATCTCCGAGGGCGGCGGCGTGTATCCGAGGAATGCGAAATCGATTTCGCTTTCACCGCAGGTGCGGGAGGCGCTCGACGTCGACGCGGAGGCGCTGCCGCCCGCCGAGCTGATCTCGGCGATCCTGCGGGCGCCCGTCGATCTGCTGTTCAGCGGCGGGATCGGGACGTTCGTGAAGGCTTCGGGGGAGTCGCACCGCGAGGCCGGCGACAAGAGCAACGATGCGGTCCGCGTCGACGGCTCGCAGCTGCGCTGCAAGGTCGTGGGGGAGGGCGGGAACCTCGGGCTGACGCAGCGTGGCCGGATCGAGTACGCGCTCGCCGGCGGGCTGATCAACACCGACGCGATCGACAACGTCGGCGGCGTCAACTGCTCCGACCACGAGGTGAACATCAAGATCCTGCTCGGCGGGATGGTCGCCGCCGGGGAGATGAGCGAGGAGGAGCGCAACACGCTGCTGCTCGAGATGACCGACGCCGTCGCCGAGCGGGTTCTGTACGGCAGCTACATGCAGAGCCAGGCGGTCAGCCTCGCGCTGCACCAGGCGGGGCCGATGGTCGACGTGCACGCGCGGATGATCCGCTGGCTCGAGCGGGCGGGACTCAACCGCGAGCTGGAGTTCCTGCCTTCCGACGCGGTGCTCGCCGAGCGCCGCGCGGCGCGCGCCGGGCTGAGCGCGCCCGAGCTTGCCGTCGTGATGGCGTACTGCAAGATCCACCTGTACGCCGAGCTGCTCGAGTCAGACCTGCCCGAGGATCCGTACCTCGCGCACGACCTCGAGCGCTACTTCCCGCCGCCGCTGCCCGAACTGTTCGGCGAGCAGATGCACGAGCACCGGCTGCGACGGGAGATCATCGCCACGGTCGTCGCCAACCAGCTCGTCGACCGTGCCGGGACGACGTTCAGCTTCCGCCTCGGCGAGGAGACGGGCGCGCCGGCCTCGATCCTCGCGCGCGCCTACGCGGTCGCACGCGAGGTCTACGGGATGCGCCAGTTCTGGGCCGCGGTCGAGGCGCTCGACAATCGCGTGCACTCCGACACGCAGCTGTCGATGCTGCTGGAGGGCCGCCGGCTGGTCGAGCGTGCGGCGCGCTGGCTGGTGCGGGCGTATCCGAGCAAGGTCGACATCGCCGCGCTGGTCGTGCGCTACGAGCCGGGCGCGCGCATGCTGTGGGCGGCGATCCCGCGCGTGCTGTCGGGGGACGCCCGCGCCGCGTTCGACGCGCGTGCCCACGGGCTGATCGCGGCCGGGGTGCCGGACGTGCTCGCGCGCCAGGTCGCGGCGATGGTGTCGATGCTGCCGGTGTTCGACGTCGTCGAGGTGGCGCAGGCCACCGGTCGAGCGCCCGAGACGGTGATGGAGGCGAGCTTCGGGATCGAGGCGCGCCTGAAGCTCGCCTGGTTGCGCGACCGGATCCTCGAGCTGCCACGCAACGACCGCTGGCAGACGCTGGCCCGCGCCGCGCTCCGAGACGATCTCGGCACGCTCGCGCGGGTCCTGACCCAGGAGGTGCTCGAGGCGGGGACCGCGGGCTTCGAGGAGGCGCTGGCGGCGTGGGAGGCCGAGCACGAGCTGGCGGTGCGCCGCTGCCTGGCGGTGATGACCGAGATCGAGGCGTCGCACACGTACGACACCACGACGCTCCCGGTCGCCCTGCGAGAGGTGCGCAACCTCGTGCGAGCCGGCTCCGGGCCGGCCGCGCCGACGCCGGCGCTCAGGGCCGAGTCGGTCACGTTCGCCGGGTGAGCCGCGCCATCACCAGCACGGCCACGTCGATCAGCCACGAGACGAACACCGCGACCGGCCCGGTGACGAGCGCACCGAGGGCCCGGGCAAGTGGATGCGGGCGCGGGCCGCTCGGCATCCGGCCAAGCTATCGTCCTCCGTCAGATGACCGCAACAGTCACGACCAACGTCACCGAGCTGCCCGAGTCGCGGGTGCGCGTCGCTGCCCAGGTCGCCCCCGAGGAGGTCGACCGCCGGATGCAGCAGGCCGCACGCGAGCTCGGCCGGCAGATGAAGATTCCAGGGTTTCGCAAGGGCAAGGTGCCGCCCCCGGTCGTGATCCGCCGGCTCGGTCGTGAGGCGGTGCTCGACGAGGCGCTGCGCACGGCGCTGTCGAGCTGGTACGTGGACGCGATCGACGCGTCCGGGATCACGCCGGTTGGGGAACCTGAGTTCAAGGTCGAGGAACTGCCGGCCGACGGGATGCCACTGGCGTTCACGATCGAGATCGGCGTGCGCCCGCGAGCCATGCTGGGCACCTACAAGGGACTAGAGGTCGGGCGCCGCGAACCGGTGGCCGACGAGCAGGCGATCGACAGCGAGCTCGAGCGGCTGCGCGACCGGCTGGCGACGCTCGAGACCGTCGAGCGGCCGGCGCAGCACGGCGACCACGTCGTGATCGACTACGTCGGCACGATCGACGGCGAGCCGTTCGCGGGTGGCGACGGCCGCGACCAGCTGCTCGAGCTCGGATCGGGCAGGCTGATCCCCGGCTTCGAGGAACAGCTGCTCGGCGCCGCGGCGGGCGACGAGCGCACCGTCGAGGTCACGTTCCCCGAGGATTACGGTGAGGAGCGGTTGGCCGGGCAGGCGGCGCAGTTCGCGGTCACGGTCACCGAGGTGAAGGAGAAGCGGCTCCCCGAGCTCGACGACGAGCTCGCGACCGAGGCCGCGGGGCTCGACACGCTCGCCGAGCTGCGCGAGGACATCCGCAAGCGCCTGCTCGAGGCCGACGAGCACGCGATCGAGCACGAGTTCGAGCAGGCGGTCGTCGATGCGGCGGCCGAGCAGGCCGAGCTGGAGCTGCCCGAGGCGGTCGTCCATGCGCGGGCCCACGAGCTGGTCGAGGAGCTGTTGACCTCGCTGCAGCGCCAGGGGATCAAGCCCGAGTCCTACCTGAAGTTCGCGGGCAAGACCGAGCACGAGCTGGCGCACGAGGCCGAGCCGGAGGCGGCCGGCCAGTTGCGGCGCGAGGCCGTGATCGAGGCGATCGTCGAGGCGGAGGGGCTCGATCCGAGCGAGGAGGAGTTGCTCGAAGCGCTCACCCGCTCGGCCGAGCGGGCGAAGACGACCCCGGAGAAGGTGCTGGAGCGGCTTCGCTCGCGCGGCGGGCTCGCGCGGGTGCGGGCCGACGTGGCGGCGCGCCAGGCGGTCGAGCTGCTGGTCCGCGAAGCCAAGCCGATCACGGTCGAGCAGGCGCAGGCGCGCGAGAAGCTGTGGACGCCCGAGAAGAGACTCACCCGCTCACCCCCAGCCACCGGTGAGGGCGGCCCCGGCCGGCTCTGGACGCCGGGACGCTAGAGTCGTCCGGGCAGGAAATTCGGCCAGGGAAGGAAAAGAAGCGAGCACATGAGCCCACTCGTACCGATGGTCGTCGAACAGACCTCCCGTGGAGAGCGCGCGTTCGACATCTACAGCCGCCTCCTCAACGAACGGATCATCTTTCTTGGCACCCCAGTCGACGACCAGATCGCGAACCTGATCGTGGCGCAGCTGCTCCACCTCGAGTCCGAGGATCCCGACAAGGACATCTCGCTGTACGTCAATTCGCCGGGCGGCTCGGTGTACGCGGGGCTGGCGATCTACGACACGATGCAGTTCATCAAGCCCGACGTGCAGACGATCTGCGTCGGGATCGCGATGTCGATGGGCGCGCTGCTGCTGTCGGGTGGCGCCCACGGCAAGCGGATGGCGCTGCCGAACGCGAAGATCCTGATCCACCAGGTGTCGTCGAGCTTCCAGGGCCAGGCAACCGACATCGAGATCCACGCCCGCGAGATCATCGACGTTCGCCGGCGGCTCGACGAGATCATCGCCCACCACACGGGCAAGCCCGTCGAGGAGGTCCGCAAGGACACCGAGCGCGACTACTTCATGAGCTCAGAGGAGGCGCGCGAGTACGGGATCATCGACCGGGTGATCTCGCAACACTGATTCCCCTAGGCCCGGGGTTCGCCAGCGGCTAGAGTTGGCAGCGCCCGGCGGGCACGCAGCGGCACTCCGCGACAGAGACCAATGGCACGTCCGACCGACTCCAACGAGCAGCTTCTCTGCAGTTTCTGCGGCAAGTCGCAACGCCAGGTCAAGAAGCTGATCGCCGGTCCCGGCGTCTACATCTGCGACGAGTGCATCGATCTCTGCAACGAGATCATCGACGAGGAGCTGACCGCTCCGCCGAACTTCGACATCGAGAACCTCCCGAAGCCGCGGGAGATCTACGACGTCCTCAACGAGTACGTGGTCGGCCAGGAGCAGGCCAAGCGGACGCTGTCCGTGGCCGTCTACAACCACTACAAGCGCGTCCAGATGATGCAGTCGGGCGAAAACGACATCGAGCTGCAGAAGTCGAACATCCTGCTGCTGGGCCCCACGGGCTGTGGTAAGACGCTGCTCGCGCAGACGCTCGCGAAGATCCTCAACGTGCCGTTCGCGATCGCCGACGCGACCGCGCTGACGGAGGCCGGTTACGTCGGCGAGGACGTCGAGAACATCCTGCTGAAGCTGATCCAGGCCGCCGACTACGACGTCAAGAAGGCCGAGACCGGGATCATCTACATCGACGAGGTCGACAAGATCGCGCGCAAGGCCGACAACCCGTCGATCACCCGCGACGTGTCCGGCGAGGGCGTGCAGCAGGCGCTGCTGAAGATCCTCGAGGGGACGACCGCGTCGGTGCCGCCGCAGGGCGGCCGCAAGCATCCCCACCAGGAGTTCCTGTCGATCGACACGACCAACGTGCTGTTCATCTGCGGCGGCGCGTTCGCCAACCTCGACCGCGTGATCGAGCGGCGGATCGGCCACCAGGGCGTCGGGTTCAGCGCCGCGATCCAGTCCAAGGACCAGCGCGACCTCGGGGAGCTGTTCGAGCACTGCCTGCCCGAGGACCTGATCCAGTACGGGCTGATCCCCGAGTTCATCGGCCGCCTGCCGGTGATGTCGGCGATCCACCAGCTCAGCCGCGACGAGCTGATGCGAATCCTGACCGAGCCGCGGAACGCGCTCGTCAAGCAGTTCCAGCGGTTCTTCCAGTTCGACGGAATCGAGCTCGTGTTCGCCGACGAGGCGCTGACGTCGGTCGCCGACAAGGCGCTCGAGCGCGAGACCGGCGCCCGCGGACTGCGCTCGATCATCGAGGAGGTGCTGCTGGAGGTGCAGTTCGAGCTTCCCTCCCGCCGTGACGTGAAGAAGTGCGTCGTCACGCGCGAGACGATCGACAAGGGCGTCTCGCCGACGCTCGTGACGGTCGCGGCGCCCGACGAGCAGGGCGAGGCGGCCGCCTGACGCCGGCGCCCGCGACCGGGCCGGCTTCGAGCTGAGGCCGGTCCGCGCATCTAGACTCGGCGGTCCCATGTCGGATCTCGAGGCGAAGACACGCTACGACCCTGCGGAGGTCGAGCCGCGGATCGTGCAGACGTGGCTTCGCTCGGGGCTGTTCCACCCCGAGCCGGTGGGCACGCCCGGGGAGAACTACTCGATCGCGATCCCACCGCCGAACGTCACCGGCGTGCTGCACATGGGCCATGCTCTGAACGGCTCGGTACAGGACTGCCTGATCCGCCACGCGCGGATGACCGGCCCGCCCACCCGGCGGACCAAGTGGATCCTCGGGACCGACCACGCCGGGATTGCGACCCAGACTCAGGTCGAGCGGGCGCTGGTCGCCGAGGGAACGAGCCGCGAGGCGCTCGGGCGCGAGGCGTTCGTCGCGCGCGTGTGGGCGTGGCGCGAGCAGTACGGCGGGCAGATCATCGAGCAGCTCGAACGGCTCGGCGCGTCGTGCGACTTCTCGCAGGAGCGGTTCACGCTCGACGAGGCGTACGCCGCCGCCGTGCTGAAGGTGTTCGTCGACCTGTACGACAAGGGCTACATCTACCGCGATCGCTACCTCGTCAACTGGGACCCGGGCAGCCGCTCGGCGATCTCCGACCTCGAGGTCGACAACCGCGAGGTGACCGACACGCTGTACTACGTCGACTACCCGCTCGAGTCGGGCTCGGGGTCGGTCACGGTCGCGACGGTCAGGCCCGAGACGATGCTCGCCGACGTCGCGATCGCGGTGCATCCCGACGACGACCGCTACCGCCGGCTGGTCGGCGAGACCGCGATCCTGCCGCTCGTCGGCCGGCGGCTGAAGATCATCGCCGACGACTACGTGAAGCCCGAGTTCGGCACGGGCGCGCTGAAGATCACCCCCGGGCACGATCCCAACGACTTCGAGATCGGACGCCGCCACGGGCTGCCCGAGCCGAGCGTGATCGACGAGGACGGCCGGATCGGCGGCGAGGCGCCCGAGCGCTTTCTCGGGCTGACGGTCGCCGACGCCCGGGCGGCGGTCGTCGCCGAACTGCGCGAGCAGGGGCTCGTCTCGCGGACCGAGCAGTACACGCACGAGGTGCCGTTCTCGCACCGCTCCGGCGAGCGGATCGAGCCGCTCGTGTCGCTGCAGTGGTTCATGCGGATGGACGAGCTGGCCGCGCCCGCGATCGAAGCGGTTCGCTCCGGTCGCATCAGGATCCATCCGGAATCCCAGCAGCGACGCTACCTCGAGTGGCTCGAGGGGATCCGCCCGTGGTGCATCTCGCGGCAGCTGTGGTGGGGGCACCGGATCCCCGTCTGGTACCGCGGGGAGGAACGCCATGTCGGTTCCGAGCCGCCCGACGGCGACGGCTGGGAGCGGGACCCGGACGTGCTCGACACGTGGTTCTCGAGCGCGCTGTGGCCGTTCGCGACACTCGGCTGGCCGGACGACACGCCCGAGCTGCGCGCCTTCTACCCGACCGACGTGCTCTCCACCGGCCGCGACATCCTGTTCCTGTGGGTGGCGCGGATGGTGATGATGGGGCTCGAGTTCACCGGTCAGATCCCGTTCTCGGACGTCTACGTCCACTCGATCATCCAGGCGCCCGACGGCCGGCGGATGTCGAAGTCGCTCGGCACCGGGATCGACCCGCTGGCGCTGATCGAGGGCGGCCCGCGACCGCCCGCGTTCGCCGAGGGAGGCGAGTTCCCGGCGTACGGCGCGGACGCGGTCCGGTGGGGCCTGTTGGCGATGTCGAGCGGACAGGACGTCCGCTTCAGCGAGGAGCGGGTCGCGCAGGGGCAGGCGCTGACGAACAAGCTGTGGAACGCGTCGCGACTGATCCTGATGCGGGTCGATCCTGCGGCCCGCGCGGCTGCTTCGGTGCCGGTGACGGTCGAGGATCGCTGGATCCTGTCGCGGCTCGGACGGGCCCGCGCCGAGGTGGCCGAGCGGATCGAGCGCTACGACTTCTCGCGCGCGGCCCTGGAGCTGTACGACTTCGTGTACGGCGAGCTGTGCGACTGGTACCTCGAGCTGGTCAAGCCACGGCTGTACGACGGCGACCTCGCGACGGCGGCGACGCTGCTGCACGTGCTGACCGAGACGGTCGCGCTCGCGCATCCCGTGATCCCGTTCGTGACCGAGGAGATCTACGCGCACATCCCGGGTGCCGAGGGACTGCTGGCGGCGCGTGCCGGCGGCGGCCTGGGTGCCGCCGCCGTCGGGGATCCGGAGGCCGAGGCGGTGCTCGAGCGCGCGATCGCCGCGATCCAGGCGGTCAGGACGTGGCGCGACTCGGCGCAGGTGCGGGCGTCGGCGACGCTGCCGGCGCGGCTGGCGGCCGACGGCTACGCCGACACCGCCGCGCAGCTCGCGCGGCTCGCGCGGTTGTCGCTCTCGCTCGATGGCTCGGGGCCGGATCAGGCGGTGGCCGCTTCGGTGGTGGTCCCGGGTGGCGTCGTCGAGGTCCTCGCCTCCGACGATCTCGACCTCGGCGCCGCATCGCGCCGGCGTGAGGCGCGGCGAGCGGAGCTCGAGGCCGAGATCGCGCGGGCCGAGGCGAAGCTGGCGAACCCGGGGTTCGTCGGGAAGGCGCCTGCTCCGGTCGTGCAGGCCGAGCGCGACAAGCTCGAGCGGCTGCGGGCCGAGCTGGAGGCGCTGTGAAGCCCGACGAGGCGGAGCGGTGGCTGCTCAGCCTCGAGCTGTTCGGAATGCGCTTCGGCCTGGACCGGATGCGGCGGATGATGACCGTGCTCGACCATCCCGAGCGGGAGTTCCAGTCGATCCACGTCGTCGGCACGAACGGCAAGTCCTCGACGACCCGGATGATCGCCGCGATCCTCGGGCATCACGGCCTGCGGGTCGGGGCGTATCTGTCGCCGCACCTGGTCTCCTACTGCGAGCGGATCCGGATCGGCGACGGCGACCTCGAGCCGCAGGCGTTCGCCGACGCCGTCGAACGCTCGCGGCGGGCGGCGGAGCACGTCAACCACGGGCAGCCCGACGACGACCTCGTGACCCAGTTCGAGCTGCTGACCGCGGCTGCCTACTCGGAGCTGGCACGCCGCCGGGTCGAGGTGGCGGTGATCGAGGCCGGGCTCGGCGGCCGCTATGACGCGACCAACGTGATCCCGTCGCGCGTGCAGGTGCTGACCAGCGTCGGCCTCGAGCACACCAAGTGGCTCGGCCCGACGGTCGCAGCGATCGCGCGCGAGAAGCTCGAGGTCGTCCAGCCCGGCGGGACGCTCGTGCTCGGGGCCGGGATGGATCCGGAGGCTGAGGCGGTTGCGGCTTCGGTCGCGTCCGCGCGAGGAGCGCGGATCGTGCATGCGGGGGTCGATCCGGGCGCGGTCGTGGGGGCGCTCGGCGCGTATCAGCGGCGCAACTTCGCGCTCGCGCGGGTCGCGGCCGAGGCGTTCCTCGGCTCGCTCGACGAGACGGCGGTCGCGGCTGCGGCGTCGGGCGTGCGGGTCCCGGGCCGGTTGCAGGTGATCGCGCACGAGCCGCTGACGCTGCTCGACGGCGCCCACAACCCGCACGGGATCGAGGCGCTGGCCGAGTCGCTGCCGGAGATCGCGAAGCCCGGCCAGCGGATCGTCGCGGTCGTCTCGATCCTCGACGACAAGGACGTCTCGGCGATGCTTCGGATGCTGGGGTCGCTGTGCGACGCGCTGGTCGTGACCGCCAGTCAGAACCCGCGCGCGCTGCCTCCGCCGACGCTTCAGTCGCTCGTCGGCCAGCTCGGCGGTCCGCCGGTCGAGGCGATCCGAAGCCCGGTGGAGGCGCTCGCGCGGGCGCGCGAGCTGGCGGGTCCGGAGGGCGTCGTCGTCGCAACCGGCTCGATCTACCTGATCGCCGACCTCGTCGCCCGCGATTTCATCGGAGGCCCGCCCGCCCGGCGGGCGTCGAGCCTGTAGGCGGAGCGATTGGATGCGGGACATGGACCGGGGTGAGTGCGGTGCCATCAGATGAGCGGCACAGACGCGAGCGGGCAGCAGTGAGCGCGATCGAGGAGGACCGGGAGCTCGGGCAGCCGAGCCTTGCGAGCATGGCCGGGCTGGTCGCGCTCAGCGTGGCGGTCACGATCCTCGTCTTCTTCGGGCTCGGCTACCTGTTCGGCCGTCTGTTCCTCTGAAGGCCGGGATTCTGCCGGGGTCGTGACATTCCGGTCGTCGTGTGAGCTTTCACGCCGGACGGGGTAGCTGTTGCAGGCATTCCGCACGTTGCGGCGAATTCTTGCGCCACAGGCGCGGCCGCCAGCCGCCTTGCCGCAGCGTCGACCACCACTACACTCGCCAGTCAAATGTCGCTCCCCGCCAGCGTCTTCGGGATCCAGAACAGCACGGTCAGCCTGGTCGTCGACCTGATCCTGCTGTTCCTCGGGGTCGTCTGGCTCGCGATCGTCTACTGGACCTGGGCCGACGCGCGGCGACGGATCGACGACCCCCTGCTGATCGGGTGCGCGACGGTGGCGTCGCTGTTCCCGTTCGTGGGCACGATCATCTACATGATCGTCCGTCCCCCGGAGTATCTCGACGACGTGCACGAGCGCGAGCTCGAGATCCAGGCGGCGGAAGCGCGGCTGGCGCAGTTCGGCATGCATCTGTGCCCGCACTGCGACACGGAGGTCGAGAAGGACTTCCTGCGGTGCCCGAACTGCCTGCGCAGACTGAAGGACCCGTGCGACAACTGCGGCAAGCCGCTGCAGCCCGACTGGAAGGTCTGCCCGTACTGCGAGTCGGAGGTCGTCGGCATGGCGGCGCCAGTCGCGCGCCGCGGGCGCAGGCGGCGCGAGCCTGAGCAGACGGTCAGCGTGCCGCCCTCGGATCTCGTCTGAGTGACCCTCGCGGGAAACGACTAAGGTCCGCGCGCTGGGGCGCCGCCCCGTCCGACCTCACCGAGAAACGCAAGGAGACCGCCCCGATGGAGCGCACGCTGATCCTCGTCAAGCCAGATGCCTTCGCCCGGAACCTGAGCGGCGAGATCATCGCCCGGTTCGAGCGCAAGGGGCTGCGGTTGGCCGCGCTCCAGCTGATGACGATGACCCGCGAGCTCGCCGCGCGCCACTACGCCGAGCACGAGGGCAAGCCGTTCTACGGCGAACTGGTCGAGTTCATCACCTCGGGGCCGCTGGTCGCGATGGTGCTCGAGGGCGAGCAGGCCGTGAAGGCGGCGCGGCAGATGATCGGCGCCACCAATCCGCTCGACGCGGCGCCTGGCTCGATTCGCGGCGATTTCGCGATCGCCGTCGGCCAGAACATGGTGCACGGCTCGGACTCGCCGGAGTCGGCCGCGCGCGAGGTCGGGCTGTTCTTCCCAGAGCTCCAGTAGGCCCGTCGGGCAGGATGCCGCTGGTCCTCGCATCGCGCTCGCCCCAACGCCGCGCGATTCTCGAGCAGCTCGGGATCCGGTTCGAGGTGGTCGAGTCTGGGGTCGAGGAGGTGACCGCAGGCCCGCCCGAGGAGGTCGCGCTCGAGAACGCGTTCCGCAAGGCGCGCGCGGTCGCCGCCGTGCGACCAGGCAGGCGAGTGCTCGGGGCCGACACGGTGGTCGCGCTCGGGGCCGTGCTGTACGACAAGCCGCAGGACCGGGCGCAGGCGGAGGCGACGCTGCGGGCGCTCGCGGGTCACGCTCACCGTGTGGTCAGCGCGATCTGCCTGATCGAGGGACGCGAGGCCGGTCCGGCCCGGCGCGAGCGGACCGCCGCGGTTGCCACGACCGTGCGTTTCCGCGCGCTCGACGAGGCTCTGCTGCGCTGGTATCTCGACAGCGAGGACTGGCGCGAGCGGGCCGGCGCCTACGGAATCCAGGGCCGCGGCGCCGCGCTCGTCGCGGGGATCGAGGGCGACTACCTGAACGTCGTCGGGCTGCCGGTCGCGGCGCTGCTCGAGCTCGCCCCTGACCTGCTCGTGTCGGGCTGATTCGCGAGCCGGGCGCCGGCGTCGGACGCGGCGGCCGTGCCAGCTCGACTCAGGTCCGCACTTTCCAGCGGTTTTATGGTGCCCATCGGATGATCCGGGCCGCTTCGTTCGCCGACTCTTCGGTACACTCGCGGCGGATGGGAAGCGGCAGCCGGCGCGGCCACGCTTCACTCGCCGCCCGTCCGCTTGCGCTTGCCCAGCTCGGTCCATCAATGGGTTTCTTCACCTACCTAACGGGATTCGGCGGCCGTGACATGGCTGTCGACCTCGGCACGGCCAACACGCTCGTGTATGTGCGCGGGCGCGGGATCGTGCTGTCGGAGCCGAGCGTCGTCGCGGTCGACTCGCGTACGGGCGAGGTGCACGCGGTCGGGATCGAGGCCAAGCGGATGCTCGGCCGCACACCCGGGACGATCTCGGCGATCCGGCCGCTCAAGGACGGCGTGATCGCCGATTTCGAGGTGACCGAGGAGATGCTGCGCCACTTCATCCAGAAGGTCCACCAGAACCGCTGGGCCCATCCACGGGTGGTCGTGTGCGTGCCGAGCGGCGTGACCGGGGTGGAGAAGCGCGCCGTCGAGGAGGCGTGCCTGAGCGCCGGGGCGCGGCAGGCGTACCTGATCGAGGAGCCGATGGCCGCCGCGATCGGCGCCGGCCTGCCGGTCGGCGAGCCGACCGGGTCGATGGTGGTCGACATCGGCGGCGGCACCAGCGAGGTGGCGGTGATCTCGCTCGGCGGGATCGTCGTCTCGCAGTCGATCCGGGTCGGCGGCGACGAGCTCGACGAGGCGATCATCAACTACGTCAAGCGGGAGTACAAGCTGCTGATCGGTCAGCAGACGGCGGAGGAGGTCAAGCTCGAGATCGGCTCGGCGTTTCCGATGCCCGAGGAGGTTCAGGCCGAGATCCGCGGTCGCGACATGGTCTCGGGCCTGCCGAAGACCGTCGTGCTGACCAGCGAGGAGATCCGCGGGGCGCTCGAGGAGCCGGTGTCGCAGATCATCGACGCCGTCAAGGAGACGCTCGACCGCACCCCGCCGGAGCTCGCCTCCGACATCATGGACCGGGGAATCATGCTCGCCGGCGGCGGTTCGCTGCTGCAGGGGCTCGAGGAGCGCCTGCGGCACGAGACACAGATGCCGGCACATCTGGCAGAGTCGCCGTTGACGTGCGTGGCGGTTGGCTCAGGGCGCTCACTGGAGGAGTTCGAAGCGATCCACCGTTCGAGCAGGAATTCCCGCAACCGGCGGCGGCGGTAGCGGCGCCGTGGCAAACGCGAGCTTGGAGACTTCGAGGCCGTGCGTGACAAGCAGGTGCGACGCAGGCGTGCAGTGCTGGCACTGCTCGTCGCTGCGTCCCTGGTTCTCCTGACCGCCTACTTCGGCGAATCGGCGAGCAGCCCGCTGCACTCGGTGCAGCGGGGGATCGCCGAGGTGCTGTCGCCGGTCGAGCAGGGAGCCAGCAAGGTGCTCTCGCCGGTGCGCGACGTCGCCGGCTGGGTGTCGGCGACGATCAACGCGAAGTCCGCCAACGCGCGGCTGCGCAAGCAGAACGCGAACCTGATCAGCCAGCTCGCGCAGGCGCAGCACCAGCTTCTGCTGGACCGGCAGCTGAGCGGGCTGAGCACGCTCGACAGCGCCGCCGGGATCCGCTCCTACAGCCCGGTGGCCGCAGACGTGATCGAATTCGACCCCTCGCTGTGGTACGAGCACATCACCGTCGACAAGGGGACCGGCGACGGGGTCGGCCTGAACGACCCGGTCGTCGGTTCGGGCGGTCTCGTCGGCCAGGTCACGAGCGTCGGGTCGAACTACGCCGTCGTCACCGAGCTGAACGACCCGCGCTTCGGGGTCGGCGCCCAGATCGAGGACCCGGCCGGTGACGCCGGCCTGCTGCAGCCGGCCGTCGGCAACCCCACCAGCCTGCTGCTCCAGTACCTGCCACCGCACGCGAGCGGTATCCAGAACGGCGACATCGTCGTCACCAGCGGCTTCGTCGACTCGCGCAATCCGAGGATCAGGTCTTACTTCCCGCCCGGGATCCCGATCGGGTCGGTTTCGACCCCCAACTCGACGATCCCGACGTCGCTGCTGAACCAGCAGCAGGTGTCGGTCACCCCATACGTCGACCTGCGCCATCTCAGCGTCGTCCAGATCCTGACCCAGCCATACCCGGGTGGCTCGGTGCGCGCCGGGCTGACCCCACCGACCGCGGGCGCGCACGGGTGATGGAGGCGGCGGCGCGCGCGGTGAGGAGTCCAGCGAGATGATCGGCTCCCGGCGTGGGAGGAACGATGCGACGGCGCTCGCGCACTGGCACCTCGCGGCCCGGATCGCCGCGATCGGATTCCTGGCGGTCGTGATCCAGGAATCGGTGATCTCGCAGATCTCGATCTTCGGCGTGAGCGCCGACGTGACGCCGCTGGTGGTGATGGCGGTCGGCCTGTTGTGCGGCTCGATGGCCGGCGCGATCGCCGGCTTCGGGGTCGGGCTGTTCGTCGATCTCGCGCTGGTTCAGACCCTGGGGGTGACGTCGCTGCTGTACATCGCGATCGGGTACTGGTGCGGGCGGCTGCACGAGGTCCGCGACCCCGCCCACGGGCTCGTCCCGCTCGCGCTCGGCGCCGCCGCCACTGCAACCGCCGGTGTCGGGATGGCGCTGATCCAGTTCCTGCTCGGCATCGACGCGCCCGTCAGCGCGCTGCTGCTCCAGCAGATCCTGCTGACCGTGCTGGTCAACACGCTGATCGCGTTGCCCGTCTACGAGCTGGTGCGCCGGTTCGTGTGGCCCGCACTGCCACCCGACCCGCGCCGGCGGCGCCGGCGGGCGTACACGACGCCCGGCCTCTCGCCGCTGCGCGAGCCATCCGAGCGGCTCGGTGGCCAGGCTCCCGGGAGCGCCGCGTGATCCAGGCTCCGCCGACGGTCGAGGACCGCCTTCCGCCGATGACCCCGCAGCTGGCCCTGCGGGTCGCGCTGATCGGCATGTTCGCGTTCGCGATCTTCGCGATCATCTTCTTCCGGTTGTGGTTCCTGCAGGTGCTGTCGAGCACCAAGTACGTCGCGGACGCGAGCCTCAACACCACCCGCTACATCCCGATCGCGGCGCCGCGCGGCGAGATCCTCGACCGCAACGGCAACGTGCTCGTCGGCTCGGCCCCGCAACCCTCGGTCGAGATCGCGCCGGCCGCGCTGCCGGTGCCGCTGACGCTCGCGTGGATGGCCGCCAACCACGACCGCCCGCCGCAGCAGGACGTGCGCGTCTACAAGCGGCTGGCGAAGGCGCTGGGCATCGCCGACGGGCCGGTGGCGTGCACGATCGACGGCAAGGACCGGCCGCCGCTCGGAACGCTCGGCACCTTCCGGATGTCGGGGATCGCGTGCACGGTCGCCCAGGACGTGGCGGTGACTCCGTACGCGAACGCGACGATCGAGCAGAACGTCTCGCGGGACGTCGAGGCCTACCTCGGCGAGCGCCAGCGCCAGTTCCCCGGCGTGACCGTCCAGCAGAAGTGGGTCCGTCAGTATCCGCTCGGCGACCTGGCCGCGCAGCTGTTCGGGACCGTCGGCGCGATCAGCTGCCTGGATCCGCGCTCGGTCGCGTCGTGCGAGCTGAGGCAGGCGCACTTCAAGGGGATCCCGCCGACCGACGCGGTCGGTCAGTCGGGGCTCGAGTACGAGTACAACAAGTACCTTCAGGGGAGTGACGGTGAGGAGCGCGTCGAGGTCAACGCGCTCGGCCAGTTCGTCGGCTACTCGTCGCCGACGCCGTACACCGCCGGCGAGAACCTGCAGCTGTCGATCGACCCGAAGCTGCAGGCGGTCGGCCAGCAGGCGCTCGCGACCTCGGTCGCCGCCAACGGCGGGGCCGGCGGCGCGTTCCTCGCGTTGAACCCCCAGAACGGGCAGATCTACGCGATGGGGTCGAATCCGACGTTCGACCCGAGCGTGTTCACCAAGCCGCTCTCGCAGGCGACCTGGCAGTCGCTCACCAGTCAGGCGAGCGGCGATCCGCTGCTCAACCGCGCGATCACCAGCGTCGGGCCGACCGGGTCTACGTTCAAGCCGATCACCGCGACGGCCGCGCTCGAGTCCGGCGCCTGGCAGGTCGGCCAGACGTTCGACGACACCGGGCAGTTCTGCTTCCCGGGCACCACCGAATGCCTCCACAATGCGGGCAACGTCGCCAACGGATGGATCGACCTGGTGAACGCGATCCGCGTCTCCGACGACGTCTTCTTCTACAACCTCGGCTACCAGATGAACGACCCGGCGCCGGAGGGCGGCGCCCTGCAGCACTGGGCGTGGGAGTACGGGATCGGGCGCAACACGGGGATCGACCTGCCGGGCGCGGTCTCGGGCCTGCGCCCGACGCCGCGGTGGCGGGCGAGCGTCAACACCCTGATGGCCGATTGCATGGCCGCGACCCACGACGATCTCGCGAAGTGCCCGTATGCGATCTGGCCGACCGAGCCCTGGACCGTCGGCGACAACGTCAACATGGGCGTCGGCCAGGGCGACGTCCAGGTCAGCCCGCTGCAGCTGGCGGTCGTGTACGCGGCGCTCGCCAACGGCGGCACGATCGTCACCCCGCACGTCGGCCTCGACATCCAGTCCCCCAGCGGCACGTTCCTCCAGAACATCGACCCGCCGGCCCGCCGCCACCTGAGCATCAACCCGACGTACCTGCAGACGATCCTCGCCGGGCTGCGCGCCGCCGCCTCGCAGCCGGGGGGCACCTCGGCCGACGTGATGGGCAGCTTCCCGAAGCAGGTCTACGGCAAGACAGGCACCGCCCAGTACTTCAACAGCGCCCACGTCGAGACCGACTACGCCTGGTATGCGTGCTTCGTTCCGTCGTCGGCGACGACCGGCAAGCCGATCGTCGTCGTGGTGTGGGTCGAGAAGGGCGGGTTCGGCGACGTGGCGGCCGCGCCCGTCGCCCGTCAGATCCTGTCGCAGTGGTTCTTCGGCTCCCCCGGCAAGTACATCGGCGGCAACTCGCACACCCTCTAGTGGCCTGCTGATGAACACGACCCCCATCCACCAGACCGAGGAGGCGGCCGCGGCGGCGCGGCCGCGGGTGATGCTGGCGTTCGATCCGCTGCTGGTGGGGGCCGCGATCGGGCTCGTCGGCTGCTCGTACGTGACGCTGCGGGCCGCGGGCTGGTCCTCGCTGGCCCAGCGCCAGGTCGAATACGCGGCGATCGGACTCGTCGCCGCGGCGATCCTCGCCGCGATCGACTACACCTGGCTGCGCCGCCTGCGGTGGGCGCTGTACGGGCTGACGATCGGGCTGAACCTGGTCGTATTCGGGATCGCGGCTCCGCAGACCGGCGTGGCGGCGGGCGCGCACCGCTGGATCCCGCTGCCGCTGTTCCAGCTGCAGCCGTCCGAGCTCGGCAAGGTGATGCTGATCGTCACGCTGGCGGCGATCGCCGTCGAGCGCGCGCGGCGTCCGAGCGAGATCCGGATGACGTTCCGGATCCTGCTGCTGGCGGCGCTGCCGGCGCTGCTCGTGGTCGCGCAGCCCGACCTCGGGACCGGGCTCGTGTACCTGGTGGTGGCCGTCTCGGTCCTGTACTTCTCCGGCACCAGCTGGAAGCTCCTGACCGCGCTCGGGGGGCTGACCGTGCTGGCTGCGGTCGGCGCCCTGGCGATCGGACCGGCACTGGGGGTGAACGTGCTGAAGGGCTATCAGAAGCAGCGGCTGACGACGTTCATCAACCCACCGCAGGTGTGCCACACCCAGACCGACACGACCTGCTACCAGCTGCAGCAGTCGTTGACGGCGATCGGCTCGGGCGGCAAGACCGGACGTGGGGCTGCGGGTGCGACGCAGGCGCGGTACGGCTTCATCCCCGCCGATCAGGACGATTTCATCTTCGCCGTCGTCGGCGAGACCTACGGGTTCGTCGGGGCGGCGCTGGTGCTGTCGCTGTACGCGTTGATGATCTGGCGCACGATGCGGATCTTGACGATGGCCAAGAACCTGTTCGGCACGCTTGTCGCCGGCGGAATCTTGATGATGCTGATGTTCCAGGTGTTCCTCAACGTCGGCATGACGCTCGGGATCGCCCCCGTCACGGGGGTGCCGCTGCCGCTGCTCAGCTACGGCGGCTCGTCGGTGCTCGTAACGTTCGTGGCGATCGGCCTGCTCGAGTCGATCCACATCCAGGCCCGGATGGCGTCGGCCGGCAAGGTCAGGGCCCTACTTCAGTGAGGCATTCGCGTTGCGGAGCGCCCCCCCAGACAACTTCGCCCCGTGGCCCGTCCGGGCTGGGGCATCGATTTCACAAAGGAAGAACAATTGAAGAAGCAAGTGTTGGTCAGCGTCGACCGGGGCGAGACCCGGGTCGCGATGCTCGAAGCAACCGGAACCCTCGCTGCGCGCAAGGCCGGCTCCGGCACCCGCCGCCGCCGCCGCAGCGCCAACCCAGGCGCCGGCTACCGAGTTGCCGAGCTCTACCTGGAACGCCGCGGCGCCCGCTCGATCGTCGGCAACATCTACAAGGGCCGGGTCGACAACGTGCTCGCCGGGCTCGAGGCGGCATTCGTCGACATCGGCCTGGAGAAGAACGGCTTCCTGCACGTCGACGAGATCGTGCTGCCCGGGGTCGAAGCGCCGCGGCGCGGCCGTGGCTCGGGCCGCGACGCCCGGCAGATCGCGGACATGCTGAAGCCGGGCCAGGAGGTCGTGGTGCAGGTCGTCAAGGACCCGCTCAAGACCAAGGGCGCGCGGCTGTCGATGGATCTCACGATCGCCGGCCGTTACATGGTGCTGGCACCGTACGGCGAGGGCGTCGGGGTGTCGCGGCGGCTCGACGACAAGGAGCGCGAGCGGCTGCGCAGGCAGGCGGCGAAACTCGACCTCAGCGGGGCCGGCGCGATCATCCGCACGGCCGCCCAGGGGGCGGAGCGGTCCGACCTGGAGCGCGAGCTGCTGTACCTGTTCAAGCTCAACGAGGTGCTTCAGAAGCGGGTCGAGGAGACGGCGGCGCCGGCGCTCGTCTTCCAGGAGGCCGACCTGTCAGTGCGGGTCGTCCGTGACATCTACTCGGCCGAGTTCGAACGCGCGATCGTCGACGACGAGAAGCAGCACCACCGGCTGCTCTCGTTCTTCGCGCGCACGGCGCCGGAGCTGGTCGAGCACGTCGAGCTGTGGAGCGAGGAGCGGCCGCTGTTCGAGGCGTTCGGCGTCGAGAAGGTGCTCGACTCGACCCTCTCGCGCCGCGTCGATCTGCCGAGCGGCGGCTACCTGATGATCGACTATGCCGAGGCGCTGACGGTGATCGACGTCAACTCCGGCAGCTTCGTCGGCCGCGGCAAGACCGCCCGGCTCGAGGACACGATCACGAAGACCAACCTCGAGGCGGCCGAGGAGGTCGTCCGGCAGCTGCGACTGCGCGACATCGGCGGGATCATCGTGATCGACTTCATCGACATGGCCCGCGCGCGCAACCGCGACGCGGTCCTGAAGACGCTGCGCAAGGCGCTCGACGAGGACCGCACGAAGACGTTCGTCGTCGAGATCTCGCCGCTGGGCCTCGTCGAGATGACGCGCCAGAACGTCACCGACGGCGTTCGCGAGATCATGACCCGGCCCGGCCCGACGTGCGAGGGCGAGGGCGTGATCAAGTCCGAGGAGACGATCGCGATCGAGTTCGAGCGGCGGATGCGGGACCTCGCCAAGGAGACGGCGGCGGAGGCACTGCTGTTGCAGATGAACCCGCGCGTCAGTGCCGAGTTCACCGGCAACGACGCCCGCGTGCTGCACCAGATCGAGGCCGACACCGGCAAGTGGTTCCACTTCGAAGGCTCCGAGGGGCTCCCGCTCGAGCACTTTGCGGTGCTGCTCGAGGCCGACCGCGGCGAGGTCCTCGAGCGCGCGCTGCCGTTCCGCGAGGGCGAGGAGGTACACGTCGAGATCGTCGAGCCGCACATGTACAGCGCCGGCGACGCGGTCGCGAAGATCGACGGCTACATCATCCAGGTGAAGGACGCGACCAGTGCGGTCGGCGAGAAGCGGCTGGTGCGGATCGATGAGGTCGGCCGTACCGCAGCCGTCGCGCGGCTGATCGACGTGCCGGCGCCGTCGGGGGGCCGTGACTCCGCCGACGGTTCGGGAGACGGCCCGGGACGGGCTGGGTCGGCCGACGATCAGCTAGAATCGTCGGGGAGACGTCGCGGACGCCGCGGTGGTCGACGCCGTTCTGGCAGTCAGGCCGCGGTTGCGGCAGCGTCCTCCGAAGGATCAGAGCAGTGACCTACGCAATCGTCAAGACAGGCGGCAAGCAATACCGCGTCGAGCAGGGGCAATCCCTGCTGGTCGAGCGGCTGCGCGCGGAAGAGGGCGACACCGTGTCGCTCCAGCCACTGCTGTATGTCGACGGCGACACCGTGCTCGACGGCGAGGGGCTCAGCCTCGTCGCCGTCAGCGCCACCGTCGTCGCACACGAGCGCGGCCCGAAGCTTCGCGTCGTCAAGTTCAAGCCAAAGCGTGGTTACAAGCGCCGCAACGGCCACCGCCAGGAGCTGACGCGGCTCCAGGTCGAGCAGATCGGGCTGAACGCGGACAAGACCTCCGCCAAGGAGAAGGCGAGCTAATGGCACACAAGAAGGGACTCGGCTCCTCGCGCAACGGGCGCGATTCGAACGCCAAGCGACTCGGCGTCAAGGTGTTCGCCGGGCAGACGGTGACCGGCGGCGAGATCATCGTGCGCCAGCGCGGCACCCGGTTCCACCCGGGCGACGGCGTCGGGATCGGCAAGGACGACACGATCTACGCCCGCTCCGCCGGGGTCGTGGAGTTCACCCGTGGCCGCCGCGGCCGGGTGATCTCGATCTCGCCGGACGCGACCGAACCCAGGCCGGACGCAGCCTGAACGCGTGCGCGAGCTGGGGCGTGCTTACGCTCGCCCCAGCTCCGGGATGGCTCAAGCGCTGAGCGTCGTGGTGCACTGCGGGCAACGCCGCGCCTTGATCGGGATCTCGCTCATGCACTCCGGGCACTCCTTCGTCGTCGCGTCGGCCGGCCGATGAGCCTTGTAGCGCTCGTACGGCTTGACGACGAACAGGAACACCGCCGCCGCGGTCGTCACGAACGTGATCACGGCGTTGATGAAGTCGCCGTAGAAGAAATGGCTCGAGTTGATCGTGAACGTCAGCGAGCTGAAGTCGGGCTTTCCGACGATCATCGCGATGATCGGCGTGACGATGTCGACGATCAGCGCCTTCACGACGGCAGCGAAGATCGTCGCCATGA
>DAHUYL010000018.1 GCA_027315255.1 Solirubrobacterales bacterium | reverse complement strand
CGTGTTCGGGCCTCGCCAGGACGTGCACGGCGAGGCGGGCGTGGTCGCGATCTTCTGCGGCTGCCTGCTCGAGGGCCGACCTCCGACCGTGTACGGCGATGGCCGCCAGACGCGCGACTGGGTCGACGTCGCCGACGTCGTCGCCGCCAACCTGCTGGCTGCCGAGTCGGGGGTGAGCGGGCCCTTGAACATCGGCCACGGGCAGGAGACCTCGGTGCTTCAGCTGGTCGACGCGCTGCGCACGGTGGGAGTCCAGCGCGGCATGTCGCTGCCGGATCCGGTGTTCGCGACCGAGCGACCCGGCGAGGTTCGCCGCAGCTGCCTCGACGTGACCCGTGCCCGGAGGGAGCTTGGCTGGGAGGCGTCGGTGACGCTCGGGGAGGGCCTGCGGCGGATCCTCGACGGGCTGCTCTGACTCCGTTCTCGGCTGCGGCATGCTCGTAAGCGTCGCGATTCCCGTCCTCGATGGGGGATCGCTGTTGCGAGACGTGCTCTCGGCGGTCCGACGGCAGGTTGTGCCCGATGGCGTCGAGCTCGAGCTCGTCGTCTGCGACTCCGGTTCGCGGGACGGCTCGGTGGAGGCCGTCGTTCGGGCTGGCGGCGAGGTCGTGGAGATCGAGCCCGCGTCGTTCGGGCACGGAACGACCCGCAACCTGCTGATGGAACGCTCCCGGGGCGAGCTGGTCGCCTTCCTGACCCAGGACGCGGTGCCCGCGTCGGACCGCTGGCTCGCGCGGCTGGTGGCGGGCTTCGACGCGTCGGACCGCGTCGGCCTCGCCTTCGGCCCCTACCTGCCGCGCCCGGACGCGAGCCCGATGGTCGCGCGCGAGCTGACCGCGTGGTTCGCCCGGCTGTCACCCGACGGCGCTGTGCGGGTCGACCGGCTGGGGGAGGCCGAGCGCGCGATTCCGCCACGCGACCTGTACGGCGTGCGGGCCTACTTCACCGATGCCAACGGTTGCGTGTCCCGGGCGGCATGGGCTGCGGTGCCGTTCCGGCCGATCGCGTACGCCGAGGACCATGCGCTCGCGCTCGACATGCTCCGTGCCGGCTGGGCGAAGGCGTACGTGCCGGACGCGGCGGTCGTCCACTCCCACGAGTACGGGATATGGGACTGGCTGCGGCGCAGCTTCGACGAGGCCCGCGCCGTCGCCGATCTGTACGGCCTCACGGACCTCGGCGACCTGCGGCGGCTGGCGCGGGGCGTGCGCGGGGCGGTCGGAGCGGACCTGCGCGCCACCGGCGGCTTGGGTGCCGCCGGTGGCAGGGCTGGTCGCTACCCGTTGCTTGTCCGGTCGCTGGCCCACCACGGCGCGCGCGCGGCCGGGACGGCGCTCGGGGCGCGGGCGGCCGGCCTGCCGCCCGCGCTGGCGGGGGCGCTGTCGCTCGAGCGGCGGGCTTGAGTGCGCTGACGCCCGTCCGGTCCCGCTCAGGCCTGGGACGCTGAACGCGCAGGACGGCGCGCCCAGAGCACGCCCACATCATCGTCCGAGTGCTCGCCCTCACGAACCTCGTATCCGACTGCTCGCAGAGCACTCACGACCTGCTCGCGCGGACGCGTGACGCTCGGACCGGGGTGGTATTCGAGCACGAGAACGGTTGGTGCGCAGAGCTCGAACCTGTCGTCACGGAGGAGTGCCCACTCGCCCCCTTCGATGTCGATCTTGGCGATGTCGACGTCAGCGAGCAGTGGCAACGCGTCGACCGTCGGAACCTCGTCTTCACCATCGAGTGAGATGCCCCCGCTCGAGCCCCGCCCGCCCGAGAAGTGTGCGATCCCTGCGGACGTGCTTGCCGCTGCTTGCAGGAAGCGCCACCGGGGGTCCGCCGCTTCGGCGTGGTTCTTCTTGAGGACCGCGGCGTTACCTTCGTCCGGCTCCAGGGAGAGAATCGATGCGACGGGCCAGTTCTCCAGCGCCCACCTCGCGAAATAGCCCGCGTGGGCACCGAGGTCGAGGACGTGGGCATTCGCAGGTAACGCCCAGGGTGCCACGTACTCCTGGTGAACGTTGACCTCACTCCACGTGTACACGTCGTTGACCCCTATCCGGAACCACGTCGCGGCTCCGCCGTTGCGAGCCGGATACCGCCGGGGAGCGAACCCGTCGGTGTAGCGCTCGTCGGGTTGCGGGACCCTGCGGCCTGCGATCAGGAAGGAGAGCTCCGTAGTCCACAAGTCGGTTGAGGCAAAGGTTCGACGGAGCGCTAACACCAGCCTGGTCGAGCGCTTGATCTCTTGGCGCATCCCGCGGTCGCTGGCGAACTGCACGCCCCGCTTGACGGCGTTCCTGAACAAAGCCAAGAACTGGCGCGCCTGAGCGGCCTGTTCGCGTCTTGAGCCGAGTCGCATGCGGCGACGATAGCGCCTCGTCCTCGGAGGCAGCCGGACTTGCCGAGGCGAGTCAGCCAGGCAGCCAGGATGCGAGTCGTTCTCCGACGGTGCGCGCCGTCAGTGGGCGTCAGCAGCCGGAATCAACTCTCCGGTGTCGAGGTCGAGGTACGACTGACCGCGATGCGCTCGAGGATGACGGTAACCCCGCAGCCAGTAGTTGGGAAACCCACGCGCCGCCACCCCGTCGGAGTCCGGGAATCGGTTGGTGGCCAAGTCCTCCCTCACGAAGAAGGCATTCAGGCCGGACATCTCAGTGTGGACCAGACGGTATCCCTTATCCTCACCGAGGGCCTGCACTGCGGCCAGCGACGCGCCCAGGAATTCGGTCCCATCCCAGCTCACCTGATGGCGGGGCTGCACGAGTCGACGGTGAGGATCGATCGCCGCGTTGTACTCGATCACCACGACTCGGGGATGGTAGTTCGTGATCGCCTCCCACACCCAGTAGTCCGCGCCGTTGATATCGATCGAGACGACATCAGGCTCCTGCGGCACACCGGCACGCTCGAACAGCGCCTCGACGTTGTCCGTGGTCACCAGCGCGTGCATTGTCTCGACCCGCGCGGATCGCATGTACTTTCTGGCGAGCTGTCGATAGAGCGCTGGGTCTGCCTCGATGAACAGCCCTCTCCAACCGGCGACGTCGGCAAGGTACACGCAAGTCCCCTCGCGCCCTGATTCGATGCCGAACTCGACGAAACAGCGGACGGGGAGGCCGATCCGGCGGAAGATCTCAGCCAGTACACCGTCCTCGCCGTTCTGCGAGCAGACGCGCAACTCGAACCGGCTCAGGCTCAGGTCCGCAGGTGGTTCGGCCGGTGTCGATGCAACCTGCGCGTAGCGCTGGGCCAGCTCCCAGAGCGACAGATAGAACGCACGGTCGCTCTCGAGCGTCAGCAGCCGCCGGATGGCGTTTGTACGAGATCGCACGCCGACGAGGAACGTCGATAGAAGCTGGCTGTGATCCATGTGCCTCCTTTCTTCTTCTTGGCAGCTCGCATCCTCAATCCTCGCATCCTCGACCAGGTCTAGACTGCCCGCCCTGGTGCCCGCCAGCGTAGCCCTACTCCTCGATTCGGTGGGCGACCGGCGTGGCAATGCCGGGAACGTACGCCTCCTGATCGAACTGGCGAGCGGCCTGCGGGACCTCGGTCACAGCGTCTCGATGGTGGCCTACGACCACGACCCCGCCGGCAACCTGAGCGACATCGCCGGCGATCTCGACGTTCGCGCGGTGCACGTCGGCGAGCACTCGCCGGTGCGAAGCCGGGGGGCGCTGCTCTACCGCCACCTGGTTCGGATGAAGCGGATGGCGGACCTCGTTCCTGCGGGCACCGAGGTCGTCAACGCGCACGACTGGCCGTCGCTGCATGCCGGAGCGATCGCCTCCCGGCGGCTCGGCATCCCGCTGATCTGGACGCGCAACGACGCCTCGCCGTGGGAGCAGGGGGTGATTCCCGGCCGAGTTGCCCGTCCGCTGGGCGGCTCGGCGCGTTTCGGGGCGGCAGCGTTGGGCCTGTCCGACCTACGGGACGCGCGCCACGCCAGCGGGATCGTCGTGCTGTCCGAGTTCGATGCAGAAATGGTGAACATCGCCTATGGCCGTCCCGCGCGCGTCCTGCGGATCGGCTGTTCAGAGCAGTTCTTCGATGCTCCGGACCGTTCCGGCGCCCGGGCGGATCTTGGCGTCTCCAAGGACGACTTCCTCGTGCTGGCCGTCGCGCTGCTCGTTCCGTATCGGCGCTTCGAGGACCTGATCGACGCGATCGGCGAGCTCCGCGACGACCCGTCGATCCGCTGCCGGATCGTCGGCTCCGACCACCACGATCCTGGCTACGCGGACGCGCTCGAGGGGAGGATCCGGTCGCTGGGGCTCGGCGAGCGCGTCCGGCTGCACCGCAGCGCCATCTCCGAGGAAGAGTTGCGGCGGTGGTACGCCGCTGCCGATCTCTACGTGTTCCCTCCGGTCAGGCAGAGCTACGGCCAGGCACCGCTCGAGGCGCTCGCCTCCGGCACGCCCGTGACCGTCTCCTCAGGCGCCGGCGTCCACGAGATCCTCGCGGGGCGCTCCGGGGTCCATGTGGTCGAACCCTGCAACCCGCAGCAGATTGCCGCTGCTATCCGCACCGAACGCGAACTGGAACGTGATCGCGTGCAGCCCACCCGAGCCTGGCTTCACGACGAGCTCTCAAATGCGCGATATGCGCAGGCGATGTCGGACCTGATCGAACGAGTCAGGCGCAACTAGCCGCTGGGACGCATCGTCGCTCGCAGTTGCCGCAGGTCGGTCAGCGGAGCGCCCCTCGAGACCGCCGCGAACAGGGTTGCGTAGAGCAGCAGCGAGGCGGCCCCGGACGCGCCGAGTGCGGCAACCGTGTTGCCCATTGCGCCCGCGATCTCGGCTCCGCAGGCTGCGGCGGCGGCGGCGCACATCACCGCCCCGACGACGTACCGCAGCGTTGCCATCGGGACGGGGTAGAGCTTGACCGTCTCGCGCCAGGCGGCTCCGAGCGTCGCCGTCATGATCACGCTGTAGGCAACCGCGTAAGCGGTGATGCCCCAGATCGCGCCCGCCGTCAGTCCCAGCGTGATCGTGCCGGCGAACACCGTGAACAGCCATCCGTTGGCGCGCCCGACGCGCCCGTCCGCGAGCGCCAGGTTGACGAACACCGTGAGCAGGCTGCCGGCTCCCACCGCTGCCATCAGGAACCTCATGGCGCCAACCGCGGGCAGCCATTTGTGGGCGAAGACGACCGCGGCGATCGGGTTCGCCGCTCCGGCTGCGACCGCGAGGATCGCGCCGAGACCGAGCGACAGCAGGCGGAGCGCTCTCGACAGTGCATCGGTCGTCCGTTCGACATCTCGCACGCGGGCGAACCCGACGAACGCCGCCTGTGTGAGGACCATGAGCAATGCTGTCAGGGCGCTGCCAAGCCCGGCGGCCCAGCCGAAGTAACCGGCGGCGACTCCGCCGAGGACCAGCGCGATCACCGGCGTGTGGCCCATGTCGCGCCACAGCGCCAGCACGCTCGAGGTGAAATAGGGCCTCGTCTTTGGCCACCACGGGATCAACGGCGCATACACCGGGCGCCCTGGCCGCCATCCGCCGAGGAAGATCGAAAGCGTCGCCGAGACTGCGGCCGCGGCCGCCAGCGCGTATGCGAATGCAGGTTCGCGCACGCCCGCCAGCACGAGCACGACCGCGACCACCTGGAAGGTCACGCCCTCCGAGGCTTCGATCACCGCTTGGCGTCCGAGCCGGACCTCCCGCCAGAACTTGACGGCGGCCGGGAAGCGGAAGGGAGCAAGTACGAGGAAGGCGGCCATCCCTCGCAACAGCACGTGGGCCTCGGTCCCGCCGACCAGCAACGAAACCGCCGACAGGATGACCGCGAGCGTCACGTACAGCGTCTCGAACGTCCAGAAGGCTGCCCGCACCTCTTCATCGGTGACGGATTCGCTGCGCGTGAACGTGTAGGCGAAGCCCGCTGTGACGAGGTAATAGGTGATCGCCGACAGCGAGACGAGCACCGAGTAGACGCCGAACTCGCGGGCCGTGAGCCGGCGCGTCAGCACCAGCATCGCGACGGCGGTCGCCAGGTAGACGACCAGCGTTCGAACGAACGCGGCGGACGCGCCGCGTGCGACCTTGCCGGCGACGCCGTCGGCGGCCGGGGGGGTGGTTGACGATGGGCTGGTTGTGCTCGAGATCGTGATCAGCGTCTGCGAGGCTAGAGGCTCGCGGCGGCCCGAACGCGCGCCGGTGCAGCGATTCTCGCGCGGAGCGCTGAGTAGACTCGCCGCGGTGTTCGAGCAGGCCTACGGATCCGTGCTCGTGATCGTGGCCGGCTCGATCGTCCTCGGTCGCGCGATTTGCAGCCTATGTGGCGGCGCTGCCGCACGCTGGTCGGCGGCGCCGTTCGTCGGCTTCGCCGCGCTGATGGCGTTGGCCGACGCCGCGATCAAGCTGCCTGGCCGCGCCGGCACCGCGCTTGTCGTGTGCCTGCTCGCCGTCGTCCTGGCAGCGGCGTACTTGGCGCGGCGGGCTTCGCGCGCGCGCTCCTCGCCCAGGGGTCCGTTCGTCCACTCCTTTGCCGGCGACGCCCTGATCGGTGCGCTGGGGCTGTGCGCGGCGTCGATTCCCTTCATCGCCCAGGGACGGGTCGGCCCCGGAGCGTTCGTCGATGGCGACATGGCGATCCACCTGGTGGTTGTGGAGGCCTTGAGCTCCGCGAAGGTTGCCGCCTACTACCACGTGTTAGGGGGGTATCCGACGGGACCGCATGCGCTCGTCGCCGCGGTGTCCACGGGGACCGGCGCTCAGGCGATCCAGGTCTTCACCGGACTACTCATCTCGATCATGGTGCTGACCGCGATCGTCGCCGGTGACGTCCTCGGCGGTGAGTCCCTGTGGCGGCGTGCGGTGATCGGGCTCCTGTCCGGGGCTGCATATCTCGTCGCGGCCTACTACGGCGAGAGCGCCTTCAAGGAGACGATCATGGCGGGGCTGGTGCTCGCGTTCGCCCTGCACCTCGGGCAGGTCGCTGCCCGCTGGGCAGACGCCTCGCAGCGGGTGCGTTTCACGATGGCGTTACCGGCCGGTGTGCTCCTTGCCGGGTCGGTCTACACCTACTCGTATCTCGGCGTCGCCTGGTTCGTGACGACCTTTGCCGCATGGGTCGTGGTCGGGCTCGCGGTGCGACCGCGGCTGGCGCGCGAGTTGCTGACGGGGCGCAATCTCACCACGATCGCCCCTTGGGCGCTCGGGTTCGTCCTGCTGCTGCTGATCGTGCTGCTGCCGATCTTCTCGGACATCTCGTCGTTCTTCGGCTCGTTCGGGCTTTCGCCGCAGAACACGATCACGGGCCAGGACCTCGGCAATCTCCGCGGGCCGTTGTCGATCTATGAGGCGCTTGGGATCTGGGGGAGCGGCGATTTCCGTGTGGTTCCGGCGAACCATTTCGACGCGGGTGAGCTGGGTGCGTTCGCGCTCGCAATCCTCGTCTTCGGGGTCTTCTGGTCGCTGCGCCGCCGCCAGTTGCCGCTGCTCGCAGCAGGGTTGGGATGTGCCGTCGTGTGGCTCTACTCGAACGCAACCCAGTCGCCGTACGTGACCGCCAAGGCGATGGTCATCGGAGCGCCGGTCGTGATCGCAATCGGCATGCGGGCGCTGCTGACGTCGCGGCAGGGGGGGCGTCTCGTGACCGTGACGCTGCTCGCGTTCGCAGCGATATTCGGTGTCGCCGCGGGCTATTCGAGCTACACGACGTTGCGCAACGAGCCCGTCCAGTCATCCGAGACCGTCGCCGAGCTTGCGGCCTTTCATCGTCTCACCGGAAACGCACCCACGCTGTTCCTCGGCATCGACAGCTGGGCGGTGTGGGAGCTCCACGACTCGCCGGTGTGGAACTTCTCGCCTGGGACCGAATGGCTGCCCACGCCCCAGAGTCCCCCGAACAAGCCGTTCAACGGGCAGCCGCTCGATTTCGACTCGGTCGTCTCGCCCGATCTCAACGAATTCGCCTACGTTGTCACGTCGGACACGGATTTCGCCAGCGAGCCGCCGTCCAACTTCCATCTCGTCTCCCGCCGGCCTCTCTACGAGCTGTGGAAACGGATCGGTCCGACTCCCCCGCGAGCGACGATCGAAGGCGCTGGTCAACCCGGCGCGATCCTGGACTGCAGCGTCCCGCTGCTGCGCAGTCTTTCGGAGCGCGCTGGGGTTGCGGCGGTGATGACGCAGCCGGTGATCGTCGGGGGCATCCCTGGGCTCGCTCCAGGCCATTCGGGGATCGTTCGGATTGGGCTGCCCGCGCGTACCAGGTGGGAGATCTCTGCCCAGTACACCGCGTGGACGCCGATCACGTTCTCTGCGGAGGGTCGTCGCTTCTGGATGCCCGCCTACATGGGCCAGAACGGTCCGTTCTTCAACGTCGGTGCCGTAACCGGAAGAGGGGTCAGCAGACAGATCGCGATCCGGATCAGCGCCGGCCGCCCGTCGATCCTCACCGGAACGCAGCCGTACGACAGCGTCTACAACATCGCGGCGACCCGCCTTCCCGACGTAAGGCGAATGATGCCGCTGCGGGACGCCTGCGGTCGCTATGTCGATTGGTTCCGGCTCTCCTGACACCGGCACCGATCACCGACGCGCGTTCAGCAGTCTCGCGTTCAGCAGGTGCCACTCGGCTCTGAGGAGCCGCGAGCCCTTGGTCAGCAGGGGCCCGAGCCGCGCGCGCGAGACGGGTGGCTTGAAAGGGGGCTGTGTTGGCCTGCTCGTGACGCCCTCGCGCCAGCGGCCCGTGGCCGGAGGTCGCGGCGGATCGCGTCGCAGGACGTAGACGCGCAGCCGGCACGGACCGTCGAAGCAGCCGGCCTCGAGTGCGGCGAGCCAGCGGCCGCGGTGCTCGAGCGTCGAGTAGGCCAGGCGCCGGCGGAAGCGGGGTCTGCTCGCGACCTGCGCAAGCCGTTCGACGGCCTCAGCCGGTCCGGGATGCTCCTCGACGAGAACCCAATCGTCGCGCTCAGGCGGGGGCGCTCCGGGGGCTGTCAGAACGATGACGTATTCGCCGGCGACGGCGAGCGCGTCGCCGACCAGCTCGCTGTCGAGCTCATCGGGGCAGATGACGGCGACAGCGGTGGCGCTGCCAGGAGCAAGCGGTGGCGCTTCGTCGTAGACGAACCGGGCCGCGGCCTGATGCGTCCGTCGCACGCAGCTTTCGACCCGCGGGTCGGCGGCGGCCAATACGGGCCAGGTTGCGCGGCTGAGCTCGACCGTGTCGGCCGGATCGACTCCGTGCGCTCGCAGCGCGGCGAGCACCGGGGCTGCGAGCACGAGCTCCCGCAGGAGCGGGGGCCGCGCCGCCTGGGCCAGCTCGGGATACTCGGGGTAGACGGTGCCGAGGCCGGCCGCTGCCTGCTTTCGCGCCAGGTAGTCGGGGTGGCGCTCCGGGTCCTGGTCGCCGAGATGCGTGGCCAGCACATCCGCGGCGACGCCGATGCGAAAGCCGCTGCGGCGGATCGCATACGAGGTGATCCCGTCGCTCATGTACGGGATCCGCAGCGCTTCACGGCGGATCAGGTTCAGCCAGACGCCGGTGCTCGTCTCGATCAGCTCGCCGTCGAGCAGCCGCTTGCGCTCGACCTCGATGTCGCGCGCTTCCGTGATGCTGTCGAGGCGCGCGCTGATCAGCCCGAAGTCAGGGTGGCGGCCGGCCAGGGCCACCAACCGGGTCAGCCAGCAGCCCTCATCGGTCGGCGGATGCGGCAGCACGTCGGCGTCTGAGAGGACGAACAGCTCGCTGTCCGTCCGCGCGATCCCGCGCTGGAAGCCGGCCAGGTGCTCGTTGCGATCGTTGAAGATGACCTCGTGGAAGCGCTCGCGGTGGGCGCGCAACCAGTTGCGGGTGTCCGGCCCGGAGACGTTGTCCACGACCGTCAGCCGGTACGGCCACCGGGTGCGCTGCTCGAGCGCCTCGACCATCTCGCCCAGGTAGTCGACGCGGTTGTAGGCGAGGACGATGATGTCGACCGGCGCGGGACTCACCGGCGACATCCTGGCAAAGGGCATTCCTCGCCGCCGTCCGGGTCCCGCGGCCGCAACGGGCGCTCCCGCTACCCTCTCGACCATGCCATCTGGGGCAAACGACCGCGGGCAGCTGCCGGCGGTGGTCGCACGCGGCGTCACCAAGACCTTCCACATTCCCGAGGAACAGCGCCACACGCTCAAGGAGCGGGTGCTCCATCCACGGCGCAAGGTGGGGATGCGGCACTTCAGCGCCCTGCGGGACGTGTCGTTCGAGGTGCCGCAGGGCCAGTTCTTCGGGATCGTCGGACGCAACGGCAGCGGCAAGAGCACGCTGCTCAAGTGCATCGCAGGCATCTACCACGCCGACGGTCAGATCTGGCGCCGCGGGCGGATGTCGACGATGATCGAGCTCGGCGTCGGCTTCAACATGGACCTGCCGGCGCGCGACAACGTGATCCTGAACGGGATCATGATGGGCCTGACGCCGCGCGAGGCGCGCCGCCGTGTCGACGAGGTGATCGAGTTTGCCGAACTCCAAGAATTCACTGAGTTGAAGGTCAAGAATTACTCCTCGGGCATGACGATCCGGCTGGCATTCTCTGTCGCGATTCAGGTCGACGCAGACCTGCTCTTGGTTGATGAGATTCTCGCCGTCGGCGATGCGTCGTTCCAGCAGAAGTGCTTCGATGTGTTCAATCGGATGCGCGATGCGGGGAAGACGATTCTGTTCGTCACGCACGACATGGGCTCGATGGTGCGATTCTGCCATCGCGCATTGCTGCTCGAACGGGGCGACTTGCTCCAGATCGGCGAGCCACAGGACATCGCTGACCGCTACCTCGAGCTCAACTTCGGACGTACCGCGCAGGGTGCATCCGAGGCTGCTCCAGACGAGCGCGCGGCCGTAGGCGAGGCAAGGGTCGTCGAAGTGTGGGTCGAGGACGAGACGGGCATGCGCCTTGCTGCTGTCCCGCAAGGCGAGCACGTGCGTCTGCGTGCTCGGGTGCTGTTCAACGTCCCGGTCGAGGACCCTGCCGCCAGCGTCTACGTCCTCAACGACAAGCACGAGGCGGTGACGGTCGCGTCGACCGAGTCGATGACCGTGCCGACCGGCACGTTTGCCGCCGGGGAGGAGGCCGTGTTCTCGTTCGCGTTCGACAATGTGCTCGCCCCGGGGCGCTACAGTCCGCTCGTCAACCTCGCCCGCCGCGGGACCGGGCTCGATGTGATGGACCAGTTCGACAGCGGTTTCTCGTTCATCGTCACCGCGACGCGCGCGTATGGCGGTGTCGTCGACCTTCCGGTCGAGGTCGCGGTCGAGCGGGCTCGCGACCGGGCAGGGTCCTCAGCGCTATGAGCGTCACGACCTACACCCCGCTCGAGCCCATGTACTCAGACCTGGGTCGCCCGATCAAGGGACCGCAGGCGTTGACGAGCGATTGGCGGCGTTTCTGGCACCTGACGTTCAACATCGCCAAGACGAACTGGAAGATGCGCTTCTTCGGATCGTTCCTCGGATACGTGTGGCAGTTCATCAGGCCGTTGCTGCTGTTCGGCGTCCTGTATGTGTTCTTCACGAAGATCGGACACGTGAACGGCACGGTCGGCGCGGGCAAGGACTATGGGACGCAGCTGCTCGCGGCGATCGTGCTGTTCACGTTCCTCCAGGAGGGCACGATGAACGCGGTCCGCTGCGTCGTCGACCACGAGGCGCTGGTCCGCAAGATCGAGTTCCCGCGCATGGTGATCCCACTCTCCTACTCTCTCCTCGCTGCCTTCAACCTGCTGGGTAACCTGGTCGTCCTTCTGGTTTTCGCGCTGGCGACCGGTGTGCACCCCATGGTCACCTGGCTCGAAGTGCCCGTGCTCCTTGTGATGGAGGCAATCCTCGCAACTGGACTGGGGATGCTGCTATCGACGGCTTTTGTCTACTTCCGCGACATTCAGCCGATCTGGGAGGTCGTACTTCAGATCCTGTTCTACGCCTCCCCGGTGATCATCACGATGTACACGGTGCAGAAGAACCTCCACGGCTTTCTGCTCAAGCTCTACATGTTCAACCCGATGGCGGTCGTGTTGCAGCAGTTCAAGCACGCGTTCATCAGCCACACGGTCTACGGTGCGGCGTACTACACGGGCGGGGATAAGTGGCTCTTGGTCCCGATCGGGTTCTGTGTGATCGTGTTCGTGCTCGGGTTCTGGGTGTTCAACCGGGCCGCCCCGTACGTCGCCGATAACCTCTGAGCGACGCTGCTCCCAGCGCCGCCTCGGCGAGCTGCCAGTAGAAACGCAGCATCGCCGTGGCCAGCGGATGGTTTCCTACAGGACCGAGATACGGCGAGCTCAGCGTAGGCGTCAGATACCGAGCGAACTCGCCCGCAGAGATATGCGCTCGCTGCTGGATCTGGCGACGCTCGCGGAGTAGCTGGGGTAGTGCACGTAGGACGTCGAAGGTTGCACGTGCCTTCATCATCGTCCATCCGCCGCGGGCCGCCGCGAGCCAGATGACTGCCTCCGTCGCGAGCAGCGCGGGCATTACAGCCGCCAGCAGCGGGGTCGGATAGGTGCGGATCAGGGTCGCCCAGCGGTTGCGCTCGAGCAGTCGCCATTTGCGCAGGCCCTTGTCGAAGTCGTAGTCGTGGTGGACTTGGGCGTCGGGCACAACCGCAAGCTTTTCTCCAGCTAACCGCAACCTTAGGGACAGATCTACGTCTTCGCAGTACATGAAGAAGTGCTCGGGAAAGCCGCCGACCTCGAGCCAGCGTCGGCGGGGAACCGCGAGGCAGGCGCCGGACAGGAAGCCGACCTCGGTCGGCGAGCGTGGCGCTGCGGCAGCTGGCTCGCCCATCTGCCCAGCCCAGCCCAGCCCGGTGAAGTGCAGCACGCCACCGCTGGTGTTGATGCTCGCGCCGTCGGCGAGCAGCACGAGACCCATCCAAGCGCCTAGCTCGCCGCCCCACGGCCGGCGGATCGCATCTGACCACCCCGGCTGGACGACCGCGTCGGGATTCAGGAGCACGACGAGGTCCCTACTCGCCGCTGCTACGCCCGCGTTGGCGGCGGCAGCGAACCCCACGTTGGCTCCCATCGGGATCAGCACTGCACCCGGAGCGAGCTGCTCCAGCTCCCGCTCGACGCCGTCGCGCGAGGCGTTGTCGACGATCAGCAGCTCGTCGGCGGCAGTGAGCTGGGACGCCAGCAGGGGGAGTGAGCGCCTGAGATCGGTCAGCGAATTGTGGGCGACTACGACCGCCGTCAGCGAGACGCTGGCCATCCATGGCGATAATAGAGTCGTGTGATGGACTTCAGGCCTGACTCGTTCCTCGCGATCGTGCCCGCCTACAACGAGGCCGGCTCGGTCGCCGGCGTCGTCGAGTCGCTGCGCGTCGAGGCACCCGAGTTCGACGTAGTCGTGATCGACGACGGCTCGACCGACGACACCGCCGCGCGCGCGGCCGCGGCCGGTGCTGCGGTGATCCGCCTGCCGTTCAACCTGGGGATCGGCGGAGCCGTCCAGGCTGGCTTCCTGTACGCGCAGGCGCACGGATACGACTACGCAGCGCAGGTCGACGGCGACGGCCAGCACGAGCCCGCCGAGCTGGCCTCACTGGTGGAGGCGATGCGGGCTGACCCGAGCATCGACGTGGTCTGCGGCTCCCGCTTCGTGGCGCCAGGCGGGGGTTACCGAGCCCCGCTCAGCCGCCGGACGGGGATTCAGCTGTTCGCGCTCGCGCTGAGCGCGATCAGCCGCCAGCGAGTCACCGACCCCACCTCGGGCTTCCGGCTCTACAACCGGCGGGCGATCCGGCTGTTCGCCGGCGACTATCCCCACGACTACCCCGAGGTGGAGGCGGTGCTCCTGCTCCATGCCCACCGGCTTCGGATGATCGAGGTGCCCGTGGAGATGCACCACCGCAACAGCGGTCGTAGCTCGATCACCAAGTCGCGCTCGCTGTACTACATGGTCAAGGTGTCGCTGGCGTTGCTGGTCGGGCTCCTGCGCCGCCGCGTCGTCGTCGAGCGGGCCGATCCGGTCCCAGTGACGGCCCCTCGAAGGGGAGTCGGCTGATGCCCGCGGGGATCATCTTCGCGGTGGTGGTGTTCGCGCTCGTGTTCGAGATGGTGCGCCGCCGCCGGCTCGGCGAACGCTACGCGATCCTGTGGCTCGCAGCGGCGCTCGCGCTGGTGGTGCTCGCGAGCTGGGGCGGGTTGCTCGCCTCGATCTCTCACGCGGTCGGGATCAAGACCCCGTCGAACGCGTTCTTCGTGATCGCGTTCACCTTCCTGTTGCTGCTGGTGCTCCACTTCTCGTCGGTCGCGTCGCGGCTCGCCGACGAGACGCGTGTGCTGGCTCAGCGCTTGGCGCTGCTCGAGCAGCGACTGCGGGCGCAGGAGCCCGTGAATGGATCTGAGGACGAGGACGAGGACCTGATCACCGTTGCGGCTTCGTCGCGATCATCGAGAACTGCGAGCCGCCGACCACGTGGTTGATCCAGGCCAGCTGGGCCCTGCGGCTCGGCCCCCACCTGCGACGGACGTAGTGCGCGACGCGAAGCGCTGCCTCGAGCGGCGACGTGTCGGCGGGGACCCACAGATGGTGCGGGTCGAAGAACCAACGGTAGGTCGGCTCTAGCAGCCGCTCGATCCTGAACCCCGCCAAGCGGGCGCCGAGCTGGTAGTGCAGCGCCCAGTGCGCGTGCTCGTAGCCCTCGTACTGCTCGACGGCCTCGACGTGCACACCATGTGGGTCGCGCAGCGTCTTCAGCGTCTCGTTGGCGATCAGCAGCCGGCCTCCCGGCTTCAGGACGCGAAAGGCCTCCTTGTACGTCTGCCAGAGCCCGCGCACGTCGTTGTGGTGGAGGACCTCGCAGCAGTACACGTAGTCGAGGCTCCCGCTGGCGATGGGCATGTCGTTCATCGTGCCGAGAACCCGCTCGAAGTAGCCTCCCTCCTCGAGGAACCAATCGGCGGTGTACAGCCCCTGGAGCTCGACCGTCGCGATGTCCAGCGCGATCGCCTCGAGGCCGGCGCGGGCGAAGCGATTGGTCGCCCAGCAGGTATTCGAGCCGACGTCCAGGATCGACTGCCCTGGTGTCGGTTTGACCAGATCGGTCAGCTGGTCGAACGTCGCGGCCTGCACGAACCAGTAGCCGTCGTCGGGCTCGTCCGGCAGGCGAAGGATCCGGTTCCTGTCCCATCCGGACTCGCGCATGTGCGCGGCGAACCGCTCGAGGCCTTCGGCCTCCCTGCGCACGTGCTCGGGCGCCCCGATCAGCAACTCTGCGACCCCACGTCTGACTGCGAACCCCCGGCCGCAGTTCGAGCAGCGCAGCTCTCCCTCACGGACCTCGACGGCAGTCGTCTCGGTGGCCGACAGCACCAGTGTCCCGTCGCTGCGGCAGCTGGGGCAGCGAAGGAACCGGCCCGCGAACCGCTGCCTCATCTGCTGGCCGTGCGCCGCTCGGGCACCACGTCCGTCGACGGCTCGATCCGTCTGGGGGTGGCGATCTCGGTGAAGAACGATTCGAGCGCGTCGATCCTTCGTTCCCAGGCGTAGTCGGCTGCGGTCTCGATTCCGGCCGCGCCGAGCGCGGCGCGCAGCTCAGGGTCGGCGAGCAGCTTGGCGATCGCGGCGCTCACTTCCTCCGGGCTTGCCCCGGGCATCAGGCAGTTCTCGCCGTCCCGACAGAAGTCGCGGTTCCCGTGGGCGTCGGTGCAGACCACGGCGGCGCCGGTCGCCATCGCCTCGAGCGCCGGCAGGCAGAAGCCCTCGTGTCGCGAGGTCTGCACGAACACCGTGGCCTCGTTGAACAGTTGGTTCACCTCTGCGTCGGATGGGGACTCGACGTAGCGGATGCCGTCCTCGCTTGCCAGTTCCGGCTCGATTCCGAACAGCCACAGCTCCGGGCGAGGCTCCGGAAGCGACTGCCACGCCGTGAGCGTCAGCGGGAAGTTCTTGAGCGGGTGCGTGCGACCCAGCGCGAGCACGCGGTCGCCCGCCCGGCTGACCCCGGAGAGTGGCTGGAAGTTCTCGAGATCGATCCCCGGCGGGATCAGTGCCGCGTCGAGGCCGAGCTCGCGCAACCGCTCCCGGTTCCATGAGGAGATCGTCATGTAGCGGAACTCGTGCCGGTAGGACTCGAGCACGCACTGCTGCATCGTCCAGTTGTCCCGGTAGTAGCTCGTCTCGATGTCCTGGACGAAGTACACGGGGATGCCATTGCGGATGCTCGCCAGCCATACGGAGTGAGCGGTGTTCCACCAGGTCGCGACCTTGATCGCCTCGATCGGCTCGAGCTCGCTGGCGAGCTGGGCATAGTTGTCGAACGTCCGCACTGGGGCGTGCAACTCGAACCAGTCCGGTGGATCGTCCAGCGTCCACAGCTCGACGTCGTGGCCGCGGTCGAGCAGCCGGTTGAGGTGCTCGAAGATGTCGCGGTGGCCGCCGCCGACCCCGGTTCCCTCGGTCACGTAGATGACGCGGAGACGCCCATCCGGGTGGCGGACGTTCCGGGCGTCGAGGAAGTCGCTCCACTTCTCCCAGAAGTGTCGCTGCGAGGCACGCTCCCGCTCGCCGACATCCGTTCCGCGAGTCGGGGACTCGAGGTGGACGAGCACCGCCGAGGGCTCGTACCGGACTTCCATCCCGGCCCGCCACACACGCAGCGAGTAGTCGACGTCCTCGTAGGCCATCGGGAAGCCCTCGTCGAGCAGCCCAACGCGTTCGAGCGCCTGTCGCGTGATGTACATGCAGGCGCCCGTCACCGCCAGCGTCGGGCAGCCGATCTCGGACGGACCCCAGTCGGCAGGCTTGAAGCGATACCGGTGATCGAACCACTCGAGCGCTCCCAGGTTCCGAACCGTGCCGCCGTACTGGATCCGCCGATCCGGGTACAGCAGCTTGGCGCCCACCAGCCCACGGTCGTGGGCACGGCTCGTGGAGTACTGCAGGCAGGCGAGCCAACCCGTTTCCGGTAGGACGTCCGAGTTGAGCAGCACGACGTCCGTCTCCGTGCCGACGTGGATCAGGGCGCGATTGACGTTGGCCGAGAAGCCGACGTTCGTCTCGCCGGCGACGACCTCGATCCCTCGAATCTGGGACAGCGCCGCGAGGTGCTCGGGACCGCTGGCATCGTCTGCGACCACGATCCGGACGCGGTTCCGCGGAACCGTCTTGCGGATCCGGGCGACGCACTGCGCGACGAGGTCGGCGTCCCGGTAGCGGGGAATCACGATCGTCACCGGCTGGCCGTGGAGTCGGTACCACGCCATCGCCGTGGTCCGCGCCTTGGCGGTCGACGGCACCCCCATGCCGAGGCGGTGCTTGAACGGCGTGAACCGAACGGGAAACGTCAGCGCGCGAAGCAGGACCGTTCGCAGGCCGTGGTAGCGGTAGGTGAGATACAGCCGCCGCGGCAGATTCGCGAACTGGCTGGGCCGGCGCGCCTTGATCACGCTTTGCTGCGGGTCGTCGGCCATGGATCAGCGCCGGAGGAGTTTCTTCGCCGCCCGCAACGGACGCGTGAGCCGCCAGCTCGGCGACCCCATCACGGCTTCCAGCGTCTGCTGTGCCCGCGCCACGCGTTCCTCAGCGGCCACGACGTGTTGCTCGATCTGGATGCGACGTTGGTCGGCTTCCACGCGCCGCTGCACGGCATCCATCAGACGGTCGTCGAGGGTCTTGATCTGCCTGCGCACCTCCTCCTCCGCCGCTCGCGCGCCGGCGAGCTCTTGGCGGAGGTCCTCGACCTGCAGGCGCAGGCTCGGAATCTCGGCGAGCCGCTGCTCAGCATCCACCAGCAGCTGGGCGAGCTCGTCTCGCTCCGCGACCCGCGCTTCCAGCTCGCCGATGTAGTTGTCCTTGTCGCGGATAGCGTCCGTCTGCGTGTCGTACACCGATAGCCATTCTCGAAACTCGAGCGTGCCTGTCAATGTTCCCAACGGACGGAGCTCGGGCAGCTCCCCGTTGCCTGCGATCGCGAGCGTGTACAGCTCCGATCCCGGCTCTTCGCTGACGAGCTTGTCGATTCGCACTCCGTCCAGCATCTCACCATTGCGGCGGCGCACCACATCGTCGCCGAACACCGCGGAGAGCAGATAGTCGTGCTGGCGGATCAGCTCCACGTTTGCGAGGCGCCCGAGCAGCGCCGCGCGCAACTCATCTGGCTGGAACTCGTGGTGATGGTGCGGGTTCCCTCCGGGGAAGACCCCACCGTTCGGCGAGGAGACGATCAGGGCGCCTTCCGGCGAGAGCACCCGGCATAGCTCGTCCAGCACGGCGAAGGGGTCGTCGAAGTGCTCGAGCACCTCGAAGCAGACGATCAGGTCGAAGCTACGGTCCTCGAATGGCAGCCGATTCAGATCGGCGGCCTCGAGGCGAACGTTGTCAGGCATCCGGCTTGCGGCAGCACCGAGCACGCCCTCGGCGATGTCCGTGCCGACGACCTCCCGGGCACCAGCCTCGGCAAGCAACCGGGTGCCGTACGCAGTCCCGCACCCGGCATCGAGCACGCGCAGCCCATCTGCGGCCTGCGCCGCCCAGCGATAGCGGGCGAGGTGCTCTGCCTCGATCAGCCGCCCCAGATCCTTGTCGGGGACGAACCGCTCCGAGACTCCGTGCTTCGTGCCGGCAAGGTCGATTTCCACGCCGGACAGGCTAGCTGCCCTCGTGGAGCCGTCGCTGCCTGCTCGCTACGATGGCCGCCCGTGCCGCACGTCGCATTCGTGATCTCTCCGGGCCAGGCATGGTTCATGCAGGAGCTCGGGGAGACGATCCGGTACGAGCTCGAGCTGCAGGACATCCCCTGCACGGTCCACACCGACGGCTTCCCGGAACCGCGGCCCGGGCTCGTATACGCGCTCCTCGCCCCGCGGGAGTTCGTCGCGCTCGAGGGGGAGGAGGCGCTGCCCGGCGATTCGATCTTGAAGCGGACCGTGTTCATCTGCGCCGATCCGCCCGGCGAGCCGCTGGATGACGCCACCGAGGCGCTGATGTGGCGTGCGGGGGCCATCTTCGACATCGACGTGCGCTCGCTGGGCCGACTGCACCGCGCCGGGATCCCCGCACGCAGCCTGCGCCCCGGTTATTCGGCGCTTCGCGACCGGTTCGATCCGTCGGCGCCCCGTCCGATCGACGTGATCTTCCTTGGAACGGCAAGCAGCCGGCGGACCCGCCTGCTGCACCGCTGCGCCGGCGTGTTCGCGCGTCACAACTGCCTGCTCCAGCTGGCCGACCCGAGCGAGCGTAACGCCGGGGGCTCGACATCGTTCCTCGCGGCGGAGAAGTACGACCTGCTCGCCAGGGCAAGAGTCGTCGTGAACCTGCATCGCGACGCCGAGCCCTACCTCGAGTGGCTGCGGATGCTCGAAGCAATGCACTCGGGTGCGGTGTTCGTGACCGAGCACGCAAGTGGCCTTGCGCCGTTCGTGGCCGGCGAGCACCTGCTCGTCGCAAGCGAGCAGTCGCTTCCGTACGTCGTCGAGGCCGTCCTGCGCAGTCCGGAGCTGGCGGCGCGTCTGCGCGACGCCGCCTACGAGCGGCTCAAGTCGTGGTTGCCGTTTGCGATGTCGATCGGGGTGCTGCGTGCTGCGCTCGTCGAGCTCGTGGGGCGGCCCGTGCCCGACAAGACCCCTACCGGGCGTCCGATCGGTTCCGGTTCGCGCGCATCGGAATCGCGCGAGTCGCCACCGATCGCTGCTGGCCAGGACGCTCAGCGGCTCGCGTGGGAGTTGTCGCGGAGCCGGACCGAGCTCGTCCGCCTGCGCCGCACCGTCGCTGCCTTGCGCTTGGGGTCGGCCCTGCAGGCTGCCACTGTCGATCAGGTCGAGACGCCTGCATGGCGGGCACGCCGGGCCCCCGAGGTGAGCGCGCTCATCGTGATCGACGAAGCGCCGGACTCTGTCGAGGCGACGCTCGATTCGCTGGCGGCAAGCCGGACCCGCGATCTCGAGGCGGTCGTCGCGTGCGGCAGTGCCGAGACCAAGGCCGCTCGTCTCGTCGCGAGCTGGCTGCAGGCGCATCCTCAGATTCCGGCGCGCGCGCTGTTCGGGCGTGCAGACGGCGGGCTTGGCGCGGCTCGGAACGCGGCGCTGGAGCTGGCACGGGCTCCAAGCTGCCTGGTCCTCGAAGGTGGGGAGGAGCTCTACCCTCGTTGCCTCGAGGTGCTCGCCGGGACGCTCGCTGCGGTGGACGCCGTGCTCGTCTACCCGATCGTCCAGGTGAGCGGAGCCGTCGAGACGTATGTCGCCCTCGGCGGCGAGCCTCTGCTCGGCTACCTCGGCTGGGAGCCGGGCCGTCTGCGGCCCAGATCCGTCGCAGCCTCGCCCTTCCTGATCAGCGCCCCCGCCCTGAGGTCCGTTGGTGGCTTCACCGAGGATCCGCGGCTCGACGGTTGGGTCGATTACGACCTCCAGTGCAGTCTCGCTGACCGTGGCTGGTCCGGGCAGCTCGTCCCGCAGATCCTCGCCAGACGCCGGGCGTCATCGCTGCCTGGAGCGGACGCGGCTCACGGCTATGGTGACTACGAGCCTGTGGCTGCCCTCGTTGAGCGTCATCCTGCGTTGCTCCGCGGCTAGCGGCCGTTGCAGGCGCCGGGCGTCGAGCCGTCGTCGGTCACGCTGGCGTCCGCTGAGTGAAGTCGCCGCGGTCGTCACGGAACGCCGGGTTGTAGAACGGATCGACCTCACCGCCGCGCTCGCGCTGCATGCGCCACAGCAGCTGCGGCTCGTTGTCGACGTAGTCCGCCGAGGCGAGGCCAAGCCGGACGTCGGGAACGAGCACGTTACGCAGACCCGCGTCACGTGCGCGGAGCCCCAGCTCGACGAGGACCAGATCCCCATACTCGGGTCGTAGTCCCCCGAGCCGCGCCAGCGCGCGCCGACCTACCATGACCGCTCCACTGACCGCGCTGAGGTTCGTCGCTACCGGGGTCGCGTGTGCGGCATCGGCGCCGTGGATCAACGGCAGCGGCATGCCGTTGGGGACTGCGATGCCCGCCTCGGCGATCCGGCTGTCCGGCGCGAGCACGACCGGCGCGCTGCACGCGATCCCGGGTTGCATGCTGTAGCCGGCGAGCCGGCGAAGCCAATCGTGCGTCAGCCCGAGCATCGGTGCCTGCATCGCCAACACGAGCTCGGTCCGCGCAGCGGTGACGCCGGCGGCCAGTGCGCTCGCGTGGTGGTTCCCGACGGTCTGAACGTCGCTGATTCGCGCCTCTTCGACTCCGGCTCGGGCGAGCTCGCCGCGGCAGGCCTCGATCGCCTCGGGGAGTCCAGCCAGGACCACTTCCCAGGCCGCGTGCGGTTGCGAGCGCCAGGTGAGCGCTGCCGCAGCCAGTGCGGCTGCGGCAGTGTCTGCGGCAGCCACGACGATCGTCACCGTGATCCGCTCGTCCACCGGGTAGACGATCCTGTGCATGCCCGGGTGAGGACCGAACGCCACCTCGGCTCGGGTGCCAGTTCGGTCGAGATGACCTGAGATCGCCGATGGTTGAGCTGCGTACGCGTACGGCTTCGCGGCATCTCCGCCTGCCGTCGACTGCGCATGTGCACGCCAGTGGTACAGCATCGCGGGCACATGGCCGACATGATCGGTGCGCTCGATCAGTCGCAGCACGAAGTCGTAGTCCTGGCAGCCGTCGAACGACGACCGGAAGCCACCGACGTCGAGTGCCAGTCGCCGGCGGTAGACGCCGAGATGGCATGTGTACATCAGCGCGTGCAGGTGCTCTGGCGAGAAGTCCGGCTTGGTGACCGCGATCGTGTGTCCTTCGTCGCTGATCACGGCTTCGTCGCTGTAGAGCAGGTCGAGCGAGGGCTCGCGGGTCAGGCGATCGGCCACCACCTCGAGCGCCTCGGGAGCCAGCGTGTCGTCGTGGTCGAGCAGCGCAACGTACTCTCCCGTGGCAAGCTCGAGCGCGGCGTTCGTGGCTGCCGAGATCCCGCCGGCGACCTCGTGCCGGGTGAGCCTGATGCGCGGATCCGCCTCCGCATGACGGTCGAGTGCGGCAATCACCTCCGGATCGCCCGAGCCATCGTCGACCAGGCACAGCTCCCAGTCGGTGAAGTCCTGCCTCAGCACCGATTCGATCGTCTGCTCGAGCAACTCGAGCGGGGGGTCGTGGACGGGAGTCAGGACCGAGATCAATGGCCGCCCGTCCGACTCGGAGCTGTGGGGCGTCAGGTCGCCGGAGCGAGGCCGGTTGCGGTCGCCCGACTCCTGGGCGCCGGGATCGGTGTCCTGCTCGCCGGCTGCGTCACCGGTCGCGCCTTCCGGCAGCAACTCGGTGTCCAACCACAGGACCCGGCCCACATGACCTTCGATCGGCTCCGATTCGAGTAGTAGCTTGAGCGCGATGCTGTCGGCAGGAAGCGCACAGCGGAACCGGAGTCCGTCCGCCGGCTCAGCTGCTTCAAGCCGGCGGGACACAGTCGACAGAGTGCCACCCCAGAGCTCATGCGCGACGCCGCCGGCGTCAGTCACTTCGATCCTGACCGTGACGGCGCCGAGGGCATCACGCCAATCGTGGGGGAACAGCCGGACCTGGCCGCGGAGGCAAACCGGTGCCGACAGTGAAAGTGGGAAGCTGACGACACTCCGGCCTACCTGGACGAGCGCGCGGCCCGGCACGCCATCCTCCTTCACGGTCCAGTACGAGTGCAGGGAGCCCGCGTCGAGCCTCTCGCGCAACGCCGACAGAGGCAAGGAAGTCATCGCGGGTCAGTCACGCCGGGCGACCACGAGATCGCCGCGGTCGGAGCGGAAATTGGGGTTGAAATAGGGGTCGCCCTCGCGCGTGCGCAGCCATTCGTCCTGCTGGCGGCGCAGGTTGTCGAGGTCGTTGATCAAGGCATTCGGATCGAGCGCGCCGACCCGGGCATCCGGCACGAGCACGGCCCGCTCGTGCCCAACGCATGCCCGCGTGCAGTAGTCCACCAGCATCAGGCTCTCTCGCTCCGGCCGCAGCCCGCCGGCGGCCTGCAGGCGGGTCCTCGTGGTTGCCACCACGCCACTCACGGCGCTCACGTCATACACGCTCGTTCCGTAGCCGAAGTGACTGTCCATGCTCGGTCGCGTGCCGTATAGCAGAAACAGCGGGAAACCACTCGGGAAGGCGACGCCGGCATGTGCGATGCGCCCATCGATCGACATGACAACCGGTGCCGCGGCGACGACGGATGGGGCGGCGAGATAGCCCACGATGCGGCGCAGCCACTCGTGCGTGAGGCCGACCACGGCTTCTTCGAGGATGACCACGTGCTCTGCGGCTGCCTCGGCGGTCGCGCGCGCCAGCGCGTCAGCGGCGGTGACTCCGCGGGGGTACGGGACCGCGTGAACGCGACCGCGGGTGATGCCGGCAGCCTCGAGCGCGCGCATGCAGGCGGGCAGCGCCCGCTCGTCCGCGGTCAGCACCAGCTTCCAGCTCACGCCTCGCTGCTCGGCCAGCGACTTCGCCAGCGGCCTCAGCCAAGGTGCGTCGCTCGCCTGAAGGACGACGTCCACCTCGAGCGCAGGGTCGACTTCGAAGTCCACCCGATACAGGCCAGGGAGCATGTGCTCGACGCGCGCCGGCGGCGCCTGGACCCGGGCCAGGTGCTCGGCAATCGCTCGACGCGCGGCGACGTAGGCATACGGCTTGGCATCACCGCCGGCAGTCGATTCGGGATGAGCCTGCCAGTGGTAGAGCACCTGCGGGATGTGGTGGATGCGGTCGCTGCGCTCGACGAGTCGCAGGATCATGTCGACGTCCTGGGAGCCGTCGAACTCCGTCCGAAAGCCGCCGATCTCGGAAACGAGCGCCCGACGGTAGACCCCTAGGTGGCATGTGTAGCCGTTCGTGTGCAGCGTGTCCGGCGACCACGCGGGTTTGTGATGGATCCAGACACGACGCTCGCCAAAGACAATGTCCTCGTCCGTATAGATCATGTCGAGCGATGGGTCTCGCGCGATCGCGTAGGCGACCGCCTCGAGCGCTGCGGGCTCGAGCGTGTCGTCGTGGTCGAGCAGCGCGACGTAGCTGCCGGCGGCGAGCTCGAGCGCCGCGTTTGTCGCCGCCGCGATCCCGCGGGCGACCTCGTGACGAAGCAGTCGGATCCGCGGATCCCCGGCAGCGTGGCGCTGGAGTGCCGCGATGATCTCGGGGTCGCGGGAGCCGTCGTCGACCAGGCAGAGCTCCCACCCGTGGAACGTCTGTGAGGTAACCGAGCCGATCGTCCCCTCGAGCAGCCCGAGCGGCGGGTCGTGTACGGGCGTCAGCACCGAGATCAGCGGCTCCGGGCCGGCCATCACTGACAGCGCCCCCTGTTCCCCGGCGTCCCGCTCGTGTGCGGATGGTCCGGCGCTCTCCGGCGCGTGCACGCCGAGTTCGACGTCCAACCACATTGCGCGACCGACGGCGCGGGGGTTGCCCGCGCCGACCTGCGAAACCGTCAGCACGAGCGCGTGCTCGAACGCGGGCAGCGCGCATTCGAGCGCGACGCCGTCAGCATGCCCGCCGGCTGAGGCAGCACCAAGCAATCGGGACCACACCCGCCATCGCGATCCGTCTGCCCGAACCACCGTTGCCGCGACCTCCACTGCGCCGGTCCCGTCCCGCCAATCTGCAGGAAATAGCCGCACCCGTCCACGAAGCGTCGCCGGACCATCCAGCCGCAGCGGAAACGTCACCACGTCGCCGGCGAGCTGCACCAGCGTTCGGCCCTGAACACCTTCGGTGTCGACCATCCAGCGAACCTGAGACGAGTCGCTGTCCAAGCGCTCTCGGAGCGCGGAAAGCGGCACGCTCACGTCGCGGAATCGCCGCGTGCCGATCGCTCGATGGTTCACAGATGCTTCAGCTCTCAGGATATGCGCCAACCGATTGGCCGGTCCGGCGCGGATAGCCAACACGTCTCAGTTGTAGCGAAGATTCAACCCGCCGCCGTCACGCGCACCTGAGGCGTCCGGGCGGCGGATCGCGCAGGCGCTGCCGCACGTCGTACCACTGGTAGGCTCCATCGGAGGCGCTCGCCGGTGCCCCGATTGCATCGACGAACAGGCGCCGGTCTGCGGCTGGATCATCCCCGGCGTCGGTGGCAAGGACGACCTGGATCCCGTTGATCGCAAGGAACGTACGGGTGTCACAGATGAGGCGCTGGCCGAAATGCGGGATCGGCATCCCGTCGATCTCCTGCCCGCCGTTGGTGTCCATCGCAGAAATGTATTGGGTGACGGCGTCGGGCTGTAATTGCGCCGGGTTTGTGCTGGCGTTTCCATGGTCGCTGAACATCGCATACCCGCCGACCATGCGGAAGCGGAACTTCGCCAGCGCCAGGAAGATGCTCGGGCCTGGGTCGATCGACGACACGTATGGGGTCATCATCACGATTGCACCGCGCGGGATGCGGTTGACAGCCGGGCTGCTGAAGTACGGGGGCACGCCGACTGGCCCGACCGGGGCAGGCCATGCCGGAAGCAGGGAGATGACCGTGGCGGCACCGAGCAGTCCGAACGCGCTGGTGGTCAAGCGCCGTCGCGGCGTGGTCAGCAACGCGTCGAAACCGATCGCGACAATCAACGCGGCGAACACGAACTCGTACAGCGCCAACCGGACTGGGATCAGGTTCTGGAAGATCGGCGCGTGCAGCAACGCGAGGTCGGGCAACGGAATCGAGGTCAAGTGGTCGTCCACCTGCAAGTAGATCCCGAAGCTGAAAACGAGCGTGATGAGGACCATCGCGAAGGCGGCGACGACAGCGCGACGGCGCCTCAGGTAGACCGTGAAGCCAACAAGCAGGAGAATCAGCGGGATCCCGAGGTAGGCCCCGTCTTCAGAGGTCGAGCCCTGGACCAGCGTGTCAGCTGTTGCCTTCCACGAGGTCGGACCAAACCTCTGCAGGGACGTCGGCAGGATCGGGCTGAGCAGGTCGGCCATCCGTCCGCCGATCCAGCCGGTCGGGTTCGTTATCAGGTAGGGGCCAGTGGTCATCTCCAGTACGTAGGGCATGCTGATGGCCAGGGTGATCAGCCCACCGATTGCCAAGGGTCCGAGCGCGCTACGTAGTCTCGACCAAGTCGACCGCGGAGTCTGCAGCCCAAACACAAGCGCGGCGAAGCCGCCGATGATGGTCGTGGTGGCGGCGATCTCCGACGAGATGTACATCTGTGCAGACAGCAGCAGTCCGAGCAGTGCGCCGTCCTGCCAACGGCAGTCGCGGAACACCTTGTATGCGACATACAGGATCAGCGGCGGCAGCGGAACGAACGCAAGATGGAGATGGTTGCCCTGCACGCACACCATGTACGGCGAGAAGCCGTAGAGCAAGCCCCCCAAGAACGCCGCGATGTCGCGAGCGACGAACCTCCGAAGCACGAAGAACATCGCACCACCAGACAAGGTTGGAGACAGCCACAGCAACAAGTTCAGGCTCGCGACCGGGCTGACGAGCAGCGTCAAGGGGCCCGTGAGCAGGCCAAGCAGGGTCATGCTCGTGTCCTGGGCGAGATTGGCTCCAGCTGGGTAGTTGACGAAGTTCGTGGCGAGGAGGTTCTGGCCGTGAAGGAGGGCGTACGGGTTCCAGGCGAGTAACCACGTGTCGAGCGATAAATCGCCGGCCCGGATCAGGTGCGGGTCGCCCGGGAAGTCGGGCCAGTTGGCGCCCAAGGCAAGCACCCCGTAGATCAACATGGCCAACAGCATCGGCCAGCGGCGAAGCCGACGTGAGAAGGCGGGAAATAGCGGCGCGGCGTCAGCGACTCCGGTCATGGCACGGCGGCAATAGCGAGCGCCGGGTCAGTCCGATGCTGCACAGGTTCGATGATCTCAGTCCGTCCTCACACTAGCCGGGCGCCGTCCACAGCGTCAAGATCGCTCCGTCGGGAAGGCGGTCGCGTGCGAACGGAACGAAGTGCAGCAGCCTGACGTACGCGAGGCCGGCCGCGGCCGGGACCGTCGGAATGAACTGATCCGGCCCGGGTGACAGCGTCGCCACGACTGATACAGCCGATCTCGCAGATGCCACCTGTGCCAGGTAGTAGGGCACGCCCCTGTGCAAACGCGAGGGCATCATCGCCGCGATCGGAATCGCCGTCTGGTGCTGTAGTAGCGAATCGACCTCGATCGTGTTCGTGTTGATCATGTGTGCGATGAACGTGAACACGGCGAACGGAACGCGACTGGTCGATCTCGCGGTCTGCCAGATCTGGCTGTCGACGGTATGCGATGCGGCAAGCCATGCCCGTCCGACCGCGGGCAGGGCGGGATTCGGATCCTCGGCTGTGGCTCCTGCGTCCTCGTAGCCGCGTAGGACGGCCGTCGAATCCCAGACTGCGAGCCTGTCGCCCCCCGGGATCTGGGCGCGGTAGCGCACCTCGCGCGTGATCGGCTCGAACGTGATCGCCGCGGCCGTGGCCGCGAGACCGATCGATACCACGGCCACGGTCAGCGTGGTTACCCTCAAGGCAAGGACGCCTCGGCGTGGCAGCGTCGCAGGTGGATGGACGGCTCTTTCGAGCACGATCATCGCTCCGCGAACGGCGACCATCATGAGCGGCACGATCAACGGAACGATGAAGCCATTGCCCTGATTGGGAGTCGACATCAAGGCGAGGATGCCGGTGACTGCGACGATTGCGCAGGCAAGCGCGAGCGGGCTGGTCGCAACCCAGCCCTCAAGACCGGCAAGGAGCGACGACCAGCCCGAGCGGCCGAGTCGTAGACCGCGTCGCGTCACAACCACCACGCACGCCAGCCAGCCGACGAGCAGGAACAACAGCCCTCCGACGAATATGTACGTGTTCGTCATGTTGACGAGGAACGAATGCCAGTTCGTTGGCGAGAAGATGCTCCAGTGGACCTTCGTGTTGCCGTACTGGTCGGCAGCAGCACCATAACCGGCCCCTGTCAGATAACGATAGACACCGGTGAAGTTGTGGACAAACCACGTGGCTGCTACCCCGGCGGCGACGAGGAGTCCAGCGCCAATCCGGACCAGGCCGGAGCGGGATCGACGAGCGATCGCCGGTGCCAGCGCGGCAACGACCACGCCCGGCACGAACGCGATCGTCATCGTGCGCGTGAGTGGCATCAGGCCGACGCACACGCCCCACGCCAGCGCCGGCCCGGTACGTGTGAACGAGCGGCTTCGCTGCGCGAAGTACAGCGCCGCCGCGAGACACGCAGCAGCGGTCTCGGAGAACACGAAGCTCCGGCTGGACTGGATCAGGCCCGGTGAGCTCGCGACAAAGAAGAATGCGAGGACTCGTGCGACCCGAGGCCAATCGGCGGTCAAGCCCAAGGTCACCAGCAGGATGACGCCGTATGACAGGACCGACACCATCAGCGCGTTGATGATCAGGGAGTTCGGCGCGGTGACGAAGTCGAACAGTGACGCGATCGCGGGTGCCAATGGGGCCTGGACCGGCTGGTTGACGATCTCGTGCCACCAGCCCGACAGCCCTCCGAAGTGCAGGCCAAGATAGTCTTGGAGCGCCATCGCGACGTAACCCGCTTCGTCGATGTCGAGCGGCTGGCCATGTCGCTGCGTGATCACCCAGGCACCGTTGGCGAGTACCGGACCGCATACGGCGACGATCGCCAGGAGAAACCATTTGCTCCGGAGAGCCGAGGGATTTGCGCGACGGATCGCAGCGGTGGCCAACCGGCCGCCCACGGAACGGAGCGGACGGAGTCGAGACGAGGTTGTCATCGAAGCAGCGGATGGGGGGTGCAGCGCACTAACGGGTGTGTGCGGCGACGCTCATCTGGGGTCGCGGCTCATTCCAGGTATGGCGGAGGCCTTCCTCGAAGGCGGCAGGTCGCCACGGGATCAAGCTCGTCAACAGGGTCGTGTCGAGCACGATCGCTCGCACGTCGAAGCCACGATCCGGTGAGAACTCGACCGAAGGTTCGACGCCAGACACTTTCGCAATCAGGCCGAGCAGGTCGAGGATCGTGTGTCCGACGCCGCTGCCGACGTTGACGACGGATTCCGGGCCGCCGGTCCTCGCGAGTTCGACGACGGCTGTCGCGACGTCCGAGACGTGGATGTAGTCACGGACGGTGCGACCGTCCCCGAATACGCGAACGGTGTCACCACGCTGCACGGCGGCGAGACAGGTGCCGACGATGCCCTGGCTTCGGCCGGCGGGCTGACCAGGGCCATACACGTTGGCGACACGCAGGATGCGAGCCCGAAGTCCGTAGAGCGCGGAGTACATCCCGATGTACTTCTCGGCGGCCAGCTTCACCACGCCGTACGAGGTGATCGGGTGGCAGGCAGCGGACTCGCTCACCGGTACCTCTCTAGGGTTCCCGTAGACGGTGCCACCTGACGAGATGAACGTCAGCGCCACCTGCGGGCGGCGCCGGAGCAGGTCGAGCAGCGTGAGGATTGACGGCAGGGTGCTCGTGACGTCATTCGCTGGGGCGGCGTTGGACTCTTGGGGGAGCGTCGAACCGACGGCGTGCACGACATGGTCGGAGTCGTCGAGCAATCGCGCGAGACGAGGGGCATCGCCGGCGTCGGCGACGGCGAACCGCGCCCCCGCTAGGCGAATCCGTAGCGGGTCGCTCGGCTCGTGCCGAGCGACGGCCGTGACCGCACTGCCCGATGCGAGAAACCGACGCGCGATCTCGGCTCCGAGGAATCCCGTGCCCCCGAGCACGACGACGTGCTCCGGCACGGCTCTCACGGTACCCGGCGGGCCACCGTCCCGGCGCCGGGGCGCCCGGCGCGCGCGAGATCGAAGCCTTGTGGAGGCTGTGCCATCGGTCCAATATAACCGTGGACGGCGTGGAAGTTGCGCGGGCGGCGTCCCGTCAAGCGCTGCGCGTGCGGCTGTCCGCGCTCGCGTTCGAAGGCGAACGCAGGCCCCCGCGCCGTCGCGGGGTCGCCACTGCGAGGCTCGGCTAGGGTGTCGCCATGCGTTTGCGCAGCGTGCGGTCTCGACTTGCCCTCGCCACGTCGGATACGGTCTCGGGATCGCGACCGGCGGCAGCCGCGGCTGGGAACAGAACGCTCGGGGCGATCGACCGTCCGCGTGATGGCGCGATCGGCAGCGAGACCGCGCTGGTGGTCGATGGCTGGTGCCTGTTCGAGGGCTCGCAGGTCGACCGGGTCGAGGTGCTCGTGGACGGCGAGGTCACGGCAGTGGCGCGAGCGGGCGTGCGCCGCGACGACGTGGTCGCTGCTGTATCGCGCGACCCGGAGGCGCGCACGGCCGGCTATCAGGCGGTGCTCGAGCTGTCGCCCCGGGCGCCTGGCTCGGAAACGGTCGTATCAGTTGAGGCGATGAGTGCCGATGGCAGGCGATGGCGCTCGGAGGTTCGAACAGTACGTTGGGCACGTTGGGTGGACGGCGAGCAAGCCGATCTCGCGCTTGGGTTCGGCGTTATCGACTCGCCGAAGGACGGGGCGCAGCTCGAGCCGGGGGCGCTCGAGGTCCATGGCTGGTGCCTGCTCGAAGGGACCCGCGTGGCGAGGGTGGCGGTTATCGTCGACGGCGAGCTTCGCGACTATGCGCGGTCCCATGTCGACCGGCTGGACCTGAGCACGCACTCGTTCCACCCCGAAGCGCCGGTAAGCGGATTCTGGGCGATGCTCGACCTCGAGCGCCAGCCCCTTCGCGCGGAGTCGCTCGTATGCATCGAGGCGGTGGGCCTCGACGGACGCCGCTGGCGCTCGCCGACCCATCTCGTTCGCTGGAAGCATCCAGAGCGGCTCGACGGCGGCTCGTTCGACACGCCCCTCGTCACGCGGTGTCGCGCTCAGATCGACCGACGGAGCACGAGGGTCCTGGTGTTCACGCACGCGTTGACGCTCGGCGGCGGACAGCTCTGGCTGCTTGAGCTGTTGAGGCAGGCACAAGAAGTGAGCGACCTAGATTTCAGCGTTGTCAGCGAGACCGATGGCCCACTTCGTGGCAGGCTCGAGTCGATGGGTATCGAGGTGCATGTCACGACCATGCCGGCGACGCATGATGCCCAGCTCTACGAGAGCCGGTGCGAAGAGCTTGCGCTGCTGATCGCCGGCAACGACGCGGGTGTCGTGTTCGTCAACACCCTAGGCATCTTCGGGGCAGTCGATGCTGCCAGTCGCTCGGGGGTCCCGTGCGTCTGGGCAATCCACGAGAGCTTCCCGCCGGCGGTCTTCCGCCGCGTCGCGTGGGGCGCAGAGCGCGTGCACCCTCATGTCCGCGATCGGTTCGAGCACGCATTCGCGTCGGCGCGGGCGCTCGTCTTCGAAGCCCGGCAGACCGCAGACCTGTTCGCCCACCTTTCCGCACCCGAGCAGTGCTTCGTCGTCGACTATGGCGTCGACATGCAAGCAGTCGAGCGCTTCCGTGCTACGGCTCGCCGCGATGAGCTGCGTGCCGCGGCTGGAATCCCCGAAGGCAGCACGGTCGTGCTGATGCTCGGCACGGTGGAGGCCCGCAAGGGACAGGCGGCGGCTGTTGCCGCGTTTGACGAGCTGGCGCGCGTCCACGGCCATCTGCGGCTGATTCTCGTCGGCGACGCTCCAGGCCGCTACACCGATGCCGTTCGACAGCAGATCGAGCGCTCGGAGGCCGCGGACCGGATCCAGCTGGTGCCGGTGACACCCGACATCTTTCCCTGGCTGCTGATCGCCGACCTGTTCCTGTGCGCGTCGGACATCGAGTCCCTACCACGCTCGATCCTCGATGCGATGACGTTCGAGCTTCCGGTGCTCAGCACCGACGCATTCGGGATCGCGGGCCTGATCGAAGACGGCGTTACCGGATGGCTGACTCGTCCACGCGATCTCGAGGCTCTGATCGGGTTGCTCCACTACGTGCTCCGGCTGTCGGAGGCGGAGCGCCGGGCTGTCGGCGCCCGTGGCCTCGCCGATGTTATCCGCCGCCACGACGCCGACCCCTACGGCCATCTGTTCGCGCGTGCATTCCGGGCCCTGATCGACGATCCTGCAAGCGACCTCGTGCCTCTCCTCAGCTCGAACCTGGAACGGACCGGGTGACGACGACGCCTCCGACGGATCCGCGAGCCGACCTCGGCGCCGTCAGCACCGCCGCGCGCTACGGCTTGGCCGCCCGGCTCGGGATCGCCCGGCGAGTCCTGGATGTTGGCTGCGGGGACGGCGCCGGAGCGAGGCTCCTCCTGTCCGCGGGTGCCGCTGCGGTCACGGACCTCGATCGTGACGCCCGGCGGATAGCGCTCGCCCAGGAGCAGGTCCCCGCTGCGAAATTCGCCGTCGGCGAAGCGACGCAGCTGCCCTTCGAGGACGGCGCTTTCGATGTCGTCGTCTGCTTCGGCGCCATCGATGGCAGCGCCGAGCTTGCCGGAGTGCTCGGCGAGGTCCTGCGCGTTCTCGATCCACAGGGCTTCGTGATCGCCTCGCCGCCGATCGCCCACGAGGATGGGTCAGGCAGTTCACGCACGCCGCGCGCGTTCGGCATCGGCCAGCTCCGCAACGCACTTGCGAGGTGTCTGCCGCACCACGTCCTCATCGAGGAGCACCTGCAGATCGCCTCGCTGCTCGCATGCCGAGATGCGCTCCCAGCGGACCAGCTCGTTGAGTCGCTCGTGCTCCCGCTCACCTCGGGCGACGACCACTCCGCGCCATCCGGCGTCGTCATCGCCGGGCGCACACCGCTGCCGGTGCTGCCGGTCATCGCGTCGTGCGCCAGGTCTCGAACGCTGCTTGCGGACGAGGCGCTGCGCGAGCGCGTCCGGGCGCAGCACGAGCTTCTCGCTCGAGAGCGTGCCGAGCTGGCCGAGGAGCGGCGACAGCTTGGGTATGAGCGCGCAGAGCGTCGCTACCATGGATCGCCTGACGATCGCGGTCTCGCGGAGCGGATCGCCAGCCTCGAGTTGGAGGTCGAGCGGCTGCGCCGCGACCGCGAGCGGATGTCGGTGATGCTGCTCGAGGGGGAGCAGCGGCTTGCCGAGGCGCTGACTGCGACCGACGATGCACTTCGGGAGCAGGAGGAGGCATTGTCGGCGACCGCGGGCAGGCAGATCAGCTCGCTCCAACGTGAGGTCGAGCGCCTGCGGACGGAGCTGGCCGTCATCGCCAAATCCAAGAGCTGGCGGCTGACGAGGCCGCTGCGCGGGTTGGCCGACCGCACTCGTGCAGGCCCGTGAGCACGCTGCGCTTCGTTTCCCGAACGGGCGGCGGCGAGCTCACGTGGAGTCTCCTCGCCGCGCTGGCATACGAGGTTTCCATCGCCGGCGATGGCGTCCAGGTTGAGCAGGTGACCATCGATCGAGGCGAGTTCCCGGCGGGCGGTGATGACGATGTGTACGTGATCGCCGTGGACGAGCCCGCCGGCGAGCAGCAGTCGCAAATGGTTCCCAGTCAAGATCAGCTCGCGAGGACGATCGGCCTGTCTGCCGCCCGCCCGGGGACTGACGCATTCAGGTCGACAGCCCTGCGTGCGCGTACGCTCCCTGTTTGTCTCGCGATCCACAGCGATTCGGCAGCTCAGCTGCAAGCGCTCGGGATCAACTGCGAGCGGATTCGCCTCGGCTACAGCGAACGGTGGGATCGCTGGCGGGGTCGCGCGGTCGAACGCGCTCACGACGTCGTGTTCTCCGGCACTGCCGAGGAACGGAGCGCCCGCCTGTTCGCCCTCGGCGCGGGCGGGCTCGACGACCTCGACGTCGTCGTTGCTCCCAGGTATCCCCGGTCCCATCGCGGTGCGGGCGACGAGCACGAGCGCATGGAACGGCGGCTCGACCGTCTCGCGCAGACAGAGCTGGCTCTTTGCTTCGCCGCCACGGCATCGCGCTCGCCCAGCTGGATCGAGTGGTTCGAGGCGATGTGCAACGGATGCGTCGTCGTCGCCGAGTACGGCCAGGATCTGCCCCCCTTGCGTCCCGGCAAGGATCTCGTGATCGGCCGGCCGCACGCCCTCCCTCTGCTCGCTTGCGGGCTGGTCGAGGACCCAGCGCGGGTCGCGGCGATCCGGGAGCACTGCTACGAGACGCTCCGGACGTCGGCGACGTTGCGACCTGCGGCGACCCTCCTCGGCGAACTTGCGGCGGCGTTGAGAGCTGGCAGCGTGCGTTCGGCGAGTCGACCCCGCCACTTGCGCCTGCCGGTCACCATCGAGCCCGACCCCGCTGGGTTGATTCAGGTGGGCGAAGCCGCGCCGCGCCCCGACACCCGGGCCAAGCGGCGTGCCGTTCGGGAATCTGCAAAGGTCCTTCAAGCCGCGTCAGTCGAGGAGAACGCCGAGCTCGCCATCGCCGTCCTGCCGGGAGCGCGGGACGGTCTTCCTGACTGGACCGCCACGCTGACGAGCATCGCCCTGCAGCTGGACGAGCTCGACGGCGTGATCCATCTCTGCACCGCTGGCCCGCTGACTGCAGACCCACGACCGCCTGACGGCTGGTTGCTGGTCGAGCACCCCGCCGCGGATCTGGCGACCGGGCTCAGGGACGTACTCAGGGGGGGCGGCTTCTCGCAGCTCCTCCTCGTTGCCGCAGGCGACATCCTTTCCCGCAATGCCGTGCGCCGGATGCGGGCGGCGCTTGCACGCGAAGATGACGATGCCGTTTACGGCATCGTCATCGATCCGCGGTTTCACCTGGTTGGAGCGATGCCCTTCGACCGTGAGCTCGTCCGCGAGTGGGATCCGTTTCCCGTCACATCGCTCTGGAAGGCCGAGTCTCTGCTCAGGCTTGGAGACTGGTCAGAGGAATCCGAGCCGGGAGCGAATGCATTGTCGCCTCTGTGGCGAGCTCTGGCGCGATCAGGCGGCTCGGCGGCGTGGATCCCACGGCCCGTCGCGCGGCAGATGCTTCCGCAGTCTGACGGCATGCTCGGTGTGGCCACCGCAAGCCGGAGGCGAAGCGGCCGGATCTCTCACCGATGACATCCCTTCCGCAGGCCGTCGCCCGTCCGACCGCGTCTACCGCATGCTCACAGGCACCTCATACAACGTGACCCATCCGACTTGGACGGGCTGAAGCCCGAGCTGCGCCATCACCTGCGGCCACGGGCCTTGCTTCCAGTCCTGCATGACGACGGCGCCCACGTGATGGCGGCGGATGAACGAGCGCATGTCGGCGACTGGATCGCTGTACGGAAGCGCGCCGACCATCTCCTGCACTACGGGATCGAAGAAATAGTCGTGCGGCCAGTTGCCGAACCAGCCGCTCGCGAGCCGGAAGTAGCCGTGCGCCTGGGCCTGCCACAGCAGGCTGTCGCCCGACATGCCGAACGGGATCGGCAGCACGACCTCGCCCGGGTGAAGATAGCGACGGTAGATCCCGTCGGTGAAGAACGGGAGCGGCACATAGGTCTCGTCGTAGGTCCTGTAAGTCGTCCCGACGACCTTCCCGTCGATGCTCGGAAAGATGAACACGACCGCCAGCGCGGCGACGACCCAGCGGCCGACCGCTGGCCTCGCGGTCGCAGCAAGCCAGCAGGCTGCGGCAAGCGCGGCTGCGAGCTCGACGTATAGCCCAAGCCGGACCGGTAGTGCCTCTCCGAACCCTGGCAGGCCGTGCAGCGCCTTCCAAGGTAGGTCGATCGTCATGTGGCCGTCGACCGATAGGAATGGCCCGAGCGCGAGCAGCCCGGTGACGGCGCACGTCAGAACGAGGATCCGAGCGACGGCGGAGCGGCGCCACGATTCGATCCCGTAACCGCAGAGCATCACCAATCCAGGGAGTCCGACGTACGTTCCGGTCTCGATCGCCCCGGCGATGAAACCGCCGGAGACGCCCGAGAATCTGCTGCCGCCAAGCCAGGTGGCCGTCGTCGGAACGACGAAGGACAGCAGGTCCGCCTCGTAGATGTGATCGATCCCGGTGCTGAATGCAGGACCTGTGAATGCGTAGTAGAGATACGGAGCGCACACAAGCCCGGCGATCAGATAGGCTCCTGCGAGCAGCGGCACCAGGTGGGCGAGTGCACGGCGCCCGCTAGGAGGCGCGACGATCAGACCAACGCCCAGGGCGACGGCCCCGAGCACGGTCATCGTGAAGAGGATCTCAGTCGAGCAGCCGATCTGAGCGATCAAGACGATTGCGCTGAGGGCGGTGTAGCGACGAGCGGTCATTTCACCCTGGAGCCGGCGGGCGATCAGCAGCAACATCGCGGGCGGCGCGAAGGTGAACACGAGATGCAGGTGTGACTGCATCTCGACCAAGCCGTACGTGCCGAATCCGAACAGCCAGCCTCCGACGATCGAGGCTGCGGCGGACCTGGTCAGCCGCAGGCACAAGCGGTACATGAACCATGCGCCCAAGACCGGTGCGAGCAGGTTGAGCACGTTGTAGGCGACGACGGGACCGGCGACTGCGGTGACCGGAGCCATCAGCACAGCGGGGAGCGGCACGGTCGTCGCGGACGCCAGATCGAGCGTGTCCGGATACCAGACCGCGTGACTCACGAATGGGTTCACGAGGTTCAGGATCGCGTGGGGCCACCACCACATCGCCCACATGAATTGGGGCGGATCGCCGACCACGTTGCCGGCGATGTGCGAGCCGATATGCGCCACCGCGTGGATCTGTGTCACGGCGGCACCGATCGCATACACGATGATCGCGAGCCAGTCGTGCGATCGGCCGACGAACCGGCCGGTACCCGCGGGAACCTCGGCTGCCTGCTCGATCGTCAGAGACGCTTCAGTTTGGCGTACGGAGCTCATTGCGCGAGTGCCGTACCGCTCACCGGGTACACGACAACCCCCTCGACCGGCTCAGGCTTCAGACCAAGCTGCTCCATGAGCGCCGGCCAAGGACCGCCCTGACCGTCCTCGATCACGACCGCGCCAACGCCATGGCGTCGAAGGAAGTCGCCCATCTCGGGCGCCGACGCACTGAACGGCGCCGCGCCGTACAGCTGCTGAAACACGGGATCGTTGAAGAACTGATGCGGGATCCATCCGAAGTAGCCGCTCGCCATCCGGAAGTAGCCATGAGCCACCGCTTGCCACAGGAGGCTGGCTCCTTGCTGGCCGTACGGGATCGGTAGGATCACCTCGTTCGGTTTCAGGTAGCGACGGTATGCGCCGTTGGTGAAGAACGGGGGATCGGAAAACTGGCCGCCCGCAGCGTTGAACTGGACGTCGTAGACCGGCTTGGGTGGACTGCCGGGAAACTCGCCGTTCGTGTTCGGCCAGATCAGCACGATCGCTGCCAATGCGAACGCCCACCGGACGATTCGCCAGCGGGTCGGCTGAGCCAGCCAGAGAGCGGTGGCGAAAGCCACCCCCAGCTCGACGAACATCCCGAGTCGGATCGGCAGGGCCTCGGCGAACCCTGGGAAGTTGACGATGGCGTGGTAGGGAAGCCAGATCGTGGCGTGCCCATCGATCTCCAGCGTTATGCCGAGCGACAGCACCGTCGCGGTCAGTGTGGTGATCACCAGGACCTTGGCGCGCGTCGACCGCCCCCAGGACTCGATCGCGAACGCGGCGAACACGATGATCGCTGCGGCCCCCACATAGGTTCCGGTTTCGACGTAGCCATCGAAGTAGCCGCTCGAGATCGCCAGGAATCGCTGGTGGCCGATCAGCGTGATCGGGGTCGGGAAGAGATAGGAGAGAAGATCGGCGAAATACAGACGATCGACGCCCTTGCTGAGTGCCGGCCCGGTCAGGAGGTAGTAGAGAAATGGCGAACACAGGACCCCCGTGATCAGGGCCGCTCCGGCGAGCGGTGGGAGCAGCGACAGCAACGCGCCGCGAGTTGCACCCGAGCCGTAGACGAGCCCGCAGAGCCAGGCAATGGCGCCGAAGACGCCGGTCATGAACAGGATCTCCGGATTGCAGCCGAGTTGGGCGATCAGAACCACCGATACGAGCACGCAATAGCGGCTCGGTGACAGGTCGCCACCGAGCCGCCGAGTCGTCAGCAGGAGGACGGCGGGTGGCGCAAAGGCAAGACTGAGGTTCGGGTGGCCCCCTCCGAGTTGGCTGAGCTCATAGGAGCAGAATGCGAACAGCCACCCGCCGATGATCGCTGCCGCCGGGGACGCCGTGAGGCGCAGGCACAGGCGGTAGGTGAACCATCCGCTGAGCACGGGGGCCAGCAGGCTGATGATGTTGTACAACACGATCGGTCCGAACAGGGCCGTCACCGGTGCCATCAATGTCGATGGCAGCGGCAGGCCGGTCACGGCGGCCATGTTGAAACCGACAGGGGCCCAGATCGCATGTGTGACGAACGGGTTCTCGAGGTGCAGGATCGCGTGCGGCCACCACCACATCGTCCAGAAGAACTGCGTGACGTCGATCGGCAGGTTGGACGCGACATGACTGCCGAGGTGAGCCACGGCGTGCTGTTGAGTGATCACAGCGCCGGCGAGGTAGGCGAGCGGGGCGAGCCGCATGTGGTGGCGGCTGAGGAGTTGGTCGGCCGCTGCCATCGTGCGAGCTGTTGCCAGGCGGGATCGAACGGACCGCGGTGCTGGCTCGACGATGCCGAGGATCGCACGCTCCACTTGAGGCTCCCGTGGCACGTCGGGGAGGGTATCCGGAGTCCGGAACGGGGCGCGTCCGTTAGCCTGACACGCCCATGCTGGTGGGAGCGCGTCTTGCTCGAGGTTCGATCGGACCGCGGCTGTGGCCGATCGGTCTGATCTGCGTCGGGCTTGTGCTGTTCGGCTTTGCGTGGACGATGAGCAGCCCGCCATTCCAAGCCCCGGATGAGGCGTCCCACTACCTGCGCGCGATGGAACTCGACCAAGGCGAGCTGCTCGGTCCGCGCGTGAGGTACGCGACGCCCGGCGCCTCACCTGCCCAGCTCGCGTTTGCGGCGCACGACGCCCGAGGGGTCGAGGTGCCGGCGGCGATGTCGCCTGGCAACGAGGTCTGCGAGGACGGCAAGCCCGACGTCCGTGGCTGCCTCGAGGTGACCCCCACCGGGGACTACTACCCGGTTGCCTACGTCCTGCCGGCCGTCGGTCTGAAGCTCGCAAGCAACGCGACCGAGGCTCTGTGGTTCGGGCGGATCCTGTCGCTGCTGCCGTGCGTCGCGCTGATCCTCGCCGGGCTGTTCGCCCTGTGGGACTCGAGTGGTTGGTCGCTCGCGGGTGCCCTCGGTGCGTTGACGCCGATGGTGCTGTTCGTGTGCTCGATCCTCAACCCGAGCGGACTCGAGATTGCCTCGAACTTTGCCTTCGTTGCTGCGGCGTTCCGGATCGCGCGGGACCGCGCGCGCGCGCCGAAGTTCTCTTGGATCCTGCTCGGGCTGAGCGGGGTGCTCACGATCGTTGCCTACCAGACCGGTCCCTTGTCGGCGCTGGCGGGGCTCGCGATCGCGGTGGGCTTGATCGGCGCTATCGCAGGACGCGAGCTGCTTGCGGCGAGGCGCCGGGAACTCGCGCGCCTCGGCGCGCTCTTCGTCGCAGCGGGCCTGGCCTGGGCCGGATATTCGATCCTCTCGGGTGTGGCCCATTCCCAGTTCGACGCCAGTCCCTTCTGGGCGAGCCTCCAGCAGGGGCTGGACGCGCTCAGGTCGGTCTGGGAGGACGCGGTGGGCAACTTCAGCTCCCTCACGGTCCCGCTGCCGGCGCCGGCACGCTGGCTGTGGTGGTCGGCGGATGCAGCCCTGGTGCTCGGTGCGCTGATGCTCGGCAGTAGACGAGAGCGGATCGTCGTCGCCGTGACGCTTGCTCTCGTGCTCCTGTATCCGGTCCTGTTCTTCGCGTGGGTCTACCGGCTTAGCGGCTACGGGCTTCAGGGTCGTCAGCTGCTACCGATCCTGATGCTGGTCCCGCTGCTCAGCGGCGAGGTCATACACCGGAACCTCCGCCAGACGGCCTTTCGCCCAGCCGCTCGCCTGGTGGTCCCGGCAGCGCTCGTCGGCTTCGCCGCCTTCCAGGCCTACGCGTGGTGGTACAACGCTCGCGTCTCAGCCGGCGTGCCGCATGCCGGTGCCTTCTGGGTCCATGCACACTGGGATCCGCCTCTCGGCTGGCCCGTGTGGATCGCGGTTGTCGGTCTGGGCACGCTCGCGCTGATCACCGCCGCCGCCGGCTTGTATCGGTGTCTCGCTGCCCGTGCCCCCGCCCGCTCGTTCGAGGTGCTCGTGTGAGCCGGACGACGAGAAGAGCGATGGCGGATACGCTCCGGCGATGAGCGCTCGCGTCTACCTTGTGATGCCTACGTACAACGAGGCCGAGAACATCGAACGGACCGTCCGTGCGGTGGCCGAGACGCTCGACATCGAGATCCCCGGCGAATATCGGTTGCTGGTCGTCGACGACAACTCCCCCGACGGCACAGGCGAGATTGCAGATCGTCTGGCGCGGGCGCTCGACGCCGTGGAAGTCCTTCATCGCACTGCCAAGAACGGCCTTGGTCAGGCATATGTCGCTGGATTCACGCGCGCGCTGGAGGCGGGTGCGGAGCTGGTCGTAGAGATGGACGCAGACTTCTCGCACGATCCGCGGCACCTACCCGAATTACTGGCCGGAGCGGCGGACGCAGACCTCGTCCTCGGCTCCCGGTACGTTCCGGGCGGAGCCGTCGCCAACTGGGGGTTGCTGCGCCGGCTCGTCAGTCGCGGGGGATGTCTCTACGCCCGCTGGATCCTCGGCGTTAGCGTCAACGATCTGACCGGGGGCTTCAAGTGCATCCGGCGCGAAGTGCTCGAGTCGATCGAGATCGGGTCCCTCCGGGCCGAGGGTTACGTGTTCCAGATCGAAGTGACCTACCGCGCCATCCGTGCAGGGTTTCGCGTGCTCGAGGTTCCGATCGTCTTCGTCGACCGGACCGCCGGCACGAGCAAGATGTCGTGGCGGATCGCGCTTGAGGCGTTCGGGCTCGTGCTGAGGCTGAGGCGTACCGCGGGGCGCACCTCAGGTCGAGACCGCATCCGCGAGCCGATCCGTGAAGCCGTGAAGATGTCCGCTGACGACGGCCGCGACCACCCCACCGCCCGCGGCTAGCGCGACTGTGGCAGCTTGACGCTCGCCGGCCGCGGGACCGGAGCCGAGGGCGTGGTCGGGCTGTGATGTGCGCTGTCACCACGCGACGAACCGTCGCCCGGCGTCGTCGCTAGGCTAGGTCGGGCCGCCGGTAGTCACCGCGGCTCAGATGGTGCGCGAGCCACACGTACAGGACGATGAACGCATACCGGCTCCCCATTTCGTCCAGGTCACGGGAACCACCGCAAAGTTGTACCCGCGAATGATCGCCTTCAGCGGCACCTCCACGGTCAGGTTGAAGTGGTTGGAGAGGAGCGGCTGGATCTGGTCGATCACCTCGCGCCTGTACGCCTTGAACGCGTTCGTGGTGTCGTCGTAGCCGTGGCGGAACAGGAACCGAATGTCTGCGTTGATGAATCTGTTGAGGACGAGCTTGAAGCGAGGGTAGTCGACGGTGCGACCGCCATTGCCAAAGCGTGTGCCAAACGCACAGTAGTACGGCTCGTCGTCATTTTGGGTGGGTCAGGCGATGACGGGCCCGGCGTTGAGCTTGCCGACGATCAGGTAGATCATCGCGATGAAGTTGCGGTTGGTGCGGTATCCGCGAGCGCGGCGTTTCGCTGCCTGGATCAGTGAGTTGAGGCCCTCGAGGACAACATGGGCGGCGGTCGCTTCTCGAACTGCTCGATGACCGAGGCGATCGGGCTCTGCGAGGAGATCACCGGCAGCGAGATGGACGTGACGCTCGAGCCGACCGCACGCATCGGCGATCATCGCTGGTGGATCAGCGACGTCGCGGCGTTCGAGCGCGACTACCCCGACTGGCGGTTGACGTTCGGCGTCCGGGACATCCTCGAGGCGATTCACGCCGAGCACGCCGAGACCTGGGTGCCGTCCGGCGCTGCGTAGCCGCGCGACCGTCTAAATTGCCGGCGATGCGCGTCCGCAGGACCCGCCTCGAGGGACCGGTACTGATCGAACCCGTCGTCCATGGGGACGAGCGGGGCTTTTTCGTGGAGACCTATCGCCGCGAGGTGCTCGACCAGGCAGGCGTCGACCTCGACTGGGTCCAGGACAACCACTCGCGCTCCAAGCGCGGGATCGTCCGCGGGATGCACTTCCAGCCGGGCCAGGCAAAGCTCGTGCGCTGCGTACGCGGGGCGATCTTCGACGTGGTCGTCGACATCCGTGTAGGCTCGCCGACGTTCGGGCAGTGGGAGGGCTACGAGCTGGACGACGAGACCCATCGCCAGCTGCTCTGCCCGGATGGCTTCGCACACGGGTTCTGCGTGCTGAGCGAAGTCGCCGACGTCGCCTACAAGACCTCGGCGTACTACGACGCGAGCACCGAGGGCGGGTTCCTCTACAACGATCCCGAGATTGCGATCGAGTGGCCGGCAGGCATCGAGCTGATCACGTCCGCTCGCGATCGGGCCGCACCCGCGCTGTCGGCGATCGCGGAGTCGCTACCGTTCCGCTACGAGCTGGCCGCCTGAACCACCTCTGATCCAAGCTCTGTGCGCACCCGTCTGCTCAGCCGCCTGACCGTCGACGAGGCGCAGTTCCGCCGGGTCTCCTACTTCGCGCTCGGCGCCCTCGGCCTGATCGTGCTGACCGGCGCGGCCGTGCGACTGACGAACTCCGGGCTCGGCTGCCCGACCTGGCCGAAGTGCTACGGCAAGGTCTACCCGCCGCTTGCGACCCACGCCCTGATCGAGTTCGGCAACCGCGCGATCTCCGGGCTCGTCGGCGTGGTCACCGTCGTCACCGCGGTCCTCGCCTTCACACGCCGGCCATTCCGCCGCGACCTCGCCTGGCTCGCGATCAGCCTGCCGCTGGGGGTCGTCGCGCAGGCCGTGCTCGGCGGCTTCACGGTCCGGGAGAACCTCGCGCCCGGTTTCGTGATGTCGCATTTCCTGCTGTCGATGGTGATCCTGATCGGCGCCGTCGCGCTCGCATGGCGGGCGACGTATCCGCCTGGCTCCCGCCCCCGCTCCACCGACCGCACGCTCGTCTACGGCGTCCGGGCGCTCGGCTTCCTCGGTGCGATCACGCTGTTCGCGGGCACCGCTGCGACCGCCGCCGGCCCGCACTCGGGAGGGCTGATCGGCAACCACGTCAAGCGGCTCACGATCGAGGGCCCGAACACGCTCGAGTGGGCGGTGCACCAGCACGCGACGATCGCCGCCGTCTTCGGCGTCGCGACGATCGCCGTCTGGCTGCTCAAGCGCAGCCGCGGGGTTCCGCTCGACCCGCTCGAGCCGCTGACCGTGCTCGGGCTGCTGCTCGCCGGCCAGGGCCTGCTCGGCAGCGTCCAGTACGAGCTGAAGCTGCCGTCCGAGATGGTCTGGCTGCACGTCGTGCTCGCGACCATCACGTGGCTCGTGACGCTGTGGGCGATCGCCGCCGAGGGCGCGCTCGTCCCGCGCCGCGCACCGGTCCCGGCGGCGTACGAGCCCGACCGCGAGCCGAGCCTCGCCGCCCCCTGAGGGCGCGGCCCAGCGGACCCTAACGCGACTGCGGCAGCTTGACCGCCCCGCGCCGGGCGGCGGGCGCCGAGGGCGGCGGGACGACCGGGCCGATGTCGCCGTCGGGCGCCTCGTCGAGGTCGATGATCACCGGCGCGTGGTCGCTCGGGCCGGTGCCCTTCCGCGCCTGGCGGTCGACCCACGCGGCACGCACCCGGCCGGCGACCGAAGCGTCCGCGAGCACCAGGTCGATCCGCATCCCGAGGTCCTTGTGGAACATCCCCGCCCGGTAGTCCCAGTAGGTGAAGATCCGCTTGCCGGGCCAGCGGTCCCGTACGACGTCGCGCAGGCCGAGCTCCTTCAGCGACCCCAGGGCATCCCGTTCGGGCGCCGTCACGTGGGTCTGGCCGATGTACGCGTCCGGATCGAACACGTCCTCGTCGGCTGGCGCGATGTTCATGTCGCCGCAGACGACCGTCGCCGCCGGCCCGGCCGCAACCGCGTCCCGCAGCGAGCGCAGCCACGCGAGCTTGTAGACGTAGTGCTCCGAGTCGGGCTCGCGCCCGTTGGGGACGTACACCGATACGACCCGAACCCCCGCGCACGAGGCGGACACCGCGCGCGCCTCCGGATGAGGGAACCCGGGCGCGCCCGACAACCCGGCAACGACGTCAGAGAGCCCGACGCGCGAGAGGATCGCGACCCCGTTCCACGCCGCCTCGCCATGCGCTGCGAACTCGTACCCGCGCTGCGCCAGCGACTCGCCGAGCAGCTCCGCGAACCCCCCGTCGGCGAGCTTAGTCTCCTGGAGGCAGGCCACGTCAGGGCGACGCTCGTCGAGCCACGGAAGCAGCCGAGGCAACCTCTGCTTGACCGAGTTGACGTTCCAGGTCGCGATCCGCACCGGCCCAACTTAGCGGCCTGGCCGACCGGGCGGCCCAAGCCGAGCCCGCCCGCAGGTCACCGACGGTCGCTAGGATCGACAGCTGACGATGGCTACCGAGCGCCCCTCCGCGCCCCCGTCGGCCAAGCCGCCGACGGACGCCACTCTGAACATCCTCGTCGTCGACGACGAATCCGACCTGCGCGACATGCTGACGCGCTCGTTCACACGCGAAGGCCATCGCGTCACTGCCGTCGCCGATGGGCGGACGGCGATCGAACGGGCCACCGGCGAGCAGTTCGACATCGTCCTGCTCGACATCGCGCTCGGACCCGGCCCCGACGGCTACGAGGTCTGCCGCACCTTGCGGGCGCGGCGCAACGTCGTCCCGATCATCATGCTGACCGCGCTCGACTCGGAGGCCGACGCGGTCCTCGGGCTCGAGGCGGGCGGCGACGACTACGTCACCAAGCCGTTCGGGCTGGCCGAGCTGCGCAGCCGGATCCGGGCCGTCCTGCGTCGCTCGGGGACGCGGGGCATGGGCGCCGAGGTCCTGTCCGCCGGCCCGATCGCGCTCGACCGGGCCCAGCGGGAGGTGACGATCGACGGCTTGCCGGTGAAGCTCACGTTCAGCGAGTTCGAGCTGCTCGACGCGCTGATGGCCGAGCCCGGCCGGTTGCTCAACCGCCAGGAGCTGCTGCGCGCGATCTGGGGCGACAGCGCCTACCGCGATCCGCGGGCGATCGACGTCCACATCCGCCACCTGCGCGAGAAGCTCGAGCCGGAGCCGGAGAAGCCGAAGTACATCGTCACCGTCCGCGGCGCGGGGTACCGACTGCGAGCTCCGTAGTGCCCAGGACGGACGACCCCGAACGTTGATGTTGACCCGGCTGCGATGGAGCACCTTCGGGCTGCGCGGCCGGATCGTCGGGTTGGTCCTGGTGACGACGGTCGCGACCCTGCTGGTGGCGGCCGTCGGTCTGCTGCCGCGGCTCGACAGCCAGCTTCGTCAGGCGGCGCTGAAGACACTCCGAACCGACGTCAAGACCCACCAGGGTGAGCTGGGGACCCTCGCAAGCCTTCATTACCCCGGCTACAGCTTCGTGTCCGTCCTGTCCGGTGCGGGCAACGACTACCTGTTCCGCGCCGACCGCGGGCTCAAGGACCAGAGCGACGGCGTGGTCCAGTCGGTCACGAATGCCTACAACGCCCTGCAGAACGACCTCGGCGCCACGCAGCTGATCCTGTTCGCATTCATCGACAGCTCGGGGCAAGGGCGCCCAGTGCTCCCAGCAGGACCCGCGAGCAAGCCCGGATCCAACCCGTTCATCGAGGGGAGCGCTGCGCTGGTCGCAACCGCCTTCCACACGGATAAGCGCAGCTACAGCTTCAAGACGATCGGCTCGACCGAGTACGTTCGGACGGCGATCCCCCTGCCCCACGCGGACGCGGTCCTCGTCGCGTACAAGTCGATCGACGAGATCCCCGATGCCGTGTCGGCGGTCCGCAGCGCGTTCACGCTTGCGGCGGTGGCGGGGCTGCTGCTGACGCTGCTGCTCGCGATCCCGATGACGGCCACGCTCGTCCGGCGGCTGCACCGGCTGCGCCAGGCGGCGCTGCGGGTGGCGGTCGCCGGCACCGGCGTCGGCTTCCCCGTCGACCGGGCGCGCGACGAAGTCGGGGACCTGGCCCGTTCGTTCGCGATCATGCAGCGCCGCCTGCGCCACCAGGAGGAGGCGCGCAGGGCGTTCGTCGCGACCGCGAGCCACGAGCTGCGCACGCCGCTGGCCTCGCTCGAGGGAATGCTCGAGCTGCTGGCCGACGACCTCCGCGACGAGCAGCTCGACCTCGACGACGCCAAGGCGCTGCTCGAACGTGCCCGCGCCCAGTCGCGCCGGCTAGGGCGCCTCGCGGCCGACCTGCTCGACCTGAGCCGGATCGACGCCGACATCGCATTGCGCTCGGAACCGGTCGAGCTCGGCGAGCTGAGCCGTGCGGTCCTCGCGGAGTTCGAGCTGGCGATGGGCGAGCGTGGCGTCACGGGCGTGCTCCGCGACGCCGCCGTTCCGGTGTGGGCGCTCGGCGATCCGGGAAGCATCGCGCGGATCCTGAGGATCCTGCTCGACAACGCCCTGCGAGTCGCCCCGCTCGGGAGTGAGGTCACAGTCACGCTCAGCGGGACCGCAGACCCGATGCTCAGCGTGATCGACCAGGGGCCCGGGGTGGCCCCGGAGGAGCGGGCACTGATCTTCGAGCGCTTCAAGCGCGGCCGCGACACCGGCGGCGAGGCCGGCTTCGGGCTCGGCCTCGCGATCGGCCGTGAGCTCGCCGAGCGGATGGGTGGGGCGCTCGTGCTCGAGAGCGCCGCAGCCCCGGGCGCGACCTTCACGCTGACGTTGAAGCCTGCCGAAGCGCCCGCCGCCGATCGCATCATCCCGACCGTCGCCGGCGTGTAGCCACCCACGCAAGCGGCACGCTCAGATAGCGACAGCATCGCCCAATTCTTATCCCCTCGTTACGATCAAGCGTGATGGACCCACGACTGATGGAGGAGATGCTCGACGTCGACGAGCACCACTGGTGGTACCGCGGACGGCGCGCGATCATCGCCCGCGAGCTCGCACGGATGACGCTGCCGGACGTCGCGCACGTGCTCGACGCGGGCTGCGGCTCGGGCCGCAACCTGCTCGAGCTTGCGCATCTCGGCGCCGTCTCCGGGGTCGAGCTGAACGAGGATGCGGCGTCGCTCGCCGCGTCGCGCGGTGATTTCGACGTGCAGATCGCGCGGCTCGAGGCGCTCCCGTTCGAGGATGGGCGCTTCGATCTGGTCACCTGCCTCGACGTGGTGGAGCACATCGAGGACGATGTCGCGGCGCTGAGGGAGCTGCGGCGTGTGGCCCGGCCAGGCGCGCAGCTGCTGCTGACGGTGCCGGCTTATCAGGCGCTGTGGTCCCAGCACGACGTCGCCAACCATCACCATCGCCGGTACTCGCGCCGGACGTTGACCGAGGCGACGCGCGCGGCCGGCTGGCAGCTCGAGCGGCTGACCTCGTTCAACGCGCTGCTGCTCGCGCCGGCGGCGGTGTTCCGCCTGGCGGAGCGCCGTCGCCCGGTCGACGACGACTACCGGACCGACCTGCAGGTCGGGCGTAGCCGGTTCGGGCGGCTGCTGGAGCTGCCGATGCGGCTCGAGGCGCGCTGGCTGGGGGCCGGGCGCACGCTTCCGGTCGGGCTGTCGCTGCTCGCGATCGCGCGCAACCCGGTGGTCGGCGTCCGTGCGCGCCAGCCGGTCGGCGCGGCCGCCGCCCGGGATTGATGGCCGCCCTCGCGGCGATCATCAACGTCTCCTCCAGCCTCGGTTACCTGCTGCCGGCGATCATCGGCCTCGAGTCGATGGGCATCCCCTCGCCCGGGGAGACCGCGCTCGTGCTCGCGGCCGTGCTCGCGAGCCAGGGGAAGCTGCAGATCTGGCTCGTGATCCCGATCGGGATCGCATCGGCGATCGTCGGCGACAACGTCGGCTACCTGCTGGGTCGCCGCCTCGGTCGCGAGGTGCTGGTCGCCGCCGGGCCGTTTCGCGAGCGGCGGCGCAAGCTGATCGACCTCGGTGACCGCTACTTCGCCCGGCACGGCGCGAAGACGATCTTCATCGGCCGCTGGCTCGCGTGGATCCGCTTCGCGGTCGCCTGGCTGGCCGGGATCAACGAGGTGCCGTTCCGGACCTTCTTCACCTGGAACGCGCTCGGCGGCATCACCTGGGGCCTGACCTACGGTCTACTCGGGTACCTCGGCGGCTCGGCCGTGACCCGCGCGGTCGAGAGCATCGGCCTCCTGGCGGCGATCGCGATCGGGGTCGCGGTGGCCGCCGGCTGGGCGACCTTCAGGCTCCGGCAGCGCCGCCGCGAGCCCTGAGCCGCAGAGTCGCTCGCTCCGACCTACTTCTCGGTGTCGAACTGGAGCGCCGCGGAGTTGATGCAGTAGCGCAGCCCCGTCGGGTTCGGCCCGTCGTCGAACACGTGGCCCAGGTGCCCGCCGCAGCGGCGGCAGAAGGCCTCGGTGCGGAGCATCCCGTGGGTGTGGTCGGGACGGGTGCCGACGTTCGCGGCGACCGCGGGCTCGTAGAAGCTGGGCCAGCCGGTGCCCGACTCGAACTTCGTGTCCGAGCTGAACAGCTCGGCGCCGCAACCGGCGCACTGGTAGGTCCCGTCGTCCTTCATGTTGACGTACTCGCCGGTGAACGCCGGCTCGGTCGCCTGGCGGCGCAGGACCTCGTACTGATCCGAGGTGAGGCGCTCGCGCCACTGCTCGTCGGTCAGCTCGACGGTCTCGATCTGGGGCTTCTCGCTCTGGGTATCCATGGCGCTCACGGTAGCGCGCCCACCTTGCCGTTTGGTGAACGATCGAGGAAAGCCAGGCCCGCACGAATCGAAGCCAGAACTTTGCACGTCTCGGAGCGTAGAGTTAACACAGATTGGAGCGTGGGGTGTGCACGAATGGTAGCCTAGATCTCATGGTCAGCTCCCTGGGCCCAGACGCGCCACGGCCCTACGAGCGTCGAATACTCGATCAGATCCTGGACGAGCTGCTGCCACAGTTGCCCGCGGTGGCGCTCGAAGGTGCCAAGGCAGTCGGCAAGACGGCGACTGCTCTGCAACGGGCGACGACCATTCGCAAGCTCGACGACCCCGGCCAACGGGCCCTGGCGGAAGCGGACCTCGACCGCGTCCTGCGCGGACCGTACCCAGTCCTCATCGACGAGTGGCAGAACGTGAAAGCCATCTGGGACAAGGTACGTCGAGCCGTCGACGACGGCGCCGCGCCGGCGAGCTTCATCCTCACCGGCTCCGCCTCCCCGAAGGACACCGGGACGCATTCTGGGGCGGGGCGTATCGTCAGCCTGCGGCTCCGCCCGATGTCTCTGGCTGAGCGTTGGCCTCACGTCGCGACGGTCAGTCTGCGCGAGCTGCTCGGCGCCGCGCGCGCCGAGGTCTCGGGCCGGATCGACCGCGGTCTCGAGGACTACACCGATGAGATTCTTCGCTCCGGCTTTCCCGGCGTCCGCGCATTCAGCGGTCGCGCTCTGCGAGCTCAGATCGAGGGCTACCTCGACCGCGTGGTCGACCGCGGATTTGACGAGCTCGGCGCCCAACTTCGCAATCCCGCGGCGCTGATGCGGTGGCTGCGCGCGTATGCGGCGGCGGTCGCCACGACGACGTCGTTCGAGAAGATTCGCGATGCCGCGAGTGGCCGCGGAGAGCCGCCACCGGCGAGAACGACTGTCCAGTCCTATCGGGATGTGCTCGAGCGCCTGTTCCTGCTCGATGAGTTGCGCGGCTGGCAGCCGTCGCGCAACCAACTCGCGCAGCTTGCGCTCTCGCCGAAGCACCATCTGGCCGACCCCGCGCTCGCGGCAAGCCTGCTCGACGCCGGCGCTGACGAGCTGTTGAGCGGACGCGCGACCGACTTCGTCACCCCTCGCGACGGAGCGTTGCTCGGCGCCCTGTTCGAATCGCTGGTCACGCTCTCGATCAAGGTCTACGCACAGGCGGCTGAGGCGTCGGTGCGGCATTTCCGCACCCGCGGGGGACGTCACGAGGTCGACCTCGTCGTCGAGCACCACGGTCGCGTAGTCGCATTCGAGGTCAAGCTTTCAGAGACCGCTCGGGAAGACGCGATCGAGCATCTGAACTGGCTGGACGCCCAGCTCGGGGATGACCTGCTCGACAAGGTCATCATCACGACCGGCAGAGAGGCCTACCGCCGAAAGGACGGGATCGCCGTGATTCCGGCAGGGCTGCTTGGCCCGTAGCTCGGGTCGCCGATCATCGGGTCTTGAGTTTCAGCCGAGGTAGCTGGCGCCCGCGCCCGGATCCGGATCGAGCAACTCGAGCACCAGCGCCGACCACGCGAACTCGCGCTGACCGAGCCCGAGACCGCTGACAGGGTCGTAGTACTCGCACAGGCCGCTGCGAGCGACCATGCCGGCGACCCGTGCGGCCAGCTCCGAGGCGGCCTCGTGGTAGCCGAGCCGCACGAGCCCGAGCCACAGCAGCCAGGCGGCGTTGACCCACATCGGTCCGCGCCAGTAGCGGCGCTGGCGCAGCGGGCCGCCGTCTCGGCGCTGGAAGCTCGGTTCCTGCGCCGACACCGACGACGGCCCGGCCGGCAGCCAGAAGCGGGAAGGGTCGAGCAGGTGCTCCTCCACCAGCCGCCGGCCGATCGGCTCCGGCAGGTCCGGCAGCGCCAGCGGCGACAGTGCCGCCCAGGTCGCCGCCACGTCCGCACGCCGGAATCGCCTGCCGACGCCCCGCGCCTGCGGCAGGAACAGCCCGCGCCGCTCGTCGTAGCACCGCGCCACCAGTGCCTGCGTCAGCGAGCCGCGGCCGAGCGCGACCCGCGACAGCGAGTACAGGACGTTCGTCAGCACCTCGCAGCAGACCGGACCGCCGGCCGCCGCCACGCGGCGCAGGTCGTAGCCGAGCCGGCGGTTACGCCGCACGAGCGCGACGAACCCGGGCAGCGCGTGGGAGCGCCAGCGCCAGATCGAGTCGAATTGCGGCGAGGCGTCGAGCCCCGACTCGTCGGGCTGCACGATCCACAGCAGCCCGTCTCCGTCCAGATCGCGAGCCCGCTCGAGCCAGTCGTGATGCGCCGCGATCCGCGGCTCGAGCGAAGGGTCGCCGACCGCGATCCGCCACGCCCACGCGAGCGCCGGCGGCTGGATCGACGCCGTCATCCGCCTGTCGCCGGCGACCACGTTGTAGGTCAGCCGCCGCGGGCCGCGCAGCGGCTCGTTCCAGAAGATCGTGTGGCCGATGAACCCGTCCGGGCGCGCCGCCGCCAGCAGCGATTCGAGCTCGAGCCGTGCGCGCTCAGGCCGGGAGCGCCGCCCCGCGATCGCCGTGAAGCACGAGTCCCAGTACCACTGCCAGGGATAGTGGCGCGGGCTCGGGCAGGTGTAGCCGAACGGCACGCCGTCGCCCAACCGCCGGCCCTGGCGCCAGTTCTCGGCGAGCACCCTGCCGCACGCGGCGTGGATCTCACTCCGCTGCCGTTCGGCGAGCACCATCCGCTGTCATCCTGCCACGACGTGACCCCCTTCGAGCAGCGTCCGCCTGGCGCCGGTGCAGCAGACGCGCGCGTCCGGATCGGCGCGCGCGTCGAGGGCACCGTCCAGGGCGTCGGGTTCCGTCCGTTCGTCTACCGCCTCGCGCGCGAGTTCGGCCTCGGCGGCTTCGTCCTGAACGACGACCGCGGGGTGCTGCTCGAGGTCGAGGGCGACGCGACACGAACCGAGGAGTTCTTCGCGCAGCTCCAGGCCGAAGCGCCACCCCTCGCCAAGATCGAGCGCATCACGCGCACCGGGCGCCCCCTCAACGGCGAGCGCACGTTCGCGATCAGAGCCAGCGAGCGGCATGCCGGCCGGGACAGCCGCGCAGACGCACCGGTGACGCCCGATTCGGCCACCTGCGAGGACTGCCTGCGCGAGCTCGCCGACCCCCGCGACCGCCGCTTCCGCTACCCGTTCATCAACTGCACGAACTGCGGGCCGCGGTTCACGATCGTCAAGGGCGTCCCGTACGACCGCACCCGCACGACGATGGCCGCGTTCACGATGTGCGCCGCCTGCCAGGCCGAGTACGAGGACCCGGGCGACCGTCGCTTCCACGCCCAGCCGAACGCCTGCCCGGAGTGCGGTCCGACGCTGGCGCTGGTCGACCCGGCGAACGCCCCCCAGACAAAGGCAGCCACCGGCGACGAAGCCCTCACAACCGCCGCCGAGGCGCTGAAGCACGGCGCGATCGTCGCCGTCAAGGGGATCGGCGGCTACCACCTCGCCTGCCGCGCCGACGACGAGCGGGCGGTGGCGCGGCTGCGCGCCCGCAAGCACCGCGAGGAGCGCCCGTTCGCGCTGATGGCCGCCACGCTCGAGCAAGCCGAGCAACTCGTGCATCTGACCGACGCTGAACGTGAGCTGCTGCGCTCCACGGCCCGCCCGATCGTGCTCGCCCGGCGCCGCGCACAAGCCCCCGTAGCGCAGTCGGTGGCCCCGGACGCCCCCGAGCTCGGGGTGATGCTCCCGTACTCGCCGCTTCACCACCTGCTGCTGGCCGACGCCGCCGCGGGTGCGCTCGTGATGACGAGCGGCAACCGCTCCGACGAGCCGATCGCCTTCCGCGACGCAGACGCGACCGCGCGCCTCGAGCCGATCGCGGACCTGCTGCTGGTCCACGACCGGCCGATCGAGACCCGCACCGACGACTCCGTCGTGCGCGCCGTCCGCCTCGCAGACAACCACCAAGCCACCCGGCAGTTCATCCGCCGCTCACGCGGGTACGTGCCGGCGTCGCTGTCGCTCCCGGGCGGCGCAGCGAAGCCGCTGCTCGCCTGCGGCGCCGAGCTGAAGCACACCTTCTGCCTGGCGCGCGGCGAGCGGGCCTGGGTCTCGCACCACATCGGCGACCTCCAGAACTACGAGACGCTCACCTCGTTCACAACCGGCGTCGAGCATTTCGAGCGGCTGTTCGACGTGATCCCGGAACTGATCGCCCACGACCTCCACCCGGACTACCTGTCGACGTGCTACGCACAGGACCGCCAGGGCGTCGAGCACCTCGCCGTCCAGCACCACCACGCCCACCTCGCCGCGTGCCTGGCCGAGCACGGCTTCGCGCCCGACACCCGGGCGGTCGGCGCGATCTTCGACGGGACCGGCTACGGCACCGACGGGACCGTGTGGGGCGGCGAGATCCTGGTCGGCGGTGCGCAGGCGTTCGAGCGGGTCGCGTGGCTGCGCCCGGTGCCGATGCCCGGTGGCGAGCGCGCGATCCACGAGCCGTGGCGGATGGCGTGCGCGTGGCTCGACGCCGCGACCGACGGAGATCCCGACCTGCCCGGCCGGCGAGCCGGGCAGGTCGCGCCCGACCGCTGGCGCCAGATCCTGAACCTCGCTCGGACCGGCATCAACTCGCCCGCGACCAGCAGCGCCGGCCGGCTGTTCGACGCGGTCGCCGCGCTGTGCGGGATCCGGCCGCAGGTCGGCTACGAGGGCCAGGCCGCGATCGAGCTCGAGGCCGCGTGCGACCCGGCCGAGCGCGGCGCCTACCCGATCCCGCAGCTCGACCCGCGCGAGGCGATCGAAGCGATCACGGCCGATCTCGACAACGGCGTCGCCGTCGCGACGGTCGCGGCGCGCTTTCACAACGGGCTCGCGGAAGCGGTCGTCGAGGCGTGCACCAAGGCGGCGTCACGCACGCAGCTCGTCGTCCTGTCGGGCGGGGTCTTCCAGAACCGCCGGCTGCTCGAGGCGACCGCCGCCGGCCTCGGCCACCAGGGGCTGCACGTCCTGACCCCGACGTTGCTCCCGGCGGGCGACGGCGGCATCTCCTACGGCCAGGCGGCCGTGGCGGCTGCGGCGCTCGGCCGCTGACAGGCGATCACGTCTCGAGCGGCCGCCGCGGGTCGCGCGACCACTCCGACCACGACCCCGGCCACAGCCGACCGGCGCCGAGCCCTGCGTGCTCGAGTGCGAGCAGGTTGAAGCACGCGGTCACCCCCGAGCCGCAGTACGAGATCACCGGCGTCCCCGCCGCCACCCCGGCAGCGGCGAACCGCTCGCGCAACTCCGCCCGTGCCACGAGCCGCCCGTCGGGGTCGAGCAGATCACGCGCCGGGACGTTGCGCGCCCCCGGGACGTGGCCCGAGCGGGGGTCGACCGGGTCGGGCCCGCCGCCGAAGCGGGCACCGTCGCGGCCGTCGATCAGCACCGCAGCGCCCGGGGACGCGGCATCCTCGATCGACGCCAGCGCTGCCGCCGGCCACGGCCGCGGAGCGAACGCAGCGCCGGCCGTCAGCGTCCCGGGGCCACGCTCGAGCTCCCCGGAAGGCCACGCCTGCACGCCTCCGTCGAGCAGCGCTGCCGCCACGCCCACCGCGCGCAGCAGCCACACGAGCCGGGCAGCGACGCCGCCGCCCTGGTCGTCACAACCGACGACGACCGCACCGTCGCCGATCCCCGCCGCCGCGAGCCCGGCGGCGAACGCCGAAGGACTCGGAAGCGGATGGCGTCCGCCCCGAGCGTCGCCCGCCGGCGCCGACAGCACCTCCTCGAGCGAGACGTACACCGCCCCCGGGATGCGGCCGGCCTCGAACGCCGCGCGGCCCGAGCGGCCGTCGAGGTGGAAGCGGACGTCCGACACCACCACTTCCGCCCGGTGCTCCGCCAGCCAGCCGACATCGACGAACGGCGCGACCGAGGTAGTCAAGCCGCGACCGACTCGGAGCCGGCGTCCGGCGCCAGCAGCGTCAGCGCGCGCTCGAACGCGGACACGACCGACGGGTCGAACTGCGTGCCGGCGCAGCGCTTGAGCTCGGCCAGCGCATCCTCGGCGCTCACCGCCACACGGTACGGACGCGTCGTGGTCATCGCGTCGAAAGCGTCGCAGACGGCGACGATCCGCGCGCCGAGCGGGATCTGCTCGCCCGCGAGCCCATCCGGGTAGCCGCCGCCATCCCACCGCTCGTGCGAGGAGCGCACCAGCGGGGCCACCTCCTGCAGCGAGCTGGCCGACGCGACGATCCGCTCGCCGACGAGCGTGTGCTGGCGCATGAACTCCCACTCCTGCGGATCGAGCGGTCCGGGCTTGTTCAGGATCGTGTCGGGGATCGCCAGCTTGCCGACGTCGTGCAGCTCGGCCGCGCGCCGGACGCGGACGACCTCGGCGCGGTCGAGCCCGAGCACCCCGGCCACCCGCTCGGCCAGGTCGGCGACGCCGTCGTTGTGTACGCCGAGCTCGGTGTTGCGCTCGGCCAGCGCCCGCAGCAGCACCCCCTGGCTCTCGTTGGCGGCGTTCGCCCGCCGCCCGCCCTTCTGCTCGTACATGCGCGCGTCGGCGAGGATCATCGCGGTGTCCGCGTCCTGCACCTCGCTCGGGACGTGGACGAGACCGTAGGAGCAGCCGACGACGAAGCTCGAGCCGCGCGCTTCGAGATACGAGGCGGCGCGGGCCGCCGCGTCGACGCCGCCGTCGGCCTCGGACACGACCACGCAGAACTCGTCGCCGCCCATCCGGAACACCCCGGCCGCGGGCACGGCGGCGGACACCCGCGCCCCCAGCCTGGCGAGCAGCGCGTCGC
>DAHUYL010000011.1 GCA_027315255.1 Solirubrobacterales bacterium | reverse complement strand
GTTCAGCAGGGCGGGAAGCGGCTCGCCCACAAGCGTGCCGCGGCCGTCGAGGAAGCGCATGAACGCAGCGAGGCAGTCGGGGGTCACGGCGATCAGCGCGTCGTGGTTGTCGCTCGAGATCTTGCGCGGGAAGTAGTCGAGCAGGTAGTCGCGCAGCTCGAGCCGGATCCAGCGGCCGAGGTGGGTGTCGCCGGTGAACTCCAGCTTCCACTGGAGCAGGCTGCCGGCGACGAAGTCGCCGTGCTCCCACAGGTCGCCGCGGTCGAGCCCCTCGGATTTGAGCCACTCGCCGAACTCCTCGATCAGCTCGCCGATCAGCTGGTGGCGCTCCGCGTCGTCGAGGTACCCGACGTCCAGCGGTGGCGGCTCGCCGGCGGACGCGAGGTCGACCGCCAACCGCGGCAGTCCGTCGGGGCTGCCCGTGAGCGCCCGTGCGATCAGCGGCAGTGGCAGCGCCAACTGGGCCGGCACCGCGACGCCCGCTGCGACCGCGGACTCGAGCCCGGCGGCGACCCGGGCGCTCAGCTGCTCGAGCGAGACCCGTCGCGTGCGCCCGCGCCGCAGCCGGGGATGGGTGAAGCCGAGCAGCTGCGGGTCGAGCTCGCGCAGCTCCATCATCGTCTCTGCATCGCCGGGCTCGCCGGGGATCGTCAGGCAACCGACGGGCGGACAGTCGCCACGGTCGTCGGGCGGGACGAGCACGCACGCGACCTGCACCAGCGCCTCCCCGGGCCGGCGCAGCTTCGCCAGCAGCAGCTCGCCGCAGGGGAGCTCCGCACGCCGCGCTTCGACCGGCTCGAGCGCTCCGATCGCCTGCTCGCGGGGGTGACGGATGCCCGCCTCGTGCAGTCGTTGGAGTCCGGCGCGTGCGAGCGCCGCCAGCGCGGGCGGGGCGAGCAGCGACCAGGCGGCCAGCAGGCCGGCGCCGGCCTGTCGCCGGTCCTCGACGCACGCGATGACCATCTTGCGCCCGTCCGCGTCGGGCGCGTCGGAGCCGAGGACCATCGCCAGCAGCAGGCAGGCGCTCAGCTCGAGCGTCGCCGGATCGGCGAGGTCGAGGGCTGAAAGCGCCCGGACCAGAGGGTCCTGGGAAGAGTCGAACTCGTAGCCGAGCGCGGCGGCAGCCTCCATCGCGCCGGGACACTACGGCGCGATGCGGACGGATCGCTCCGCCGCCGCCGGCCGCGTAGATTCAAGCCGTGTCGGTGACCGGCGTCTCGTTGCTGTCCTGGAGTGGTTCGGTGGAACGCGACCTGCTCGGGGCGGAGGTCATCGGCTAGGCTCGCTACGTGGCCACGCCGATCCGTCTCCGCGGCGAGCGGATCGAATGGCGCGAGGTGGACGGGGAGATAGTCCTGCTCGATCTCGACGCCGCGACCTATTTCGCCGTCAACGGGAGCGGGGCGGTGCTGTGGCACGACCTCGCCCGGGGCACGACCCGCGACGCGCTCGTGCGACATCTGACCGAGCGCTTCGCGCTCGATTCGCAGTCCGCGGAACGCGATGTCGATGCCTTCCTGGAGGACTGCCGGCGAAACGGGCTGCTGGCCTCCTGACGGGTGGCGGCGCTCGGCTCGGGCGCCGCGCTCTCACGGCCGGGACCGGGGCCGCCCGGCGAACTCGATCTGCTCGAGCAGCTGCCGGCCCAGGCCGGGAGCGAACGGCGGTCCCCACGGCACCTGCGCGCGCAGCACCGGGACCGTGCCGGCGAGCGTTGTCAGCAGGTCGAAGTTGTCACGGATCGTGTCGGCATCCCGAGACGCGAGCGAGCGAGGGTGTCGCACGAGTTCGACGACCGCGTCGGCGCCTCGTAGGCGTTCAACGCGGACCTGGCGGGTGTCTCGGTTGGGGACCGGCGCGACGATCGCCGCGAGTGGCAGTCGTGTGCGGGCGGCAGGCGCGAGCACAACCGCCTCGCGCCCGTCGACCGTCGCCCGGCGCGACCCGACGGGGAGGTCGTCAGCGAGCCCGGCGGCGGCCGGGCGCAGTCGCAGCGCGCATTCGCCGCGGAAGCACCAGCCCATCGAGCTGTCGTGCTCCACGCGAAGCACATCGTCGCTGACGAGGCGCGCGCCGGCTGCGCAACAGATGGCGGCGACGGTCGTCCTTCCCTGGCCCGATGCTCCGACGAAGGCGACGGCGCCGTCGCCGTACTGGACGGCGCTGGCGTGCAGGACGCAGTGCCCGCGGAGTGCGAGCGCGACCGATACGGCGCCACCGAGGAGCAATGGCGGGGACTCGTCGTCGATTCGGGGATCGGGGTGCACGCGGACGACCTCGACGCCGGCATCGATCTCGAAGTCGCAGTGGCCGTGGAGCCGCAGGGTGTAGCTGCCATCGGCGCGGCGGGTGAGCGACGTCGAGCGCTGCGGCGTTTCGATCCCCGACACGCGCACACCCTCCGGGGGTGCCTCGGGGACAACGCGCGCCTCGCCGGCCAGGATCTGCAGCTCGGCGCCGGCGCCGGCGCCCGGCTCCCGGCCCGGCTCGGCCCGGGGCGCGTCGATCGGGACCTCCGAGACGATCGTCAGGCCATGCACGAGGTACGTCGTCGCGGGCGCCGCCGGGAAAGCGCGACGTCTGCCGGATCCCGATTCAGAGGCCAGGTAGCGAGCCCAAGCCGCTCGTGTCGGTGACGTGGGTCGTGCTGCCCCGCGTGAGCTCCGGCAGCGTCCCGAGCAGCTGAAGCTGCGGGGATTCGTATCCGTCGTCGGGCTGGATCTCGTCATTGCGGTGATCCGCGCCGCCCAGCGTCTCGTCCATCTCGGCCTCCGGTCCCTGGCTCTGTAGCCGTTGCACGCTAGCGGTGCGGCGATCGATCAGTCAAGTGAGCGCGATCCCGCGCGGTCGCGCAGCGACGGCGTCGTGGCGGCTTTCGGCGATCTGCGCGAGCAGCGCGAGCCGCCATGCATCGGACTGCTCGAGCAGGGCAGGCGGCCGCGGAAACCAGTCAGGGCGGACGATCCGTGCGAGCTGCTCGTCGAGCGCCTCGGTCCACGGCAGCTGTACCGCTTTGGACGGGCTTGTGCCCTTGTCCTCGCGCCGCAGGTTCTCCGCCGGCACGTCGTCGTGGAGGGCGGCGCGAAGCAGCTTCTTGGTTCCCGGTCCGATCTGCTCCTGCGGGTGACAGGCGAACGCGAGCTCGAGGATCTCGCGGTTGAAGAACGGGAGTGAGCGGCGGACTCCGAGCGGGCTGGTGGCCTCCCAGTTCATCACGACGAACGGGTCCTGGCTGGTGCTGAGCGCGAGCTGGCGCAGCGGTCGGCGATCGGCGAGCGCGAAGCTGTGCTGGCGGTCGTGCCATTCGGCATACTCGTCGTGGAGCTCGGCTTGGACGATCTGGGGGAGCTGATCAGGGAACGGCAGGCGCACCCTTCTGAGTGCGCGCAGAAGACGGTGCTTGCCCCAGCGGGCGAGATCGCGGGTCGTGCCCGTTGGCCAGCTGCTGGGGCCGCCTCGGAGCAGCCCGAGCACTGAGGTGTGCCGGGCCCAGTCTGCGAGCAGCGCGAACGTGCCCACGACCTCGTCGGCGAACTCCCCACCGACGAGCACGCGGATCGGATGCTCCTCGACGAGCTCCGGCAGAACCGCCAGCACCGGGTGCGGGACCTGGAAGCACGCCACGTTCCGGCGGCGCAGCAGCTCGATTCGTTCCTCGATGCCGAGCCGCCTGCGCCAGTGCGGCTGGAAGCGACATTGCGACGCGAGGATGTCGACGTAGCGCTCGTCCCTGCGCCGGCCGTCGGGATCTGGTGGAAGGAACGTGAGCGCCGCCAGTGGGATGCCCAGGGTTCCGACCGCCAGGGCACCGAGCGAGGCCGAGTCGACGCCGCCGCTGAGCGTCAGCAGATTCATCCCGCCGGGATCCAGGTCGCGCGTCAGCGTGTCGACGAGCAGCCGGCGCAGCTGCCTGGGTCGCTCTGGGTCGCAACGCAGCTGCTGACCGATCGCCGGCCGCGGATCCCAATATGCACCGACCCCGAGCCTGCCGTCGATGCCGACGCGCAGGTAGCGCCCACGGTCGAGGAGCGAAACTCCCTCGAGAAACGTCCTGCCGTCGGGCAACAGCGCCCACCCGGTCACCCAGATGCCGTTGACCAGCCGATCGAGCTCGGGCGGAGTCGGAAGAAACCGCAAGAAGTAGTCAAGACGAGTCCCGATCGCGACCCGCTGCCCGTCGCTCCAGTGGTACACCGGCACGAGCCCACCGCAGGACCGCACGGCGATCGCCTGGCCGTCGTGTCCGAACGCGACGAATGTGAAGTCGCCGTCGAGCTCGGCGAGCCGGTGCGGTGCTTCGAGGGCCAGCGTCGCGACGTCCGACGCCGAGTGCCGTCTCGCCGCGCTGCCACCGGTCGCGCGCTCCGCGCCTTCGCAGAACACCAGTCCAGCGTCGCGGACATCCGGATGCTCTGGCACTCCATCCGGCAGCGGCGCCAGCGCGACGGTCCAGTTGCTGGACGGGCGCAGGATCTCGAATTCCCGCGTGCCGGCGAGGACCGCGTCGAGTCGGCCGAGCCGGCCGCGATCCAGATCCTGCATGCAGAACAGGTTCGCGAACGGACGGAGGCGCTCCAAGCACGCCCAGACTATCGTGCAGACCCTGGGGACCGATGCCTGCTGCCACGGTGACTGACGCGCCCCGACGGGCGGGGCTGCGGGGCTTTCTCGGCGCGTTGATCGCCACAGGGCCCTGGCGACTTGCGTGGGTGATCGCCGTGCAGGTGGCTGCTGGCCTCGGCCAGGCCGCCGGAGTGCTGTTGCTGGTGCCGCTGCTCGCCGCGGTCGGCGTTCGATCCTCGAGCGGCGTCGCGCGCTTCGTGCACGGCGCGTTTCAGAGCGCCGGCGTACGGCCGACGCTGGCCGCGGTGCTCGCCGCATACGTTGCCGTCACCGCACTGACCGCGGGGCTGTCCGCGTACCAGAGCGTGCTGGCGACTCGCTACCGATTGGAGTTCGTCGACCGGCTGCGCGTGCGCCTGTATGACGCGATCGCCCACGCTCAGTGGCGCCACCTGCTCACGATTCGTCAGTCGGACATCCTCGCGGTGCTGAGCACGAACGTGAGCTGGGTCGGGCTGGGGACACTTGCCGCGCTGCAACTGCTCGTCGCGGTGATCGTGGTCGGCGCGCAGCTCGCAGCGTCGATCCGGATCTCGCCGGTGCTCACCGGCCTGGCGGTGCTCGCCGGGATCGGGCTGATCGCGCTCGTGTGGCCGCTGGTCCGCCGCAGCAGGCGCCTCGCGCGCGAGCTGATCGACCAGAACCGAGGCGTGCTCGGGCTCACGACCGGGTTCCTGGACGCCCTGAAGCTGACCAAGGCCTACGGCCGCGAGGACGATCACGTCGAATCCTTCTCGCAGGCGATCACCGCCGCGCGTGGCTCGCAGATCGGGTTCGCGCGCGCGAGCGCGATCGCCACGGCGGTGCAGATGACCCTGACGGCGGCGATGCTCGCCGCGGTCGTCGAGCTCTCGCAGCGTCGGCTGCACGTCGCGCTCGGTTCGCTGATCGTGGTCGTGTTCGTGTTCACGCGCGTGGTCTCCCAGCTGGCCTCCGTCCAGAGCCAGTTGCAGCAGGTGGCGCAGGCGCTGCCCGCGTTTGACGAGATTCGCGGCCTGATCGACAGCTGCGAGCGCGCACGCGAGGTCACGCCGGAGCGTCGCCCGCTTGCGCGTCGCGTCGGGATCGGCGAGGGTGTGGCGCTCGCGGACGTGCACTTCCACTACCCGGGGCGCGTGCCCGGCGAGAACCAGGCGCTGTCGGGTGTCAGCTTCGAGATCCCGCGCGGGTCGATGGTCGCGCTCGCCGGACCCTCCGGCGCCGGCAAGACGACCGCCGCCGATCTGATCGCCGGGCTGCTCGAGCCGACCGCCGGCACCGTCCTGGTCGCCGGCCGGCCGCTGACGGGCGAGCGGATGCTCGGCTGGCGCGCGTCGGTCGCGCTCGTGCCCCAGGATCCGTTCCTGTTTCATGACACGATCGCGGCGAACCTGGCCTGGGGGCGGCCGGACGCGACCGAGGCGGAGGTGTGGCAGGCGCTCGAGGCGGCGGCAGCCGCGGCCTTCGTCGAGCAACTGCCGGCCGGGCTTCAGACCGTCGTCGGGGACCGGGGCCTGCGCCTGTCTGGCGGCGAGCGCCAGCGGCTCGCGCTCGCCCGTGCGCTGCTGCGCGGCCCCGACCTGCTGATCCTCGACGAGGCGACCAGCTCGCTCGACACCGAGAACGAACTGGCGATCCGCTCAGCGCTGCAGCGGCTGCGCGACCGCACGACGATGCTTGTCATCGCCCACCGGCTGTCGACCGCCAGCGAGGCCGATCAGGTCATCGTCCTGGATCGCGGTCGGGTCGCCGAGGCGGGCACCTGGGACGAGCTCTCACAGCTGCCGACGGGGCGCTTGCAGGCGCTGATCGAGGCCGGCGCCGCGGCCTCGTCCTGAGCCCCGGCGGGCCAGGTTCGCCGCGGCAGGCGAGGATCTCACTGCGCGCGCCCGGGACGCTCAGGCGAACAGGTCGCGTGCCGTGAGAAGCGTGACGCCCTCGTCCCCGGCTCGTCGTGCAAGTGCGTCGGTGAAGCCCTCCCGGGCGATGATCAGGAGCTTCGCCTGCCGGGCCGCCGACCCTAGTGCAGCGTTTTGCTCGAGGAGATCGTCCAGGACGCTGACGTCGGCGGTACGCCGCCACTTGACTGAGCCCACGAGCACGTATCGGTGCCCCCGCACCCCGACGATGTCGATCTCGACCCTGCCTCTGCGATCCCACCAGGAGCCGACTTCATGCGGGGCGCCCGTGAGCTCCTCGCTCGCGTAGCGCTCGACCCAAACGCGACAGCAGTGTTCGAACGCCGGCCCGATGACGTTGTCCAGATCGACCATGATCTCGGCGCACACTGCGTCGACGCGGCCGCTCTCGAGACGGCTGCGGTTGCGCAGCACGTAGCGAAACCAGAACCGGAAGTACGGGTCCGAGAGCTGATAGGTCGACCTGTTCCCGCTCCCGTCGCGCTCCAGCGAAGAGCGGGAGACGACGTAGCCGAGATCCTCGAGTCGGTCGAGCCTGCGAGCGAGGTTTGCGGTGGGGATGCCGGCTTGCTGCGCGATCTCGTTGTGCGTCGTCGCTCCCTGGGCGACCACGCGCAGGATCGCTAGGTAGGTCCCGGGGTCGCGAATGCCCTCACCCTCGCGCAGGAGATGGTGGGGATCATCGTAGAGTGGCGCATCCTTCGCGAGGATCCGCTCGCGGATGATCTCCTCGACAGGCCCGGGTCCGCCCCAGACGTTGTACTGCGGCGTGCCGCCAAGTACCGCCCATCGACGCAAGAGCTCGACCGGGGAATCACTGTCCGCGAATGGCCTCGCCTCGCGGTAGTCGAGCGGGTTGATCCGCAGCCGGAGGCTTGCCCTGCCGAACAGCGGGGCGCCCACCTCAAGCAACTCCTCCATCAACGTCAGCGCGCTTCCACTGAGCACCAGCGTGATCTGCACGCCCTGGCGCTCCCATGCGTCCCAGTGGCGCTGGATGATCGAGTCAAGCGCCGGCTGAGCCGACTTCATCCACTGAAACTCGTCGAGGATCAGCGTCAGGGGCTCTCGTGCGGCCTGCTCGCCGAACAACCGCAGCGCCTGATCCCACGACTCAAACGCAAACCCCGCGCTGCCGAGCAGGACGCGGCTCGCCTCGTCGGCCAGCAACGACAGCTGCTGGCGCTCCGGCTGCTCGTCTCCTTGAAAGCTGACGACCCTGCTGCCCGTCAGCGTATGGGCGAGCAGGAAGCTCTTGCCCACGCGTCGACGCCCGATCACGACCACGAGCGACGGCACCGAGCTCGCCGCATCGCGCAGCGCTGCCGCCTCTTCGCGTCTGCCGATCAGCTCTCGCATACACCGCAATGATATATGATGGCATCATGAACACATGCATGCTTCGAGGAAGCGTTCGGACGTTCAGATAGGCTGCCCGCGATGCCCGCCACAACGACGCGGCCGCGTTGTGGCAGCTCAGCGCTCGGTCAAGCGTGGCTGGCCGTCGTTCAGCGCGGCGATCCAGTCGGCGAACAGGGGGTCGACGATCGTGTGCTGGCCGCCGCTCCTCTCGATCTCGCCGGTATCGAGCAGTCGCGGCAGGGCGCGGCGGACCATGTCCTTGGTCAGCTCGAAGCGCCGTAGCCCGGCTGCGCGGTAGGGCGATCCGTCCGCGGCGATCAGGGCGCGCATCGTCTTCTGCTCGGATGTGTCGAATCCGCGCCACTGGGCGTCGAACTCGGGCTCCAGCTCGGCCATCGCCTGTGCTGCCGCCTGGCGCCAATGCTCGAGCGTCGCGCGCTCTCCCTCGGCGACGCCTGCCCACAGGCGATGGGCGAGCAGCATCGCGCGCTGCGGGTGCCCGCGAGCCGCCGCCACGAGCGGCCCGATCGCCTCGCCGGCCGAGCGGCCGGTGGTGACGAAGCGCTCGCTGACATAGGCGGCGATGTCGGAGTCGGTCAGGCGGCCGAGCCTGACCGGAACGGCCGATCCGTACAGCGGGCGGTCCTTGCGCTCGAACAGCTGGCGCATCATGCCCGGCTCCGAGCCCGCGAAGACGTAGGAGGCGACCTCGCCCTGGAACTGGATGTGGCTGCGGATCAGGCCGTCGAGGCCAGGGACCTTGTCGACGTCCTGGAATTCGTCCAGGGCGATCAGCGCACGGTAGCCGCCGCCCTCCTCCAGGCGCAACGGCAGGTCGAGCAGGGCGTGCAGCGCGGGCAGCGGATCGATCTGCGCGCCCAGCTGCAGCTTGGCGCTGATCCCGAACGCGCCGAGCGACAGTCCCATGCCGGTCTTCTGCATGAAGTCCTCGATTGCGTTGCGCAGCTTGCCCTTGAGCTGTCTGGAGTACGCGCGCTCGAAGCGGATCGCGACGTCGGCGACCGACGAGACCCGGTACAGATCGACCAGGATCGGGATCAGACCCTCGGTCTGCTCGCCGATGCGCAGGACCCGCCTCAGCAGGCTCGTCTTGCCGTACTTGCGCGGCGCGAACAGGCGCACGTAGTGTCCGCCGAGCGCGTTCTGCATCAGCGTCTCGGTCTCCTCGTCGCGATCGATGATGTCCTCCGGAGCGAGCGGATGCGAGTAGATGAACGGATTGACTTCGAGCAATCTGATTCGCCTAGGAGACTACCATGGAGACGTCTGTCAGACTACTTCACTTGCGCCTGCCAGACTACCAACCTTACGTCTGACCGGACGCAAGTCGGACGGAGTCTGGTCGAACCCGGGCGCGAGTACGTCAGCGCGGGAAGCGCGTGGTCGTATATGACGCGGTGAGACGCCTGTTGCGAGAGCTCGCGCTGGCCGTGTGCGTCGCGTGCGCGGCCGCGGGCGCTGTCGGTGCGTCGGCCGCGCAGGCGGCTGCTCGGCCGGGCCATCCGAAGTACCTGGCGCCGCCGGGGAACTCGGCGCTCAGCCAGTATCTGGAGGTCGTTCCGAGCGCCGGCGGCGCAGCGCCGCCGCGCACCGGCGCCAAGCCGACCGTGCTGAGCGCGGGCCAGCGGCGCCGGCTCGACCAGCTCGGGGCGCCGGGGAGGACGCTCGAGTCGGTCGTTGCGGCGACTTCGATCCCGCTCCCAGTCGCCAGTTCAGGGCGAGCGCCGCGCGGGCACGGTAAGCGCCGCGGGCGGAGCGGCGCCTCCCCCGGAAGGGGCTCCGGCGCAGGCTCCACGATCGCGTCGGGGATCGACGGCGCCCCACCGGTGTCGGGCCGCTCGCCCGTCGGCGAGGTGCTGTCGGCGGCGACCGGACACGAGGTCGGCGGCGGGCTCGGCATCCTGTTGCCGGCGCTCGTGCTCGGGGCCATCGTGATCGTGCTGATCGCCGTCGTGAGGCGGCGCGGGTTGCGCGGCGCGTGACGCCGCGCCGCGGGTGAGCGCTCCGGCGGGCGGGGGAGCGGCCGGCGCCGACGGTCGACGAGGCGCCCGTTCCGAGCTACAGCACGACGAGCCAGTCCGGGGTCTACTACCTCAACGGACGGATCAAGGCGCCGCTCGCTCAGGCGTTCGCGTTCCCGCTGGTCGCCACACGCTCAGCTCCGGGTGAGCTGAGCGTGTGGGGGCGCTCGCCGGCGAGTGGTCGGGTGGTGATCGAGCGCCTGGCGGGCGGCGCGTGGAAGCCGCTGGCGAGCCGGTTCGTGGCTCGGGGCGGCACGTTCGTCGTGCACGTCCCCGGCGCGGGTCCGGTGACCCTGCGGGCCGAGGTCGGCGCGCGGACGAGCCTCCCGTGGGTTCAACCGTGAGCCGGTTCCGCGAGGCGATCAAGCGCGATCGGCTCCGGTGGCTCGGCGGTACGCTTGGGCTGCATGCCGACGCTCGTGATCGACCCGGCCCCGGGGAAGTTCGAGGAGCTGCTCGAGCAGCGCCGTCGGCTCGGCCTCGACCGTTGGGACGAGGTGTGGGAGGGTGTGCTGCACATGATGCCCCCACCCAGCCGCGAGCACGAGCGGCTCGCGAGCCGACTGCACCGCCTGCTCGGTCCACTCGCCGATGTCGCCGGACTCGACCTGCTGGGCACGATCGGAATCGGCGACAAGGACGACAACCGCGTGCCAGACCTCGCGCTGCAGCGGCCGGGCGACGCCCGGCCGCAGTGGCAGGAGACCGTCGCGCTTGTCGTCGAGATCCGCTCGCCCGAGGACGACACCTTCGGCAAGCTCGACTTCTACGCCGAGCACGGTGTCGGTGAGCTGCTGATCGTCGACCCGTCGGCGCGAGGGGTTGACTGGCGGGCGCTCGAGGCGGGGGGCTACCGGCCTGTCGAGCGCAGCGGGCTGATCGAGCTCGGTCCCGCTCAGCTCGCTGCGCAGCTCGACTGGCCGCTGGCCGCGGCCAGCTGACGCCGGCGACGCTGGCGCTGGCGGCCCGGTGATGCATCGCGCGTTGGCGAGCGAGACACGCGGACCAGGTTATGCCGGTATCAGAGTTATACTGCGCTGGTATGACTTCGAGGGTCGGCACCAAGGGTCAGGTTGTGATCCCGAAGGCGATTCGCGACCGCGTGCAGCTGCGCCCCGGGGACGAGGTCGAGGTTGAGCTCCGCGACGACGAGATCGTGCTCGTCGCACGGCGTCGGCCGGCGCGGCTTGGTGGCCGGTTCGCGTTGAGCGGCATGGCTGCTCGGCTGCTCGAGGACCGCGCTCGCGAGCCTCGATGAGCGTCTGCCTGGATTCCTGGGCTGTGCTGTCGTGGCTCGACGGCGAGGAGCCGGCGCTGTCACGCGTCAATCGGGTGCTCGCGACGCGTCCGGTGATCAGCTGGATCAACTTGATCGAGGTCTATTACCGCGTCGAGCGCGACCACGGACGCGACGACGCCGACGAGGTGCTGAAGTCGCTGCGGGCATCGCTTCAGGCGGAGCTGCCCGGGACCGTCCGCATGATCGACGCGGCCCGGCTGAAGGCACGCGCGCCAATCGCGCTGGCGGACTGCTTCGCCGCTGTGACGGCCGCCGCCCACGGGCTGACGCTCCTGACGGGCGACCCCGAGCTGATCGATCTGGTGGACCCGCCTTGCGCAGTCGAGGATCTCCGCGTGTCGTAGCGCCGGATCCGGCGTCA